>CAYPNR010000151.1:0-1504 GCA_964412125.1 uncultured Planctomycetota bacterium | reverse complement strand
GCGTGTTCGGGACAGGAAACAGATGAAGCGTGTGAACGACGGTCTCGCCCGGCGGATACGCGTCGCGATAGAGCGCGGGAGGAAGTGGCTGATCGAGCGACAGGGGAGTGACGGTTCTTTTGTCGGCGAGGAAATGCGGCGCTGGTCGTATCCGATGGGGAGGACGGCTCTTTGTCTTTATGCGTTGCTGGTCGCCGGACACGATCGGGACTCCGTGGAGGTGAGGCGTGCGTGGAAGTGTCTCAAGGGTCTGCCGATGAGGGAGACCTACAGTGTTTCGCTTCTGCTTCTGGCGATAGACGCCTATCATCGTCCAAAGAAGGGCGTGAAGATACGCGGCAACTTCCGCACGGAGGTCGCCCGCAGTTTCAAGAAAGGGCCGTCCGACTTGAGGACTCTGGCGAAGAAGGCCGCGGAATGGCTTGTGGAGGCCCAACTTTCCGACGGCTTCTGGACCTACGCCAAGCCGCGCCGGCTCGGCCGCACGACCTCGGTGCGCAGGCGGAACGGCCGCGGCGGAAGGAACAGGTCGAGAACGTATTCCGGCGACGGCTCGAACACGCAGTTCGCGATGCTCGCCCTCGACGCGGCCCGCAGACTCGGCGTCAGGGTGCCGGCGGACGTGTTCGAGCGCAATCTCAAGGCGATGCTCGCCGATCAGGAGAAGAGCGGCAGGAACTTCACTCCGCCCTTCCGGGTGCCCGCCGCCGAACTTTCCGTCAAGCGACTGCGGCGGCTGGAGTCCGAGACGCGGCTCGACGGAGGCGCGGGGACGCCTTCCGGTAATTTCAGGACGAAGGTCGTCCGCGCTCTGGACGAGGAGGGTGGAGCGCCCGGCAAGATGCGCGCGCGGGGCCTCACTTACGGACCGCTCGTCGGACGCGCCGGTCGTCGCGGGAAGGCTTATCTTTGCATGACGGCCGCGGGACTCGCGAACATGGTGGTCGCCAAGAGCGCGCTCGAGGACGCGGGCCGCTACGGTCGCTGGAGGAAGAAAGCGGACACGGCCATGCGCGACGCGGCCGCTTTCGTCGCGCGCGAGTTGGCCGGCGACTGCGGAGGCGGGTGGCTGAGACTGGGATACACTCTGTATTCGGTGGAGCGCGCGGGCATGATGGCGCTGGTGGAGCGTTTCGGCACCTGCGACTGGTATGTGAAGGGCGCCGAGGCGCTTCTCGGGCGGCAGCGGCCCGACGGCTCGTGGAGCGGACCGTACGGCGACGCCGTGGAGACCTCTTTCGCGCTTCTGTTCCTCGCGCGCGGCGTGGTGCCGGTCGCCGGTCGTCCGGGGGCGATATACACCGGCGAGGGCATAGAACTGGGCAAGTGAGGCGCCTGTGAAGCGCGTGGCGCTCGACGGATGCGCGCGGGTTTCCGTGAGGGCCGCCCGTCGTCGATCGATTCCTGCGTCCGTGTCAGCGTGCCGGTTGAAAACGGGGGCGCTCGCTTGTCTCGTCCGATGATCGCCGTCTTTCCCGCCTCGCCGCGGTGTCCCGCGGCGTTA
>CAYPNR010000150.1:0-1667 GCA_964412125.1 uncultured Planctomycetota bacterium | reverse complement strand
GGCTTCGAAACGTCGCCGACCCGCTCCAGTTCCCAGCCGGAAAAAAGTATCTTGAAGCCGTCCGGAAGTCCTTTCACGCCGCCTGGCTCGCGTCGCTCGACAAAGTCCGTCTCCACCAGCGCCAGTTGCCGCTCCAGCAACAGGTCGTCTTTCACGCCGCCCGCCGCGCGTATCAGCGCGCCGACCTCCTCCGCCGCCGAACGCGCCAACTCCCGTGACTTCTCGCCGATGCAGCGCTCGCGTACCTTGTCGTATACCTCCTCGAACGGCTGTACCGTCCTCTCGGTCACCTTGTCGAGTCGCCAGACGAACATTCCGTCTTTGTAGCGTACCGGGCCGCGGAACTCGCGGCGAAGGTCCGCTTCGTCGCGTAAGTTCACCTGCTCCCATATGGCGAACGCCATGCCGGGCTCGTCGCCCAGAAGATCGGCGTTGCGCTCCAGGAACTCCTCTTCGCCGGCCGGCACCGTCTTCACCTCTTTCAGGCCTTCCTTCTTGATGAAGTCCGCCATCTCCTTCGGCGGCCGCATCGCCTTCATGTTTATCCGCGGAAGAAGGTTCTTCATGTGCTTCTCGACCATCTCACGGGCCTTCTTCTTCCTGTATCGCTTCACCAGATAGTCCTTCACCTCCTTCAGGGGCCTGGGCGCGCCCGTTTCGTAGTCCCAGATGGGCGGCTGTAACTTCCACTTGCGGTAGACCTTCTCCAGAGCCTTCTCGTCCGGCTCGGGAACCTTCTTGTCGAAACCCGCAAACGGCAGAAGAAGACACGTGAACGCCACGCGACGCGGCTGCTTGTAGTCATCCTTCACCTCGTGGTAGAACGCCGTCAACTCCTCCTCGGTGAGCGACTGCTCCGCCTCGGTCCGGAAATCGGAGGAGTTGAGGGAGACCACCTCGAACCTGCGCTTGTGGTACCGGCGTCGGAACTCCTCGTAGACCGCCGAAGGCGGCAGATAAGTGAAGATTCCGGGATACTTGTCCATGAAACCCTCGGCCAGGACGAACCGCTCGGCGACGGCTTCGAAGGTGCCGTAGGAGAGACCGCCGACGTTCTTTATCGCGTGGATGGGGTTCTTTTCGAACTCGCTGCGGATCTGAGCGTCTATCTTGGCTCTTTCGGGATGCGCGCCCATCATGTACCGCCACCACTGCTGCATCGCTTCCTCGGGCGAGCGACTGCGGTTGCGGATGATCGTGTAGGCGCGTCTCGGTCGATACCACTCGAACAGGAAATTCCTGATCGCGGTTCCGGAGGCGGTTATCCCCAGACGCTTCGCCTCCTCCAGTATCATCAGCATGGCGTAGACCTGATAGTGACTGTCCTTGCCGGGCCACTCCACGCCGGCGGCGACCACGCGCCGCATTCCGGGAATCTCCGAGGCCGTACGGAGGAGTTGCGCCTCCCAGTGCCACTCCTCCTGCGTGAGTCCCCTTCCGAACAGAGTGGCCGCCTTCGTCCGCGTCCTGGCGCAGCCCCCCACCACCTGCGCCGCGGTGAAAGGAATGCCGAAGACGACCGCTATGACGACCGCCACTATCCACAGCAACAGTTTCATGCGCTTCCGCAGCCACCTGGTGAGCGACACCTACGGCTCTCCCCAAAACGATACGCCGCGGAATTGTAACAGGAGCGCGGCCCACTTTCAACAGCGGCGCCGCGGCGG
>CAYPNR010000149.1:0-1680 GCA_964412125.1 uncultured Planctomycetota bacterium | reverse complement strand
GAGTAGTCGGTCTCGACGGTGAGAACCGGAACGTCGTGCTCCTTGAGCGCGCGCTCGATGCGCACCGCCTCCAGCGCGTAGTCGTGACAGAACGACAGCACGTGCTGGACGACACCATCGACTTTATAGGCCCTTACCAGTTCTAAGATGCTTTCCAGACGCTCCCGATTGGGCGTGAAACAGGCGCAGGGGATGCTCAGGTAGCGGTCGGCTATGGTGTCGAGCGCCTCGTCCACACTGCGCGCTCCGCTCAGGTCGACCCGGCCGTTGTGGAAGTAGCGCGTACCGGTGCAGAGTTCCTCGCATACCACGACCGCTCCGAGTCCCTCGATCAGCGCGTGAAGTTTCCAGTTGGGCAGGGCCATGGGCGCGCCCGCGATCAGGATACGCGCGCGTTCCCCGTTCTCCGTCACGCCGACGCCGTCGCCCGCGCGCGCGCGTACCTCGCCGGCCAACTCCTCCACTTTCCGAGTGAACCGCTCCGCGTCGTCGTAGTAGACGATCTGCGCGGCCAGCAACGCGTCCAGACCCGCGATCGGCGTCGGAACGGCCTTACGCGCCTCGTACAGCGCCGCCAGCGCCGCACGCTTGCGGTTGTGCAACTCCGCCGCCTCTTTCAGGCGCGCGAGCGACGGAACCGCGCCGAACCGCTCGTCCAGCATCGCCGCAAACCGGCGCACCTCCCCACGCCACAACGCGCGGCCCGCTTCGTCCTTCCTGTGCGGCACCACTAAGGTTTCCGTCTCCTTGTAGTCGTTCAGGATCTCCCATGTCTTTTTCTTCCCGTCGCAGGTGGTCTCGCCCACCAGCAGGTCGGCCGCTTCGAAATAAGGACAGATACGACCGACCTTGAAGCCGAAGGCGCTCTTGATCAGCGGACAGATGTTCCGCGGCAGTACGCTTTCGGCGAAGGGTATGGAGATCTGCGCGCCGCCGCATAAACCCACCGCCAGTCCGCCCGCCGCCGTCACCACCTCGTCCGGCACGTACACGCAGAACGTGCCCAGCACGAAACCGCCTCTCTCCTTGAACTCCAGCAGTTCCTTGATACGCAACCCGTGCGCCTCGGAGACCACGAAGTCGAAGTACTCCATCGCCTTCGGACGATTCGCGCGGGAGAGGAAAAACCGCTCGTAAGCCTTGCCCAGCGCCTCGATCAACTCGTCGTGACACTTGAGCGAGACGCCGAGGTCTTCCCACATCGGATGCCAATCCGCCATCGCGTTTCCTCCAGAATCGTTTTCGTCGCACCGAGGGCGGAGTGGGAATCGAACCCACCTGCGACGGCGTTCGCGTTTGGCCGGCGCACACGAGGTTTGCAGCCCCGGGAGGGCACCAGCCCCCTATTCCGCCCGGGCGGTTTTACACCGGATTACCGGAACCGTCCAATAGGAACTTCCGATGAGCGGGCGCGCCGGCACAGGCCGCTCCGGAGGTTTCTGTTGCGTCGCTTCACGGACTCGGAAAACGCGCGCGACGAGGCGGTCCAGCGACCGGAAGCGGAGACCTCATCGAGGAACGAGGCGGATCGCCCCGGCGGGACAGTTGGTCGCGCAGGTGCCGCAGCCCACGCAGCGGTCGGCCGCTATGCGCGGCGCCTCCATCGTTTCGCCGCCGCGCTCCAGTTCGACGCCGACCACCGCGTTTTCCGGCTCCGCCGGACAGACCTCCTGACAGCCC
>CAYPNR010000148.1:0-1682 GCA_964412125.1 uncultured Planctomycetota bacterium | reverse complement strand
ACGACATGTCGGTGGTCCATATCACGTCGCTGACGTTTTCGGCGAGCAGGCGGTAACGCTCCTCACTCTCCCGAAGCGCCTCCTCGACGCGCTTCCGCTCCGTCACGTCCGTCGAGGTCAGAACGACCGCTATCACACGACCGTCGCGCTTTATCGGACCCACGCGGGTGGAGTACCAGCGCGTGCCGCCGTCGGCTCCGGCCACCTCATAGGAACTCGGTCGTCCGGTCTCGAAGACCTGTTTTATGTGCGACTCCATCGTCCGGCGGCACTCGACGGGCACGTGGTCGTAGACCTTCGTGCCGATCGTCCCCTCGATCGTGAATCCCGGCAGCACGCGGTTTATGAACAGTATTGTGCCGTCGCGGTCCGCGACGAAGACGATGTCCGGAATGTTTTCGACGACCGAGCGGTAGAGTTCGCCCGGCCGCAGCAGCGTTTTTATGTCTGAGCCGGTTCGGCTTTCCGCTTCCATGACTTTCTCTCCGGATCGATGCTTTTCTGCGGTTTCCGCCGCGCCACGATTGTAGTCGGCGCCCGCCGCGTGTCAACGCTATCTCTCGATATGAAAGGAACTTGTCCTTAAGGCGTTCGGAACCGCCGCGGCGGACGCGTCCTGCGACGCGGGCTCCGTCGCGGCCGGGTGGTACGCCTGCGATGCCGTCTCTCCCACGCTTTGGCCTCCTCGGCGTCGGGCAGGTCGGCGTCGGCGCGCAGACCCGCAGCGAGCAGCACGTGACGCGGAAACGCGGCCAGCAGGCGCATCATCAGACACGCCAGATGGCGATACGGCGGCGGGATCCGCGCCGGCCGCGGAGGCACGACTATCATGATCGCGCGGCCGCAGACCGCGAACGCTTCTATCTTGGGCGAGTTCACCAGTCGTCTCATGAGTTCGGCCGACAGGACGTTCCAGACCGCGCGTCTGTCGCGACCGGTGACGCGGAAGCGGCGGTTGAACTCCGCGCTTTCGAGATCGAAGTCCTGCATCCCCACCGCCGAGGCCACCGCGTGCAGGCCCTTCTGCCGTCTCGCCGTCACCCCGGGCAGATGTAGTCCCGGCAGTTCGGCCACGCAGAGCGCTTTGGCGAACGGCACTCGATCGACGCCGCGGTCGGAACTCGGATTCATTTTGTTTTCGATCCAGAGGTAGTCGCCGAGGAACATGCGCCACGAGCGTCGTCGAAGAACTCCTGTTCGGACGATTCGGCCCCGTCTGCGCTCGCCGAGCAGTCCCGCCGACTTCAGGCGGAACAGCAACCATGGTCTGCGGCATCTCCGCTGCGGCGCGAATCCCTCCGGAAAGCGTATCCTGGTGAGTGCCAGCGTCGGATATCTTCCCAGCAGCCCCCGTCCCATCCGCTCCTTGAAGGAGCCCATTATCCAGACGACGATCCAGAGGCCCAGCAGCAGCGGGTAAATCAGACCCGGCATGACGGGCGCCTCACTGCTCGCGCGGGCGCGCGTATATCACGAACACGTCCGTCGTCCCTCGATAACAGATGTCGCATTCTCCGCAGCCGTCCTCCTTCGGGTCGAACGGCAGCACGCGCACCTCGTGACCGAGTTCCGTGTAGAGTTCGACCGCTTCCGACAGCCGCGGCTCGCTCAGCACGCTCATCCGCCGCCAGTTTTCGGCTTCCATCCGCTCCCTGCGCGTCACGGTGCGCCTCCGAAACGCG
>CAYPNR010000147.1:0-1777 GCA_964412125.1 uncultured Planctomycetota bacterium | reverse complement strand
GTCCATCCGCCGAAGACCAGCATGTATCCGCGACACCAGACCGCCGCGTAACCTCCCCGCGCAGGCGGCGCCGTCGACGCCGGCACTCGACACCATCGTCCCGTCTTGAGATGATAGGCGCGACCCGCCCGGCTCAACACGCCGTCCACCAGGCCGCTCCAGAAAACCACATATTCGCCGCAGGCGACCGCTCCGCCGCCGAGATGCGGCAGCGCGTCCCCGGCGGACAACGCGCGCCACGAATCCGTCCCGGCATCGTATATCGCGCCGTCTGAGAGAACTCCGTCCGCGCCGTCTCCGCCCCAGACGACGACGCCCGCGGCGCTCGTGCAGAACAGCATGCGCGCGCGCGCCCGCGGCGCGTCCGCGTCCGACATGCGACGCCACTTACCCGCCCGCACGTCGTAAGCCGCTCCCGTTCCGAGCAACTTGCCGGACGCGCTACGGCCGCCCCAGACGACCAGTCGCCCGCGCGCGAAACCGTACGCGAAAAACAGACGTCCCTGCGGCCTGTCGCCCTCGTTCGAAAGCGGGCGCCACTCGCCCCTGGCCGGATCGTATGCGGCACCGGAGCGGTAGTACACGTCACGGCCGTCCGCGGTCCGTCCTTTGCCGCCCCATATCAGCATCTCCCCGCCGGTCCAGACGGCGGCGTGCGCGCAACGCGCGCCCAGCGGCGACGCCGGAAGCGGCCGCCATTCGTCCTTCACCGGATCGTATGCGGCGCCGTCGGACAGATACCCGCTCTCGTTCTTGCCGCCCCAGATCAGCAACTCCTTGCCGGTCCAGACCGCGCTGTGATAGGCGCGTCCGGAAGGCGCGCCGGCGCCGCTCACAGGCTCCCACACGCGCTTGACCACGTCGAATCGCGCCCCGTCGCCGAGGTACTTCTTGCCGTCGTAGCCGCCCCATATCACCACCCGATCGCCGCAGAGCACGGCCGTCGCTTGCCATCGCGCGCCCGGCGCGCCGGTGATCGGCAGCGGACGCCAGCGGCCCACCACGCGCCACCTGCCCACCGTGTACGGCGTAAAGCCTCCCGTCGCGGTTTTCACCGCTCCGCCTTCCAGTCCCATCTTCTTCAGCAACTCTCCGATGTGGTCCGGCAAGTCGTCCAGACTGTCCACCGCTATCTCGCCTTTGCCCAGCAATTCGCCGCTGGCCGAGTCCACCACCCGCGCGCCGACCACGTATCTGCTCTCCAACCGCGCCACGTGTCCCAGGACGAGCCACTGGACGCCTTCGAGGTGCAGCGCCTTCAGCGCCTCCGGCTTCGCCGCCGCAAGGTCGCTCTCGCGAAGGCTTCGCTCCTCCAGCAATTTTTTCAGCAGCGTCCGCTCGTAGAGAGCGTACTTTTCGGACAGACGCGCCAGCACGAGATCCGCGACCAGCGCGCCCACCGTTTTGTCCTGTATACCGCCGCGCACCTCGAACTCGGGCACCGCCATCCTCCGTTTCGCACCGTCGGCGAACGCGACCGTTCCGAGCGTGACGACCATTGCGACCAGAGCGCATCTCATGTTTGCGGTTCCTCCCACGTTTCTTCCGAAGTTACAGACGTCTACGCCGCCTGAGTAATTCGACGCCGCGGCGCCATTTTACCAGCCCGCCGCCGTCGATTCCACGGACCGGAGAAACAGCGTCAAGTCCAAAACCGTATGTGAATTGACTTCATGCTTGTAACGAAGCGGAGTTGCAAGCGGCGCCCGCGTCCTCCGCGCAATACGGATTGTACGGGAGCGGTGCTTTTCGCCAAGCGTGGCGCTTTGCGCGCGCT
>CAYPNR010000146.1:0-1818 GCA_964412125.1 uncultured Planctomycetota bacterium | reverse complement strand
TTTCTTCGCGATGCTGTCGAACTCCTTTTTCACCGCTTCGTAGTCGTCCAGTGAGGTTTCCATTATCAGTTGCCACACCTCTTTGCCGCGGACGAAGACGTAGCGTTCCGCCTTCATTTTGTAGTCGCCTTTCTTGTCGAGACTGTACTCGTAGATGAGTCGCGTGCCGCCGACCCGGCCCTTTTTGAGTCTCCTTTTGGAGACCAGTTTGAAATTGTCCACCGAAAGAAGCGACTGCTGCACACGCGCCACTATCTCGTCGGCCTTCACCTCCTCGTCCATCTCCAGGAACAACAGCAACGCATGCGCTTCTTTGGTCTTCTTTTTCTCCACTTTTTCGTCTTTTTCGCCGTCCTTTCCACTCTTTTCGCCGTCTTTTCCACTCTTTTCGTCGTCCTTCGCGGCCACCTCCTCCACCCTGTACAGCCGCGCCTTCGTCGCTTTGAACTGCATTTCCAGCCGCTCCTTCTCCTTCTGGTCGGTCACGCCTTTCATGATCGTCTCTTTGAGTTTGGCGACGTCTATGAAGTGCCACTTATCGGCGTTTTTCGACGGTTTTGCGATGTAGAAGGCCGGTTTTTTCCTCGACTTCAGCGACTTTGTCTTCTTATCCTTCTCAATGTAGTACTCTCTTAAGTCGATCGGTTTGCGTCTCGGCTGCGGCTGCTTTTTCGGCTGTTGTTTGGGCTGCTGTTTCGGGGGCTGTTTCGGCTGCTGCGCCGACAGCAGACCCGCCGCCGCCAGAATCGCCGTCAAGGCGAACCATCGCATCGCTTGCACCTCCCACACGCCGCAGACATTATACTGCGCGGGAGACGATTTTACACAACAATACGGGTGCGACATGCGTTAGAATTATCAGGGAGTGTAACAGGGGGGAAGTCTGCATGAAAAGCGTTGCCGTGGTCGCGGTGGTTGTGGCGTTCATGGGCGGTTCCCTGGTGGCGTTGCGGGACGCCGTGTTACGCGGCGAGGGCAAGGTATCCGAGAGCGGCATAGGAACCCTGTCCGCGGGCGATCGCAAGAAGGTGCAGGAAGGCGCGAAAGTGATGTTCTCCGACGAGGACCTGCGGGAGGTGGTGCGGATAATGCAGGAGAGCGGCGGCGTGACGAACGCCTCGAGCGCCGGCGGCGCGTCCGCCGACGGGTCCGCCGCGGGAAGCGGCGCGCAGGCCGCGGGAGCGGCGGCCGGCGACGGCGCATCGACCGGCGACGACGCATCGACCGGCGACGAACGAGTTTCGGTGGCGGTCATACGCGACTCCGGCTCGGACGGCGGGAGCGCTTCCGGCGCGGCGAGCGGCGTCTGGGGCGCCGGCATGAGCGAGCAGGAGCGCGAAGAAGCACTGGCCGCGCTGGACCGAAGACTGCGGAAGGAAGCCGAGAAGTATTTCAATAAGATGAGGACCGCGGCGCGGCGCGCGCGCCTGCCGCGCGAGAGTTGGGACGGGTTGCGGCAGTTGAGCGAGGACATGTGGCGACGCATCGTGGACGCGCAGCACCGCTACGCCGAGTCCGAGCAGACGGAATGGGATCGTCAGCAACTGCGCCAGGAGATGCGGATGGCGCGGGAGGACGCGGCCATGCGCGCGCGACAGATGATGGGCGATCAGCAGTTCGGCAAATTCATGCGCGAGTCACGTTTGGTCGGTCGTCCGGAGGAGCGCACCTATCAGATGGAGCGCGAGATGAAACGACGACTCGACAGGATAGAGAGGATGGAGAAGAGCCAGCGCAACCAGATGAAGAAGTTGGACCAGCGCTGGAGAAGGAACTCTTCGCGACGCGGCGGACGTCGGCGGCGCTGAAGCCTCCACG
>CAYPNR010000145.1:0-2027 GCA_964412125.1 uncultured Planctomycetota bacterium | reverse complement strand
GTGGTCTTACCACCTCGTCACTTTACGACCAACTTCCGTGGAGGCGCGACCGCGGACTCCTCCGGCGCGTAGTACTTGTATACTTTCGACTTCGGCGTCTTGACCGCAACCGGGAACTTCGCGCGAAGACGATACTTCAGCACCAGCGTTCCGCCGCCGTCGATGTGGTCGACGTAGACCGTCAGGTGTCGCGCGCGCGGCGTGAAACGCTCGATGAGGCCCTTTTTCACGTATTCGGTGAGGTCGGCCGTCTCGAGCGCGAAGCCCGGCGGAAGTCCGATCTGGAGCATCACCATCTTCGCGGCCCGCGGCTTCAGGTTCTTCACCGTCACCGTCGCGGTCACCACGTCTTTGGTGCGCATCTCGGACTTGTCGTAGTCGACGGTCATCCGGAACGGGCCCTCGGACTTCTCCTTCTTCCACGGAAGCCAGTACTCGGCGACGATGGAGTAGAGAAAGGCGCCTTTGCCGCCGAACTTCACCTTCAAATCGTTCTCGCCCTCGTGCACCCAGCGGCTCACGTCGAAGACGCGCATCAGGTCCGCGTTGCTCTTGTCCACCGTGAAGCCCGCCGCGCGCTCGCCGTTGACCACGACCACCACCTCGCCGTTCGGCTCCTCCACCGACGAGCCTTCCAGAGACGCCACCAGCGTGCGTAACGCGCATATGGTCGCGTGCGTCGAGTGCCACGTGCCGCGGGCGTCCTTCGCGTGAATGAGATAGTCGACGGCCTTGCTCGCCGCGTCGAGACTGCGCCCGGCGATGATCAGCGCCTCGGCCGCAAGCGCGGTCGCCTCCACCGCGGCGGACGCGCCGCGACTGCCCCATGAAGTCTCGGGAACCTCCCACCAGACCTCATTGCCCTTCTCTTTCTTCTTCGCGAGCATGCCGTCGAAGAAGTACGCGGCGAGGTCGGAATCCGGAGCGATACGCGCGAGCGCCGCGGCGCAGAGCACCAGCGTGTAGGTCTCCTCCGCCTCGGTCTTGTGGGCCTCCAGGAACTTCAACGCGCGTTTCACCGCGTCGCCTTTGTAGCCGGAATGCGCCAGCGCCATCGCGCAGTAGGCCGTCACCGCCAGACGCGGGTTGCGCATCCTGTGCCAGAGTTCGCCGTGACAGAGACCGCGTCTGTCCGGCTCCCACGAGCCGTCCCCGGCCTGCTGCGCCGCCAGCCACTTTTGCGTCCGCTTGATGAGGTCCGGATCGATCGCGTGCACCTTCGCCATGTCCGCGAACTCCATCAGTCCGTAGGCGGTGATGATGCGGTTGGCGGGCGCTTTGCCCCAGACCTGAAAGCCGCCGCCCTGCACCTCGTAAGAAACCAGTCGTTGATAGCCCAGAGCGACGTAGCGCTCCGCTTTCATGCGGATCTCCGGCGTCATGGTGCCGGCCTTCTTCATGTAGTTCAGCAGAAGAAGATTGGGATAGGTGGTCGACGAGGTCTGCTCGAAACAGCCGTGCGGCATCCGGAAGATGCTCTCCATCCCCTCCACCACCTGCGCCATCAGGCCGGGATACACCTTCACGTAAAGCCGCGTCGCCCCGTCTATCGCCTCCTCCGGTATCGTCACCGTCCGCTCCGCGGGGCCGTCGAGCCGGTCGGAGAACGCGACGGTGCAGAGCCGTCCGTCGGGCTGCACTTCGACCACGCGGCGGACAGCGTCGGACATTTTCGAGCCGTAGGCGAAGACCGTCAGTTTGTGGAGGCCTATTTTTTCGGCGCGAATCGGAAAATGGACCACCGTCACCTCGTTCGGCGCCAGTTTCAACGTCCGCTCCGCCGCGCCGCCGACCAGCGAGAACCAGTCCGCTTTCTCCAGGGCGATGCGGACGCGCTGCTCCTCTTTGAGATAGTTGTAGACGGCGACCGGCAGCGTCACTTCGTCGCCGCGGGTGAGCGCCGTCGGCAGGTCCGGCTCCACGAAGAAGTCCTGGAAGCAGACCAGCGGCGCCGTCGTCGAGCCGAACGCGCCGGCCTTCGAGTTCGCCTCCGCACTTATCCGCCAGGTGGTGATGGAGTCGGCCAT
>CAYPNR010000144.1:0-2132 GCA_964412125.1 uncultured Planctomycetota bacterium | reverse complement strand
GTCCCAGCCGCCGGCCTCGGCGTCGCGTTTCCTGTTCTGGTGCCGCCACAGCCACCGCAACGCGGCGACGACGGCGCTTTCGGTACCGAGAGAGCCGCCCTCGCGCACGAGACTGCCCTGACCCCAGCGCGCGCCGTAGGCGCCGGCCCGACCGCCGCCGATGCCGTAGGCGTCCACGTAGCCGGTCGAGTCCAGGTTCTTGTTCGACAGGTTGTCGAAAGAGGTGCCGCGCGGCACGTCCTTCGTCGGCGGCTTCTCTTCGTCCAGCATGATGATCGGCCGCTCCACGAACTTCTCCGCGATCACCTTCGGCGTCTTCTCGATGTCCCGCTGGGCCTCTTCGTCGTACTGCTGCTTGATTATCTCCTGCTCGTGAAGCCTGACGGCCGCCTTGTTCTCGCCTTCCGAGACCAGAAAGACGATGCAGAGCGCCATCACCACAAACAGCAGGTGCACGCCGACCGAGGCGAGGAACGGAAGCGCCCAGTGCATCCACCACGGCTTCTCCTCCGGAAGGAACTCCTCTTCCAGTTCCTCCTCGTCGAGTTCCTCGTCGTAGTAGTCCTCCTCCTCGTAATACTCTTCCGCCATCGCTACTCCCTCCAAAAGGCTTACCGCTCGGGCTTCTCCTCTACTTCAACCACCCTTAGGATACCCTGCGTTGCCAATTTGTCAAGCAAAATTTCGCGGATTTTGTGTAAAAGTTGTGCAATTGGCAAGCGCCCGCCCCTCCGGGCCTGCGCGACGGACGCAACCCCCCGCAACAGCACGACTTGCGCGCGCGCGAAAAAAGCGGGGTGCGACCGGGCGCGGCGGCGGGTAGAATAAAGAGGAAGGTAGGAGGAAGTATAGGGGGGTCGATCGTGCGGGCGTGGATATTAACGGGCCTTGCGCTGGCCGTCGCGGGATGCGGCGGTCTGGAGAAGAGGGCGCTTGCCACAGACGCAAAGCGTCCCGTCGACGGGGCGGTCGCGCTCATAGAGGTGCCGGATATGGAAATAATTGTCAAAAGTTATGAAGGCTCCTTGGAGGAGGCGGGGGAGCGTCTCGCGGAGATGCTGGAGGACCTGCGCACGCGGGGGCTCGAGCCGTCGAACTACCGCGGCGCCCTGGTCGAAGGCGCGGACGAGGAGGAGTTCGACCCGGAACACGCCCGAATCGTGCTGTTCGTGGGACTTCCGGGGCGGAAGTCCGAAGCGCGGGCGCCGTACGAGACCAGACGCCTTCCCGGCGGAGCGGCCGCCGTGATGACGCACGTCGGCCCATATGACGATATATGGGACAGACGCGACCTGCTTCTGTCGTGGCTGCGCTCGAAGGGCTACGGCGTCGCCGGGCCGTTGCGGGAGGTCTACCTGCGCGGCTTCGGCCGCGAAGAGGACAGGATAGTGGAGTTGCAATGGCCCGTGAGAAAGCGGTGAGAGGCCTGTTTTTGTTGACAGGCAAAGGCGAACGGGCGAGAATGTCGGCCGGGAAGTCGTTGGAGGAGTGAGGATATGACGGAGAAGGCAAAAGGCAACGCGCAGGACGCGGCGCGCGCGCGTCGCAAGAAAGTGAATTTCAACAAGCCGTTCATCATAACGGGGGCGATCACCGGCGTTCTGGCGGCGGCGCCCTACACGCAACTCGCCAATTACGTCTACGGCATCTGGGGTCTTCTGGGCGGCATACTGGCGGCTTATCTGCTCAGCCGCCAGTACAGGTATTTCACTCCGGTGCAGGGCGGCGTTCTGGGCACCTTCAGCGGCTTCATCGCCACCGGCATATGCGTCGGCGCCACCTGCGGCCTGTTCTTCGCCGACTTCCCCTTAGCGGCCAGAGTCTATCCCAAGGAGGTGATAAACGTCGCCGTCGACTATCTCGAGCCGGTGCAGATACCGAGCGTTCGGGGACACATTCTTCCCATTCCGAAGAGCGTCGCGGAACGGGCCAAGGGCGGCAAGTGGTACATGTGGCTGGTCGTACACGGACTTTACGTGTTACTGGCGCTGGTGGGGATGTCCATTATCGGCGGGATAGTCGGGGCCAAACTGTTCGGCAAGAAGATCACGACGGAGCAACGCCTCGCGATGATGCAGCGGCGGAAGGCGAGAATGGATAAGGCCGCCGCCGACGCCGCGCAGCCCCCGCCG
>CAYPNR010000143.1:0-2286 GCA_964412125.1 uncultured Planctomycetota bacterium | reverse complement strand
CCGTGAAGAAGATGCTTTTGTTTCTGCTGATCCTCGTGGGCGTGGGCATCGGCGCCGCTTACGGTTATTTCCTCAGTCGACGCAAGCGCGGCGCGATTCCGCAGAACGCGTCCTTCGTCGATTTCCTTCTCGGCAGGGTCGCTTCCGCCTCGTCCTCCGCCGGCGACGCCGGCGACGCCGGCGCGACGCGCGACGCCTCCGCCGGCGCGGACGAGAAGGACGACGGCCGAGCGGAGAAGAACGCCGACGAGCGGGGCGGCGTCCGGCGCATGAGGGAAACGGCCGAAGCGCACTACCGCGCCGGACGCTTCACCGAGGCCGCCGAAGCCGCGGCGGAACTGATGCGGGCGCTCGAGAGCGAAGGCGTCTCTTCCGGCGTGGACTGGGAATGGGCCGTTCGTCTCCGCAAGCGTTCGCGCGTCTTCGCGAGACTCATGGCGAAGACGACTCGTTCTCCGCTGGCGGACGGCGAGGGAATACATCGAATAGAACTCGACACCGGCGCGGTGCGCTACGGGCGCGTCCTGAAAAAGTACGAGCGCGACGGCCGCAAATATGTGGAGTACGAAGGCGCCGACGCGATAACCGCGGTGGTCCCCGCGGACAGGGTGGTGGAGGACAGGCCGGTCTCTCCTGAGGAGCATCGACGTTTTCTGAAGGAGGCGCTTCGCGAGAGACTGGACGCGATGGACCGCGACGACTATTTTCAGTTGTACGCGCACGGCGTGGTTTTCGCCCGCAGTTGCGGACTCGACGACGAACTGGCCGGACTCCTGGAGGAGGTGTTTCGCCGCCCCGGATCGGAAGCGTTGGTCTGGCGGCTGCTCTGCAACGAGTCGGACGTGAAGGAGTTGCACGAGGACCTGCTGGTGGGGATGGGACGCAAACCTCTTCATGTGGAAGGCTCCGACGAAGGCCGCGCCGGGGCGGACCGGTCCGACGGCGACTCCGCCGGGGCCGCCGCGGGCGTCGCGGACGGGGCGCCCGCAGGACTTTCCGCGGAGGAGAAGAAGCGTTTCGCGAAGGTCGTGGCTCTTTACGAGAAGGCCGAGACGCTGGCGTCGGAGGCGGTGAGACTTTTAGGGAAGGCGCGACGCGAGCGCGGCAACCGCGCCCTGGGTCTTCTTCAGGAGGCGCAGAGGCTGCTGCTCGGCTTGCGCGGCGCACACCGGAAGGAACGCGCCCTGTACGAGTTGGAGCGGCGCGTGGGCGGGTTGATATACTTCGTCCAGAAGACTCTCACGGGACTGGAGAAATGACGGGAAGAGAAAATCTTCTTCTCGGCGTACTCACTCCGGCGACGCTCGTCGCGATCGTCGTCTCCGGTCTTGTTTCGGCGGACGGGACGACTCCGGCGGAGGACGTCCGGCTCTGCTCCTTTTTTCTTCTTCCCGGACGGCCCGGCTGTTTCGGCGGTCTTTCACGGATCATGTGCGGCCCCGACGGCGGCCGACCGCCGTCCCCGCCCGGCGGCGCGGAATTCGAGCGCCTGAAGAAGGAAGCGGAGGAAAACTACCGCGCCGGTCGTTTCGAGAAGGCCGCGGAGGTCGCCGGCAAGATGATCGAGTCGATGGAGAAGGCCGGCGGGAAGGACGCCGCCGAGCACGACCGGGCCGTACGTCTTCTCAAGCGCGCGACCGTTTTCGACAGGCTTGTCGGCAAGATTGTCCGTTCGAGGCTTGCGACGCACAAAGGAGTGTATCGTCTGACGCTCGCCGGCGGCGCCGTCCACTACGGTCGGGTCATCTCGCACGAGACCGACTACATCGAGTACGAGAAGGAGGACGGCATCGTGGCGAGAATACCGTCGCACCTGGTGGTCAAGAAAGAGCCGGTCACGCCGGAGGACTACGAACGCTATCTTCGAAAGCGACTGGCCGAGAAGGAGAAAGAGGTCGGCGAAGGCGACTACGTGAAGATGTACGCGCACGTGGTGGTTTTTGCGCGGCGCTACGGACTCGACGGCGAGTTGCCGAGGCTGCTGGAGCGCATCTTCGGGATGAGAGGCGCGCCCATCCTCGCCAAAATGGTTCTCGGCGACGAGACGAATCCCTACGAGCAGGTGGCGCGACTGCTCGAGGGTCTCGGTCGCGACGACGAGGCACGGATGTGGCGCGAAGCCGGCGAGCGCGCAAAGGAAGGCTCCGACACCGCGCGCAAGGCGGATCCGCTGACGGGACTGACGCCGCCAGAGCGGAGAGACGTAGGCGAGGTCGAGCGGATAGAAAAGGAAGCCGGCCCGCTCATCTCACGCGCCGTCGGCGAGTACGGCAAGGAACGCTTCCG
>CAYPNR010000142.1:0-2431 GCA_964412125.1 uncultured Planctomycetota bacterium | reverse complement strand
TCCAGTTCCTTCTCGATCTTGTGGACGCGCTCCTCCAGATCCTCCGTGCTCTGCTGCATACGCCTGAGAACGTCCTCGCCGAGAACGCGTTGCTTGCGTCTCTGCTCGTCCAGGAACTCCGAGAGCAGGGAGTTGAGCACCTTCATCGCCGTGCGACGGTCGCCGTGCCTGTAGGAGATGTTGATGCGGAAGGAGTCGATCTCGGGCGAGACCGAAACGTCGGAGCCGAAAGAAGCGACGGGGTCGGCGTCGCCGCCGTAGAAGCGCTCAAGCCCCTCCTTCTCGTACACCCTCTGCAGCAGGGGTCTGTCCGTGATGGAGCGACTCACGGTGTTGATTCTGTCGCGGGTCTTGGCGTATCCCCACAGCGGCTCTTCGAGGTGCTCGCCGACGGCGAGTTGGCTCGCCGTGACCTCTATGGTCCCTTCGGCCTGATAGATTTTCGGCTGACGGTAGGACCAGATGAGTGTGCCGCCGGCGCAGGCGAGCGTCACCGCCACGACCAGGAAAGCGTGGCGCCAGACGATCGCTATATACTGCCGCAACTGGAGCGGTTGCTCCATGGAAAATCCTTCAGAAAAGGGACTCGGGCGCGAAAACCGTGTCGCCGGGACGTATCTCCGGATCGGTTTCGCGACCGTCGAATATCGCGCGGACGTCCACACTCAATATCCGTACGCGACCGTCCTCGAGGCGGCGTATGAGACGGACCACAGGAGAGGCCATCCGCGTCAGTCCGCCCGCCTTCGCCAGAATCCGCGTCAGCGCGGCGCCTTCCTCCACCACGTAGCCTCCCGGGTTGCGGACGCAGCCCATCACATAGACCTTCCGCCTTCGCTTCACTATCACCACGTCGCCGGGCAGCAGCAGTACGTCTCGTCCCTCCTTCACCGCGGCGTCGAGTTGCGTCAGCGAGAAAGGATATATGACGGTCTTGTCCTTCTGGCGTCTCACCAACTCCAGTCGTCCTCTCTCCGCCTCCTCGGTCAGACCGCCGCTCATCGCCAGCAGCATCTGTACGCTGATCGCTCCGCCGGGCCTGAGAGGATAGCCGCCCGGAGACTCCACCTCGCCGAGAATGTATATCGTCCTCGGAGCGTATTTCACAACCGAGACGATCACCTGCGGATCCGCGAATTCGACTCCCCGCAGCGCTTTTACCAGATCGGTCTCGATCTCCGACGGCGCGCGTCCGGCGACCTTCACGCGTCCCACCATCGGAAAGCCCACCGTGCCGTCCGGCGGCACCACCGTGCTCACGGAGAAGTCGTCGTGCTGAACGAGACGGATCTGTATCTGGTCGCCCGGGCAGATCAGGAACGCGCGTTTCAGTTCGTCGGCCACGTCGAACAGATCCTTCGGCAGCGGACTCACCTCGTGTCGGCCGCCCTCGCCGATCACCACCTCGCGTCTCGACGGAACGGGCGGCCTGGTTTCGCTCCTGGACGTGGGCGAAGAACACGCGGAAAGCATGAGGAGAATCGGAATCCACAGACGCATCCGGTGAGCCTCCGCAATCAGAAGACGACCGTCGCGTGCAGGAACAGTCTGTTGCGCCAGTAAGAAGCGAGAGGCGCGTGACTGAGTCGTCGCAGGTATTCGTAACCGGCGCCCAGATAGAGATACTCACGAACCTTGTAGTAGAAACCGACTCCCGCGACGAGTCGCCAGGAGAAATAGGAAAACCTGTCGTTGCCCGGGTTCGCGAACTCCAGTCGCAGGGTGCCCGACAGAAGCGTCCGTACCGTCGGTTTGTGCTGCACCCTGGTCTCGATCGCGTCGACCACCTGGTAGTTCTCCGCAGAGTGGTACTCGATCCAGCGAAGCAGGGAGCCTTCCAGGAAGGTCTTCTCGGAGGAGAAGCCGTACTGCACGCTGCCGCGCCATATGGGACCGGAGTAGGAGTCGGTATAGGCTTTGTTGACCACGTCCACCTGCTGGGAATAGAAGCCTATCTCTCCGGTGTACTTGAGTT
This sequence comes from uncultured Planctomycetota bacterium, assembly GCA_964412125.1. Classification (GTDB taxonomy): domain Bacteria; phylum Planctomycetota; class SKW154; order SKW154; family SKW154; genus CAYPNR01. Next base: position 456 of record CAYPNR010000142.1, on the reverse strand, counting down.
TCGCGCTCAAGTTTCCTTCGGCGCCGGCCGCGAAGGTGAAGTACGTGTAGTCGTTGCGGCTCTTCTCCGAAAAGGCGACCGTGCCGAAGCCGAGACGCCCGAAAAACGACGTCTTCTTGCTGTATGCGTAAGAGCCGCGCGCGGTGAAATAGATGTCGCTGTGGTCGATGAGATTGTACGCCTTTCCGAGAAAGTCGTAGTTCTTGGCGCGTAACTCGAAACGCGCCTTGACCTTCTCGGCGGGCGTCTGCCAGTCTCCGTACAGCAGCGCCTCCAGAACGTTCCGCTCGAAACGATACGCGGGCGTGAGAGTGGAGGGCTCGACTTCGCGCGCGAAGGTGAGATCTCCGCCCAACTCGAGACTGCTCTTGCAGCGCCATTTTCCGTGGCTGCCGACTCCGTACTCGATGTTGGAGAGACCGCCGTGCGAGAAGTATTCGTTCCGGCGGAAGCGTA
>CAYPNR010000141.1:0-2480 GCA_964412125.1 uncultured Planctomycetota bacterium | reverse complement strand
TTCGCGCTCCTTCAGCACGTCTTTGAAGTACTTTTCGAGCAGTTTTCTGAACCGCGGATTCTTCTTCACACCGTCCAGTTCCCTGTCGCGCATCATCCACTCGTAGTTGCTCACGCTGGTGTAGCCCTTGGCGAAGGCCTTTTCCAGACTCTTCAGCGCCTCGTCCGTCTTGCCCTGCATGGACTGATAACAGGCGAGATTGTAGTAATGCGTACGCACGCTCGGCTGCTCTTTTATAAGCGCCTTCTGGTACTTCTCGGCCTCGCCGTAGCGGTGCGCGCGTCCGTAGAGATGAATGAGTCGAGAGATGACGACGACGTCGTGCGGCTTCTCGGCGTACTCCTTCAAGACGCCGGAAAGATACTCGTCGAGGGGCCCCCTGTCGCCGAGCCGCCAGAGAACGGCCATCAAGACCTGCTTCGTCTCGGCGTTCAGCACTTTCTCAAGCGCCCTGTCGGCCAGTATCGCCTTGACGTCGTCCTTGCAGGACGGATCGAGTATGTCGAGAAGCGCCTGCGCCGCGTAACGCGAATAGTCGTGCCGCTCCTTTATCATCAGGATCAGCGTCTTCACGGCGATCGGGCCCAGAACCTTTATCCTGTCGAACTGCCCCGGATAGGAGCCGCTCAGCGCGCCGCTGTTCAGCAGTCCGTTGATCACCGCCTCCACCAACTCCTTGAACGCTTGCGCGTACTGCTCCTTTATCCATTTCTCGGGCCTCCGCTCGCTCAGCCACTCAAGCAACTCCCGCACCGTCTCCGCAGATTCCCGTCCCACCTTCAGGTTCTTGGCGAACAGGAGAATCATCTTCACCTCCCGCCGCAGAAGAAATTCGTCCTCCTCCGTCCTGACCATCTCCTTGAGCAGCGATATGGCCTCCTCGCAACGGCCCCTCTTGTCGAGCCAGTCGAGTATCAGTCGGCGTCCCCACATCGAGGTGCGCGTCCCGGTCCAGAACTTCGACAGCGAGACGATTCCGAGACGGCCGCACCTCTCGATGCGCCGCATGTGACGCAATCTGTCGTAGTGGTGCTCCGCGCCCAGGCCGTTCAGGAGCCGTATCGCCTCTTCTCTGCTCAGGCTGCGTCCCTCGGGCGGCTTCCCGTCCGGCTCTTCGCCGTCCTCCGCCCACGCTCCCGCGACGGCGACCAGCAGACACGCCACAAATGCGAATCTCATTTTTCGCTCCCCTCAAGCGACCGCAGCACCTTCGCGGCTCTTTCGCCGACCTCGTCTTTCGCCTCCGCGAGGCGCTCCAGGAGCGGCCGAAGCACCACCATACGATACTCGCCCACGCGGATCAACGCCCACATTTTATACGTGTCGTCGCCCTTCTCCAGCAGTCGCGCCAGCGCGCGCGCCGCGTTCGCCCTGTCGCCGACCGCCAGCGAGGCGAGCGCCGCCGTCTGCAGAAGCGTCGGCTCCGACAGATCGTCGATCGCGGCGGCGAGCACGGCCGCTCCACCGGAGCGACGCATGGACGCAAGCGCGTTGGCGGCGGCGAGTCGCACCTGATAGTCGGAGTCGTAAAGCAAAATCCGCAACGCCGGCGCGGTTCCGGGCCGATCGAACGCGGCGAGCGCGCGCGCGGCCGCGCGTCTCACCTTGACGTCGGAGTCGCATATCCCGTACGCCAGGAGCGCCTCCACCGCCGTGGTCCGCGCCCTGCCCCGCAGCGCGGCGGCGCGCTCGCCGAGCGCCACGGCCGCCTCCGCGCGAAAGGGATACTCAGGGTCGCGCAGCGCGTCCGAGAGCCATTCGTCCGGAGAGATGAGCCGCGCACCCGCCCACCACGCCCGCCATCGGTCGAGCGCCGCCTGCCGCGCCGCGTCGTCGCCCGAATACGCGTCGAAGCCGAAACGGAGACCCGTCAGCCTGCGTAACCGCCGCGCGGCGAGCGCGCGTTCCTCCAGGCGGTCGCTGTCCATCGCGGAAATGAGTTGCGGAACCAGCGCGAGAACGGGCGGCGGCGTATCGGCTCCCGATACCGGCTCCCTCGCCGCGCGTCCCCTGCCGACGAGTACGCCCACGACGATCCCGCCCGCGAGGCCGGCGCACAGCAGTAACTTCCGCATCACCGCGGCGTCTCCACAATCTCCAGCGACGCCACCATCCGCTCCAGCGGCGCCAGCCAGCGCTCGCTTCCCTCTTTCTTTCCCCTGCCGATCACAAACAACGCGTGATCGTTCAGCAGAATCATCCTCACCCAGAACAGACGACCGCCCACCTCACCCGTCATTTTCAGTCCGCCGGGAAGTCTTCTCTTCTCCGTCACCTTTCCGCCTCTGCTCTTCACCTCCTGCTCCACCACCTTCTCGACGACCTCTCCCGGACGGCTCTCCTTGCCGGTCGGCTGCACGAAGATCCGCCCCTCGAAAACGCCGTCCTTCTTGAGGACGACGTCGGCGCCGTCCTGGACCACGGTGAGCGTCTCTTCGGCCCGCCATCTCACTGCGAACGGCCCCACGGTGCGCGTCTCG
>CAYPNR010000140.1:0-2537 GCA_964412125.1 uncultured Planctomycetota bacterium | reverse complement strand
CAGAAGGTTCTGACCGGCTTCGGCAGGTGAGTCGGCGACTCAGAACGATGAGCGCCCGCTCGATTTGAGAAGCAGTCTCTGCCGGTAGCGCGCGGCGCGCGCGGCGTCGTCGGCGAGAGTCGATTCGGGATGTTCGTCCGCCACGCGGTACATGAGTTCCATCACGCGTCTGTGTCCGAAGTCACGTTCCGGCGAGACGCATTCCCCGTTTTCGTCGAGGTCTTCCGGGGGATTTTCCGGAAACGGCCAGGCGTCGATGGACTGAGCCGTTCTGTTGAGGAGGATGCGGCTGTAGCAGATGGCCATGGAGAACAGAACTTTGTCGCGGCCCGGATACGAAGGACAGTCTCGAAGTATGGAGTCGAAGAGGCGATAGGCGCGGAGATGCGCGAAGGCGTGCTCCGCCCAGCAACGCAGGTAGCGGCGCTTGCGCTCCTTCGGCAGCGGCGCCGGGTTGTTCAGCGCATGGGCGAAGGAGTGGGTTTCGCCGGCCCAGGCGGGATGGAATATGCGCCTGTTGTGGTAGAGGAGCGCGGCGCGCTTGTAACGCAGGTCGGCTTTCCGGACGGGGTCGGTCTCGGACTCCTCCATCCGCCGGAGTTCCCGCAGCGCCAGCAGCAGTCGATACTGGCGCGCGATGCGCTCGGGATGCAGTTTTCTCCACCGCGACCTGTCCCTGCCGGTTGTGTATATGTTTGAGTAGTCGGACGGCGGGGGATGCGGAGATTCGGCGTCCGTCGCCGCCCACCACGGTCGCTTGACCGGCACGTCGATTACGCGGCCGCCGCAGCGGACGGGCAGCGTCTCCGGAGCCTCGCCCGGGTGTATCTCTTCGAGGGGATAGGCGTCGAACCGTCTCAGTCGCCGGGAGGTTTTATCGTATTCCGCGACGGCCCGGCGGGAGAGTTCCTCCAGGACGCCCGACTTCAGGCCACCGGGCGCGGACACGTCGGCGGAGAGCCGTTTCACCGCGGCGAAGAACTCGTCCTCCTCCGCCAGCCTGTCGAAGTACGTCAGCGCGGTCGGTAGCGAGCGTCGCGCCAGATGCAGGAACAGTTCGTAACGCAGGAGCCGCGGATAGAGTTTCGCTTCCGGACAGCGGAGCAGGGCGTGCAGGTCGAGTGAGTTGAGATGCGCCTCGACGAGCGAGAGCGCTCTGTTGAACGCACTGTGGGCGCGGTCGCCGTCGCCGAGGAGCGAGCCGAGCAACGCCCATCTGCAGGCGCGGAGCGCGTCGCCGCGGCGCGCGGCGATGCAGCAGGCGTGATAAGCGAAGTTGTCGGCGCCCGGGTGATGAGGCCAGAGCGCGATGAGCGCGCCCAGCATCTCCTCGGCGTGTTCATCGTCGGCTGGTTTTATCGGTGCGGGGCACCAGAGGGACGGAAAGAGTTGATTCGGTCTGGAGGTGACCGACTGGAGGAGGAAGTAAGCGCGGCGGGCGAGTATCTCGAAGGCGCGGTAGGAGCGCATGACGGAGCGGGCGTTTTTGCGGCTTTCGAATTCGGCCAACCGGTCGAACTCCAGCGAGAAGCCGGCCTTGAAACAGGTGTCGCCTTCGTACTCGTTCAGCAGCCACCGAACCGCCTCTTTCCCGCCGAGCATCGCGAGTGCGACTCCGGCGTCGATTGCGTCGTTCTTGTCGGACCAGGCGGTTTCGCGCCTGAAGACCGGCGCGAGCAGTTTTCCCGGCTCTCCGGAGACGAGCGCGGCGAGGAATATCACGTTCTGCCGGACCTTGCCGTCTTCGACGCTTTTCAGTCGTCCGAGCAGTTCGGCTGCGGCGCGGTCGCGCGCGCACGCGACGAGTTGCTCGAAGAGTGCGCAGAACCTGAACCAGACACGTGTCTTCAGCATTTCGTCCAGGAGCGCGCGGTCGCGTGTCGCGGCGCTGTCGCCGAGCGCGTTCAGCACGCGGGACGGCGCGGCGTACGGCGCGTACGCCTTGATGCCCTCCAGCGCCCATCTCGTTTTGTCTTCCGGGGAGGCGTTGCGTTTCTTCTCCTGCGCGGCCAGCGCGGCGGCGGCGAGGATCAGGACGACGACGGGCGGCGGTTTTCCGATCACGGCGGCGACCTCCATGGGCGGGACTCCGTCCCAATTTCGACGCGCCGCGCGCGCCGCGCGCGCACGCGCAAGCGTAAGTCGTTCGTCGACAGACGGTTATGAGCGGGGCGCCGCGTGACGGTTTACGCGTCGGCGGGCGGAGTCTACTCCCCGGAGACGATGCGCTTGAAGTCGGCGTCGTCGGCGTCGGGGTGTTGCCGCGGACCGCGACGCGACCGCGACAGGTTTGCCGGCGAAGGCGGCGGTGGTTACGGCGCGCTTTTGTGTTCGCCCGCTCCGTTTATTTTTTCCGCCGCTTGCGCCGCCACTCCGACCACTTCTCGTGGTCTCGGCCGAAGTCCTGTCCCGTTATCTCCTTGAGCGCGTCGGCGGCATACCCGCGGACACTTTCGTCTTTGTCCTTCAACGCTTCGATGAGCGGCTCGACCGCGGGCTCGCCGATTCTGACAAGCGCCTCCGCAACGGGCCAGTGG
>CAYPNR010000139.1:0-2580 GCA_964412125.1 uncultured Planctomycetota bacterium | reverse complement strand
CTCCTCCGCGGCCTCCTCCGCGGCCTCCTCCGCGGCGGGCCGCTCCACCTCGCCCCAGTCGTCGCCGCGCTCCACGATCGCGTGCTTGCGGACGAACTCCTTGACCTCCGCCTCCAGCATGTCGTGACGGAGTTCGCCCAACTGCCCGCTCTCCAGCATCTCCTGCTTCAGTTCCTCCGAAGAGCGGCCGATCCGCCGCGCGTAGTCCTCTATCACGGCGTCCACGCGCTCCTCGGTCACGAAAATCGCCTCCCTCCTGGAGATCGCCTCCACAAGCAGGTGTCGGCGGAACAACTCCTCCAGTTCCTCCAACTGCTTGCCCGTCTGGCTCGCCACCTGCTCCTCTATCTGCTCTTCGGTCATGTCGGTCTCGCTCATGAGTCGCGTCCGCAGATACTCGGCGCGCGTCCTCGCCTTCTCCTGCAGCAACTCGTCCGGCAACTCCACATCCATCCATCCGACGAGCGCCTTCAGCAGCCGATTCTCCAACTCGCCGTCCAGGCGGAGTCGCCTGGCGAGCGTCATGCGCTCGGCCAGTTTCTTCTTCATCTCATCGAGCGACGCGAAGTTGTGCGCTTTCGCGAAGTCGTCGTCCAACTCCGGATACGACATCTCGCGCACCTCGCGTACCGTCACGACGCAACGCGCCTTCTTGCCGACGTGCTCCTTCTTCTGTCCGGCCAGTGTGGACTTCTCCGTCACCTCGATCTCGAACTCCACCACGTCGTCCGGCACCTTGCCCTCGAGCAGTCCCGGCAACTCCGGCACGTCGATGCCGAAGAGACTCGCCATGCCGACGACCAGATAGCCGTGGTCGGTGGAGAAGAGTTCCTCGTCGCCGGAGGAGACGCGAATGGCCACGAGAAGCCTGTCTTCCCTTCTGGTGGGTCTGTCCGTGACGCCGACCAGTTCCGCGCGACTCTTGCGCAGTTTCTCCAGTTCGGCGGCCACCTCCTTCTCGTCCACCTCCACCGACGGCGCCCTCACGCGCAGACCCTTGTACGGAGGCGGCTCTATCTCCGGCAGCACGTAGATCTCCGCTTCGTACTCCAGCGCCCCGCCTTTCTCGTACTTCACTTCCTCTATCTTCGGCTCGCCCACCATCTTCAGTTTCCGCTCGCGCAGCGCCGACTCGAAACTCTCCGCGACCACGGTCTCACGCAGATGCTCGACTATCTTGGACATGTAGCGTCTCTCGACGATGTGACGCGGCACGCGTCCGGGACGAAAGCCTCTCACCTGCGCGGTTTTCTGAAACTCGCGGATCTGCTCGTCCAGTCTGGCGTCCATATCCTCAGCGGGGATTCCCACCTTCATTCGCACCTTGCATTTGCCGGCGTCTTCCAGATCGACCTTCACGGCTCGGGCCTCCAGAGCGCGTTCGATTGAGCAACAAGTATACTGCGGAGGCGGGCGCAAACAACACGAAAACGCGGATGAGAATCTAACGCTTGGAGAACTGGAAAGAGGCGCGGGCGCCGCGGCGGCCGTACTTCTTTCTCTCCTTCTCACGCGGGTCACGCGTGAGCAGGCCGTGATCGCGCAGTTTGGATTCGAGGCCGCGTTCGGCTTTGGCGAGGGCGCGCGCCAGTCCGAGAGAGACGGCGCCGGCCTGAGCGTGAACGCCGCCGCCCCTGGCGCGCGCGAACACGTCGTACTTCGTCCGCTTCTCCGTCACCACCAGCGGCCGCAGCGCTTCGACACGCTCCTGTTCGCGAACGAAAAAGTCCTCGAACTTGCGTCCGTTTATCTCCACGCGTCCCGCGCCCGGTTTTATACGGACGCACGCGACCGCCGTCTTTCTTCGACCCGTGCCCCAGATGTAGGCCTTCGCCACGAAACTCTCTCCCAAACCTAACCGCCGTAGGCCAGCGCGAATATGTCCACGCTCTCCGGGCGCTGCGCGGCGTGCGGATGCTCCGCGCCGGCGTAGACCTTGAGACGCCGCAGTTGACGTCGCGCGAGTGTGTTCTTCGGCAGCATCCGCCGCACGGCGAGCGTTATCATCCTCTCCGGCGCCTTCTCGCGCATCTCCGCCGCCGAGCGCTTCTTCAGTCCTCCGGGATAGCCCGTATACCAGTTGTACTCTTTCTGCCTCTCTTTCGCGCCGCTCAGCGCCACTTTCCCGGCGTTCACCACCACCACGAAGTCCGCGTCGTCGTTGTGCGGCGAGTACGTCGGCAGATGCTTGCCCATGAGCACCCGCGCTATGGCCGTGGCGAGACGTCCGAGCGTCTGACCGTCGGCGTCGACCAGCCACCATCTACGTCGGCGACGCGCTTCCTCCTGCGTCACGTGCGGCGTTCTGTACTTCTTCACGATCTTTCGTCCTCGTCGGTTCCGAGGCGGAGCATTTTGACGGCGCGGGACGCTCGTGTCAAGCGTCGCGGGACGATGGTACGAATTTTTTCGACGGAAACACGGAGACCGTCGAACGCGACCGCGTCGAAGATTGGTCCGCGAGAGTGAGGAAGAGGCAACGGCGTCGCTTGCGGCCGGACTGACGCGACCATGTGGCTCCGGTCGTCCGCGGCGACGCGTAGCAAGGCGGATGCGTAGCAGACCGCCGACGCCGCGACG
>CAYPNR010000138.1:0-2819 GCA_964412125.1 uncultured Planctomycetota bacterium | reverse complement strand
GGCGAAGCGGACTTGGTGGAACCGAAATGTCCTGTCCCGCATGGCGGAACCCCGACGGAAGCGAGATTCCGGTGACGTCGTTCCGCGTGGAACTGCGGGCGGGCACGCGTCCCTCCTTCGGCGAGGTCGTTCTGCTCGCCCGGGACGACGCCTCCGTCGACGCACTCGGCGATCTCCGGCTCGACGCCGGATTCTCCTTATGCGACCTCCGCGTGATCTCCAAGGAGACGGAGGCGGGCGAAGGAGGCTCTCTCATACGTCTGCGGACCGCCGACAGGCGCAGCGACTGGCGGGAGCGGACGATTTTTCTGCGGGCGAACGTACTGCGGCCGGAAGGCGACTACGACCCCGAGACGCTGAAGAACGGCCGTCCCTGGAAGTGGCGCGAACTGCTCCAGCACGCGCTCACCTCGGCCGGAGAGACGCTGCTGAACCTGTCGACGCTGCCCGAGGAGCCGGTGACGATGATCGACGTGGACTGGACCGGTCTGTCCGCCGCCGACGTTCTCGAAAGACTCCTCTGGCTGGCCGGCTACACACTCGTCGTACGCCCGGACGGCGCTCTCGAGGCGTTTTCGATCGGGGAGGCCCGCGCCCGTACCTCTCCGCCGCCGCCGGTCCTCTCCGAGAGCGTGCGGGAGCACGCGAGCGGATATCCGGAAGCGGTGGAAGTGGAGTGCGGCCGTCTCATCCGTAAGGTTGCTCTCCAACTCGAGCCCGTCGCGGCGGACGTGGACGGCTCGATACGACCGCTCGAGGATGTTTCGTATCTCCGCGGGCGGGACGTCGGCGTCGAGTTGGCCTGTGGCTTCGCGTCCCTGCAGGACGACCCGGGCGCCCAGGCGCTCGCCCGCTTCAGCGTCGGGCATCTCTTCAAAGTGCCGTCCCGGATGCGGAGCGTTCTGCCGCTGCTGCTGCGATCGCCCTGCGGCGAGGAAGCGACACTCTCCGGCCCGACGTTCAGCAAGGCCAGGAAAAGCGGCTTCATCAACCACGCCGAGGCGCTTTTCACGAACTGGCGGATGCTTCGACCGGACCTTTTGTGGTGCGGGCGGACCGTCGGCAGCATGAGCCGCACCGACACGGACTTCATGCCCGCGATCGTGGAGAAGGAAGCCGTACGAGTCGAAGTCGGGCGACCGACGCTCAAAGCGTTCGCCGTAAAGCGGGACGCTTCCGGGACGCCGCTGCGCTGGCGCGCGACTTACGGAAGCGGTCGACCGTTACGACTGGCTCTCGGCGCGCCCGACGTCGTTCCGTCCGGCGCCTCCGAGGCGCGCGCGCGCGCCCTCGCCGACAGACTGTCGACGCGGCTTTTGAGCGTGGGGCCGCGCGTCGCCGTGACGCGCAGGCGTTACGCGGGAGCGGTCGATACGGCTCCGGACGGTCGCTCCACGCTGGTCAGATGGCGCGGCGAAGACGGGGTGACGGTCACCGAAGTGGAAGACGCGCCGGCGTCACTCGACTGGAGCGCCGTCTGCGAAGCGGCGCGCTGCGTCGCGGCCGGCGCCGCCGTACTTCCGACGACGTCGGTCGCGCCGGCGCCGGAGGAACTACTCCCGCGCCTCATCTCGGCCAACAAGGCCGGTGTTCTGCCGCTGGTCAGCGACGCGGATGAAGCCCCGCCGCTCGAGACGCGGCTGGCCGGCAGGCTCCTCGATTACCGCGAGGAGCACGCCGCCGCCGAGATCTCGGACGTGGCGCCGTTCGAGCCGCGTAACTTCAAGCACCGGCGTCACGCTCCCGACGATGACGTGTGGGCCGTCCGACTCGTCTCGGACGATCGTTACCTGCCGGAGACGTCTCTGAACCGCTCCACTCCTGTGATGCGGTCCTGCGACGACGAGGAGGGAGACCTCGACGACGCCTGGCGCGTACGCGCGATACCGGACGGCGGCTCGGTGGCCCGCGGCCTGGAACAGGAAGGTCCGACTCAGGTGCCGGTGATAAGCACTCTCCAGGCGCATCGCCTGATGTGGCTGATAAACACGACCACAGGCGGCGAGGGAGGCTGGCTCACCGACGTGCCGCCCGAAGGTATGGGCCTGAGAAAGAAACAGGACGAACCCAAGCGTCCGGCGCCGCCGCGACACATCGCCCAGATCGGCGATATAGTCGTGCTGACCGACGACGACACCATCTGCACCACACGCGACGGCGACGCTTTCACCCGCGCCAATGTGCGTCACGACGCTCACTTCCATCTCGACAAGAACCACGACGGCCGCATTCGCTTCACCTCGGCCGCGCCGGGCACCCGGCCGTCCTCCGGCTGGCTCGTCATAGGCGAGATGGTCTGCGACCCTTCCTTGGCCAATCAGAACACCGCCATCAAAAAGGAGTCGGGACAGTGGTGTCCGCAACTCCGCCTGAACACCGAGACGCAGCCGGTCTACCCGCTCGGGGACACACTCCAGGTCGACGAAGCGCCACAGGTCTGTCCCCCGCTGGCGGGAGTCACCAACAGTCAGTTGAGCGACGCCTCTCTCGCGGACGCGTTGAAGGCGAGCATAGACGCCCTGAACGGCCTGAAGGAACTGCTCAACGGCGTCTTCCAACAGGATGAGGAATAGAAACATGCCCATCCAGGGACACCTCAAAATGGACCTCGACACCGTCAGGCGACTGGTCGGTGGTGAGATCGAAATAGCGAACATACCCGGCGGAGGAAGTCGTCTCGCCGTCGCCGCAGACGTGCCGCTTATCTTCGACAAAGGCACCGGCGATTACTCTATCTACTACGACTCCAATAACTCACGCTGGGTGATAACGGCGGCGGGCATCGACAGCATCTATCTGGACAACACAGACCTTGAGTT
>CAYPNR010000137.1:0-2839 GCA_964412125.1 uncultured Planctomycetota bacterium | reverse complement strand
GAACGCCGCAACTATCGCAAGCCCGTTCAAAAACATCACTATAACGCCGGCCCGCGCTAACGAGCCGCTCTTCGCTTCCATCACGAATTCAGCCTTCAATCGTTCGGACGCGGAAGGTGACGCTTCCGCCGCCCGTTATGTCGCAGGGATCGGGACAGCGTAAAAAAGCCGCGTCAGACCCCTCACCGCCCTCGCGCGCGAGCCCCAACTCCCGCGGCGTGACGCCCCGCGAAAGCGCCACATAGTACGGCAGCAGCGCAGCCAAGGCGTGCATGCAGATCGGTCGCTCCGCCACAAGCAGCCATCCACGCTCGACGCGGAACGAGTCGCCGACCTCGTACGCGTCGCAGCGACCCTCTATCCGAACCACCTCAACGAGAAGAGTCTTCGCCGCGTTCGCCGAGTCCAAACCGCCTCACCTCCATTCCGGCCGTCCGCCATGCTTCCAGGTCGATGAGTCCCGTCGCGTCGTAGAGGAGTCTGCGACGCATCCGCGCGGCGAGTTTGTCCGGCTCCAGTTGCGCCCACGCCGAATGCGCCGTCATGAACAGCAACAGGTCCGCGCCCTCGACCGCCGCCGCCGCGGAGACGACCTCCCGTCCCTGGAAGCGTCTCACGTGCGGGTCGCAGAAGCGCAACGCGACTCCGCCCTCGACGAGCGTCCGCGCCGCCTCCGCCGCAGGCGAGTTGCGGACGTCGTCCACATCGGCCTTGTAAGTGACGCCGAAGATCGCCGCCGCAGGCTCGCTCACATCGTTCTCTTCGAGAAAGCGCAGCACCGAGCGCGCGACGAAGACGGGCTGATCGTCGTTGAGAGTGCGCGCGGTCGAGATGAGACTCGTCTCTTCCGTTCCGCGCAGGAGCATCCACGGATCGACGGGAATACAATGGCCGCCGACGCCCGCGCCGGGACGAAGTATGTTCACACGAGGATGTCTGTTCGCCAAATCCAGCACCCGCCAGACGTCCGCGCCGTGCGTCTCGCAGAGACGCGCCAGTTCGTTGGCGAACGCTATGTTCACGTCGCGGAAGGCGTTTTCCGCGAGTTTGCATATTTCCGCTTCGAGAGCGTCGCATTTTATCAACGCGCCGTCCACGAACCGCGAGTAGAGCGTCGCGGCCGCGCGCGCGGAGCGTCCGTCCACGCCGCCCATCAGCCTGTCGTTGTTCACCAACTCCTTCAGCGCGGCGCCCGGCAGCACCCGCTCGGGACAGTAGGCGAGCGGGAAATCCTCCCCCGGCTCGAGAGACGAGACGCTTCGGAGGACTTTCGCGAGGAAGCCTTTCGTGGTTCCCGGCGGCACGGTCGATTCGAGCACCACGAGATCGCCGCGTCGCAGCACGGCGCCGACCGCGCGCGCCGCGGCCTCCACCGCCGTCAGATCGGCGCGACGCCCCTCCACGGGCGTGGGCACACACATCACGAAAGCGTCGGCGGACTCGAGACGCTCGGACAGCCGCAGTTTTCCGCCCTCGATCGCCGCTCTCACCACCATGCGCAGGCCGGGCTCGGAAATGTGCACTTCGCCGCTCTTCAGTGTGGACAGAATCCCGGAGTCGGTGTCCACGCCCAGCACATCGTAACCCGCGGCGGCGGCGAGCGCCGCCGTCGGCAGTCCAACGTACCCCAAGCCCAGCACCGCGACCCTGTCGAAACTTCTCACCCGTCGACTCCAAATCGACTCAGTATCAGGTCCACTATCCGCTCCGCCGCCTTTCCGTCGCCGAACGGATTGTCGGCGGAGGCCATCGCGGCGTAAGCCTCGCGGTCGCGAAGCAGCGTCGCCGTCTCCGACAGTATGCGCCCGGTTTCGGTGCCGACCAGCCTCGCGCAGCCCGCCTCCACCGCTTCGGGCCGCTCCGTCACCTCGCGCAGTATCAACACCGGTTTGTCGAGTGAAGGCGCCTCCTCCTGCACGCCGCCGGAGTCGGTCAGAATGAGATGCGCTCTCGCCATGTTCAGCACGAACGACGGATAGTCGAGCGGCTCGGTGAGCACCACACGTTCGTGTCCCTCCAGCGTCTCCCGCGCCGCGCGCCGCACGTCGGGATTGGGATGCACCGGATAGACGACGAACACGTCCTCGAAGGCTTCCACGACACGCCGGAAAGCCGTGAAGACGCGTCTCATCGGCTCTCCGAAACTCTCCCGGCGGTGCACGGTCACAAGCAGCATGCGGCCGGGCCGCATGAGCCATTCGCAGCGCTTCTCGATCGTCTGTCGCAGCGCCGCGTCCTTCTCCAGTCTCTCCACCGTCTCGAGCAGCACGTCCACCACGGTGTTGCCGGTGACGAAGACGCGTTCTTCCGGGACGCGTTCGCGGAGGAGATTGTTTTTGGCGTTTTCGGTCGGCGCGAAGTGGAGCGCGGCGATCTGCGTCACCATTTTTCGATTGCCCTCCTCCGGATACGGTCGCCGCAGATCGTAGGTGCGCAGGCCCGCCTCGACGTGCGCGACGGGAATCCCGACGTAGAACGCCGCCAGCGCCGCCGCGAACGTGCTCGCGGTATCGCCCTGCACCAGGACCACATCCGGTTTTTCGTCGCGGAGGACCGGACTCAAGCCGCGCAGAACCTCTCCGACCACGTCGGCGGGCGACTGCGCGTGACGCATCACGTTCAGATCGTGATCGACCCGCATCGGCAGTACGCGAAGCACGTCATCGAGCAGTTCTCGATGCTGGGCGGTGGCGATCACGACGCAATCGACGCCGCGGCGCTGCAGTTGCGTCACGACCGGCATCAATTTTATACCTTCCGGTCTCGTTCCGAAGACCGCGCAAGCCCGCACGACGCTTCGTCACCTCAAAGGAGAAACGCGGATTCTACCAGAAACGCG
>CAYPNR010000136.1:0-2881 GCA_964412125.1 uncultured Planctomycetota bacterium | reverse complement strand
CTACGGCCCAATTGCAACCAGGGAAAGGTGTACATGCGTCAAATTGCCCTGAAAGAGTCATAAATTGAGCCGCAAAAAAGCCATAAACGGCGGGATCCCCTTGAAACAACGAGAGTTCCTGCGGCTCATGGGAAATAATGATAAGGAGCGCCGACGGCGGAGGACTCACAGGCGGCTCGTCTTCGGGGAATGGTTGACCGAGACCACCGGAAGAAGCGTATCTCGGCGCCGCATCTTCGGCGGGTGCGGGCGGTCCGAATGGAGGGAAAACGGATGGCGGTCACGACGGTCGCGATGATCTGCGCGCTGGTCATAGGCGCAAAAGACGCCTCGGTGAAGACCGCCGGCGCGGAAGAGGAAGGAGGCTGGAATCTCTTCTCCAACGGCATAGTCGGAGAGTGGCTGAAGTTTCCGAAAAAGGGGCGCTACCGCATCAGCGTGGAGGCGCGGGGCGACAGCGCCGCGGGCGAGGCGCCGGTGATGCTGCTACGGGCGGGCGCGCGACGCCTCGGCAGGTGGAGCGTCGGCGCGAAGTGGAAAACCTACCGGGTCGAGACCGAAATCGAAGCCGGGACGCGTATCCTGTTCGTCGCTTTCGTCAACGACTATTGTCGCCGGGGACAGGACCGCAACCTGCATCTGCGCCGCATCGTCGTGGAAGGACTCGACGGCGCGCCGGATGCGGTCGTCGTCGGGGAGCCCGACTGGCGTAAGGACGCCGACGAGCGGATAGAGCGAATAAGGAAAGGCACACTCACCGTCAAAGTGCTCGACGCCGACGGCAGGCCCGTCGCGGGCGCGCGCGTGCGCGTGCGACAGAAACGACACGAGTTCGCCTTCGGCACGGCCGTGGCGTGTCGTATGTTCCTGCCGGACGAGAAACTCGGCGGACGCGCGGAGGTCGCGAAACGGTATCGCAGGATTCTCCTGGAGAACTTCAATTGCGTGGTGACCGAAAACGCCTTCAAATGGCATCAAATGGAGCGGCAGCGCAACCGGCCGGACTACGAGGCGGTCGACGCGACGCTGAAGTGGTGCGCCGAACACGGAATGGCGGCGCGCGGACATTGTATATTCTGGGCCGACGACAGGTATGTACCGGCCTGGGCGAAGCGGCTGGAGAAGGACGAACTGAAAAAGGCGGTCGGGCGACGCATAAGCCGCGACCTGGGCCGCTACAAGGGACGCTTCGCCGAATACGACGTCTGCAACGAGATGATACAGAACCACTTTTTCGAGCGCAGGCTGGGCTTCGCCGCGCGGGTGGAGATGTTCAAATCGGCGAAGGAGGCGGATCCGAAAGCGCGGCTCTTCCTGAACGAATACGGCGTTCTGGGCGGCCGCTTCCTCGAAAAATACGAGCGCCTCATCGAGGCCCTGCGGAAGGCCGGCGCGCCCGTCGGCGGAATCGGCTGCCAGGGACACTTCAGGGGGCGGATACCGCCGGTCTGGATGATAAAGAACTCGCTCGACCGACTGGCGCGTTTCGGTCTGCCCATCAGAATAACCGAGTTCGACATAGACACCGCCGATCAGAAATCGAAAGCGCGGTGCCTCGAAGACTTCTACCGCGTCTGCTTCAGTCATCCCGCCGTCGACGGAATACTGATGTGGGGCTTCTGGGAGGGACGCCACTGGTGCCCGCGCGCGGCACCGTGGAACAAGAACTTCCAGCCGACGCCGGCCGCGGAGACCTACAGGCGTCTCCTGTTCGAGGAGTGGTGGACGAAGGCCGACGGCAGGACGGACGAGCACGGCGTCTACACCACCAGGGCGTTCTTCGGCGTTCATCTCGTCGAGGCGGGCGCGCCCGACGGACGAAAAGGCTCGACGACGGTGACGCTCTCCGGAAGCGACGGCAAGGCCGAAGTGACGGTGACGCTTGAGAAAAGCGGCGAATGAGTCCGGAGTCGATCGAGATAGACGGCGCCGTCGGCGAAGGCGGCGGACAGATGCTCCGCAGCGCGCTCGCGCTGTCCGTCGTCACGGGCAGGCCGTTTCGGATGGTGAACGTCCGCGCCGGACGTCCGAAACCGGGTCTCGCCGCGCAGCACCTGGCCGCGGTGCGCGCCGCGGCGCTGTTCGCCGACGCGGAAGTCTCAGGCGCGGAACCGAAGTCGACCGTCGTCTCCTTCCGTCCGCGACGGCGTAAGCCCGACGGAGCCGACTTCCGTTTCGACATCGGTACCGCCGGCTCAACAACTCTTCTGCTGCACGCTCTGTATCTTCCGCTCGCGCTTTCCGGCGGCGGCACACTCGCGCTCTCCGGCGGCACGCATGTCGCGTTCGCGCCGCCTTTCGAGCACGCCGCGTTCGCCCTGGCACCGCTGCTGAAACGGATGGGCGTGAGCCTCTCGCTCTCGCTCGACTCGGCGGGATACTATCCCCGCGGCGGCGGCCGCGTCACGGCGAAGGTGAGCGGCGCGCCGCGGCCCGTACGCCTCCCCGCGCGCGGGCGACTCCTCTCCGCGGAGGCGATAATCGTCCTCAGCAACCTTCCCGAACACGTCGCACGCCGGGAACGCCGGACGCTGACCCGTATGCTGGAGCGTCTACCGCTGGAGACGAGAACGCTGCGGCCGCCGGCGCCCTCGCCGGGCAACTGCGTCGCCGTCGCGCTGCGATTCGAGAAGTCCGAAGCGGTGTTTTCCGCGCCGGGCGAACGCGGCCGGCGTGCGGAGGACGTGGCGGCCGAAGCGGCGAAGGCGGCGCTCGACTTCCTCGAAACGGAGGCCGTCGTGGACCGTCACGCCGCCGACCAACTGATGTTGCCCGCGGCGCTGGCGGGCGGCGAGTCGCGATACATCGCGCCCGCGCTGACCGGACACATGAAAACCAACGCGGAAGTGATACGACGATTTCTGCCGGTGGAGATACGCTT
>CAYPNR010000135.1:0-2905 GCA_964412125.1 uncultured Planctomycetota bacterium | reverse complement strand
GTGAAACAACCATCCAGTGCCGGCACCTTTACGACGAACCCACCTTCTTCCGCCGGCTCGAGCACGACATAAAACTTCATACCGTCTGCTCCAAAGCATCCATAACAATTCTACCACACTCATACCCCGCACGCAACTCGCCCCTTCTGGTCTGTGAGCACCGACCGTGCGGAACGAACGGCACGGCAGCGTTCTACGAACTATCCGGCGGCTCGATCATCCGCGCAGAATAAAGCCCGCTCAGGAAGCGTTCCCACGTCTTTCAAGAGTAGAGTCCCGACGCCTACCTGATACGCCAGATGAAAGCGGCCGGATCCGCGATCGGAGAGGACGCTTTTCGGCTTCTCCTTTCGCATCCGCGCCTCGCTCACATGCCGGCGATAATGGAGACGCCGAAAAAAGCGCCGAACGACGACGCGGACAACATGAGAACGGTCCTGCGCTTGAGCGGAAGAGACGTCCGTCCCTCGTGACGGCGAGACGGTTTGACGACCGTTCTGGTTTGAACGCGGCGCTTGAGAGGGTATAATTCCGTTCGGCAGGACTGTGGAGGAAATTGGGTGGGATTGTCTCTGTTCAACAAGTGTTACGCCTTCGATCGGGCCAAGATAGCCATCCGCGAGGGGATCTATCCCTATTTTCCGGTGATAGAAGAGAATTACGGTCCGGAGGTGGAGATAGGCGGCAAACGCGTCGTCATGACCGGCTCCAACAACTATCTGGGTCTGGGAGCGCATCCGAAGGTCAAGGAGGCGGCCGTGGAGGCGATCCGCCGCTTCGGCACCACATGCTCCGGAAGCAGGTATCTGAACGGCACGCTGACGTTGCATGTGGAACTGGACGAGAAGATGGCGGAGTTCGTCGGCAAGGAAGCGGCGCTTTGCATGACCACGGGTTTCCTGACCAATCAGGGAACGATAGCGCCGCTGGTGGGTCGCTCGGAGTTCGTCTACTGCGATCGCGAAAACCACGCTTCCATATTCGAAGGCTGTCGTCTCGCTTACGGCACGCTCAGGAAGTTCCGCCACAACGACGCGGAGCATCTCGACGAGTTGCTGGGACAGGATCCGCCGGAGGCCGGCAAACTGATCGTAGTCGACGGCGTCTTTTCGATGAGCGGCGATGTCGCTCCGCTGCCGGAGGTGGTGAGGATCGCGAAGAAGCATCGCGCCGCCGTCATGGTCGACGACGCTCACGGCATCGGCGTGATGGGCGAGACCGGCCGCGGAACCGCGGAGCATTTCGGCCTTTCCGGCGAGGTCGATCTGATAATGGGGACTTTCTCGAAGGCGCTCGCCTCGATAGGCGGGTTCATCGCCGGCGAAAGCGACGTCATAGGCTATGTGAAGCACAACTCCCGCGCGCTCATGTTCTCCGCCTCGATGTCGCCGCCGGCGTGCGCGGCCGTGCTCGCCGCTCTGGAGATCGTCAAACAGGAGCCGGAACGCCTGCAGCGGCTGCGCGACAACGCCGACAAGATGCGCGAAGGCTTCAAGGCGATGGGATACCGCATCCGCGAGAATCCCACGCCCATCGTGCCGGTGTTCATAGGCGAGGAGAAAAAGACGTTCTGGTTCTGCAAGGCGCTTCTGGAGGCCGGCGTCTACGCCACGCCCATCATCTCGCCGGCCGTCCCGCCGGACCAGACTCTCATCCGCACCTCTTATATGGCCACTCACACCGACGAGCAACTCGATCGCGTGCTGGAGGTGTTCGAGACCCTCGGCAAGCGTACCGGTCTCATATAAGTCCGCTGCGACCCTCTTCGTCGCGGACGCGTTTGATTTGCCAACAGGGCGTCGGTCGTGTAGAATCGAGTCGTGCATTTGTGGAGAGCGCCGACTGTGGTCGTCAGGCGGATAGAGCAGGACAGATGGCGTTTCAGACAGATAGTCAGGGGCCACATCAAGAAGAACCTGCGCAAGTACATGTCGCAAGGCGAGATACTGATCCGCCGCGGTCGCAACATCGTGAGCGTGCCGGTGCCGCAGATAGAGATGCCGCGTTTCCGTTACGGCAAGCAGGACCAGGGCGGCGTGGGGCAGGGCGAAGGCGAGCGCGGCCAGCCCGTGGGCGGCGAAGGCGCCGGGGCGGGCGATATGCCCGGAGAGCACGCTCTCGAAGTGGAGGTGACGCTGGAGGAGTTGGCCGAGATAATGGCCGAGGAACTCGAACTGCCCCGCATACAGCCGAAAGGCTCGCGTCGCCTCTCGACCGTCAAGTGGAAGTACAGCGGCATATCACGTGTGGGTCCGGAAAGCCTGCGTCACTTCAAACGCACCTTCGCGCAGGCCCTCAAGCGCATGATATGCTCCGGTGAATACGATCCCGATCATCCGGTGGTGGTGCCCATCCGCGAGGACAGACGCTATCGTTCGTGGAAGGTGAAGCACGCGCCGGAGGCCTGCGCGGTGGTCATCTACATGATGGACGTCTCCGGCTCCATGGGCGGCGAACAGAAGGAGATAGTGAGACAGGAAGCGTTCTGGATCGACACGTGGATACGCTTCAACTATCGCGACGTCGAGTTTCGCTACCTCGCGCACGACGCGGTCGCGCGCGAGGTCGATCGCGATACGTTCTTCAAGATCCGCGAGGGCGGCGGCACCAAGATATCGAGCGCTTACGAACTCTGCACGCAGATAATCGAGCGTCATTATCCGCCCGGCGAGTACAACATCTACGCCTTCCACTTCTCCGACGGCGACAACTGGGGTCGCGACGACACCCGACACGCGCTGGAGTTGCTCGGCGACCGACTGCTGCCGGCGGTCAATCTGTTCGGCTACGGGCAGGTGAAAAGCGCCTACGGCTCCGGACAGTTCATCAAGGAGGTGCGCGAGGCTTTCCAGGAGACCGAAAACCTGGTGCTCTCGGAGATAAACTCCCGCGACGAGATATACGA
>CAYPNR010000134.1:0-2976 GCA_964412125.1 uncultured Planctomycetota bacterium | reverse complement strand
GCGGCCGACGTCGAGATGGAGACGCTCCGCCGCCGCGTCGTGCGAAAAACGGAAGCATGAGAAACGCTTCCGCCGCGGCGCCGACTGAACCGTTCAGGCGGGTCGGTCGCTCAAACAGATTGAGAAACGACGCGTCACCAAATTCTTGAGGAGCGGATGAATGCCGAAACATCCGATCGTGACGCTGGCGGCGGCCGCGCTGGCGCTGGTCGTCTGCGGGCGTGCGACGGCGCGCGGGACGGGCGACGCGCCGGAGACGCCGGAGACGCCGAAAACGAAAAAGACCGACGAGTCCGACAAATCGACCCGCGGGAAAATCCAGCGCATACCGACACAAACGACCGTGGCGACGCGCTCCACAAGACCGTTGCTGGAAGCGCCGCACGCCGTGGAGGTGCTGGAGGCGAAGCGACTGCTGGAGACGCCTGCGGCGCTGTTTCCGGAGACGCTCGCCGGGGCGCTCGGCGTCTCGGCGCAGAAGACCGCCAACGGCATGTGCTCGCCGTTCGTGCGCGGCATGACCGGTTACAGAACGCTCCTGACGCTGGACGGCGTGCGCCTCAACACCTCGGTCCTGCGATCCGGACCGAACGAGTACTGGAACCTGCTCGACACCTACGCGCTCTCCGGAGTGGAGATACTTCGCGGACCGTCGTCGGTGCTTTACGGCTCCGACGCGATGGGCGGCACCGTCGCCGCGCGGACGCACGATCCGTTCGCGATGAAGCCGGGCGTCCGCAGTACCATACGCGCCGCCGGCGCGGATCGCTCGCTCTCGCTGCATGTGCGAAGCACCGCCCGCGCCGACTCCACGGCGCTCACCTTCGGCGTCACTCACTCCGACTCCGACGATCTCGTCACGGGGCGACACGTCGGACTCGTTCACGAAACCGGCTTCTCCAGGGCGTTCTGCGACGCGCGTCTGGATCGCCTCCTGTCGGACCGGGTCAAACTCAGCGTGGTCTTCATGTACGGAGAACTTCCCGACGTGCCGCGCACGCACAAGACGATATACGCCAAGTCGTGGTACAGGACGTCCGCGCCCGGCAACCGCGCCGTCTACGACTACAACAACTATCGCTCCTTGGCGTATCTGAGACTGACCGGCCGCGGCGGCGGGTTTCTCGACTCCTTCGAAGCGATCGTTTCATGGCAGTCGCACACCAAGAACCTCGTGCAGCGCAAGGACGGCTCGAGCGTACGCGGCTATCGGGGCTTCAACGTGGTCACAGCGGGCGTTTCGACGTCCGCGCGGAGCCGCGCAACGGCGATCGGGACCGTCACCGCCGGCGCGGAGTTCTATCGCGACGGAGTCGACTCCTGGGCGCGCGACGTGGACACCGCCGCCGGAACCGTCACCGAACGGCCGCGAGGCGACGTGGCGGACGACTCCGACTACACGCTGGCGGCGGTTTTCGCGCAGGACGAGTTGGATCTCGGCGGCGGCTTCGAAGCGGTGATCGGCCTGCGATGGTCGCGCGCGCGCGTCCACGCGGGCGAGGTGGACCCGGACCCGGGCGACGCTTTTGATTACGACTCGTTCAGCAGGAGTTACGGCGCGACGGTCGGCGCGGCCCGGCTGCTCTGGAAGAACAAAAACTGGGCGCTGCTGGCGGGCTACGCCGGCGGCTTCCGCGCGCCCAACCTCGACGACGTCACCTCCTTCAAAGACGTCGCGAGCAACTCCCACGACGTGCCCGCGCCGGATGTCGATCCGGAGTACTGTCACGCTTTCGAGATCGGCGGCCGTCACATAAGCGACGCCTGTCGCGTCGAACTGTTCTACTTCTACACGCACCTCGACGACTTCATCGAGCGCACACCGACGACCTACGCGGGACAGGCGACCGACCCGGATGGACGGCCGTACTACGCCAAGACCAACTTCTCCGACGGCTACATTCACGGCGCGGAACTGTCGGCGGAGACGCCTCTTCGACCGCTGCTGCTGCGGCTGGGCGTCCGGCCGGAGGCGTGCGGCCGACCGCGTCTGCGGTTGCGATTCGCCTGGACCGAAGGCTACGGTGAGACGCGCGTCGGCGGCGGGACCGCGACGCGGCCGCTGCGGAGGACGCCGCCGACGCAGGCCGTGGCGCGACTCCTCTTCCGCGTGCCGCTCAAAACACGCGCGCGCGACCTCCGCCTCTTCGTCGAATTCGTACGCGTCCTCAAACAGGACAAACTCTCGCCGGGCGACGAGAAGGACACGGATCGCATTCCGCCGGGCGGCACGCCGGGTTACTATCTGCTGAACGTCGGCGGCTCATGTCCGCTCGGCGACGGCTCTTCCGTCTCGCTGCAGGTGCAGAACGTCACGAACCGCGACTGGCGCGTCCACGGCTCCGGACTGAACGGGCCCGGCACCAACGTCGTTCTCACACTGACCGTCCGCTTCTGACGTCCCGCAGCCGCGACGGGGGTAAGACCGGGGCTAACCCCCCGGCATCTACGTTTGCGTCACAGCGCGGCGTCGGAATACGGACGAGAAATATACCGCGGCCGGTCCGCGCGGGCGCAGACGAGCCTCACATCTTCAGACGATCCTTGAGCATCTTGATCGTCTCCTCGTCGAACAACTGCAGAAGCGTCTCGCGGTCCTGCTTGAGCGAGTCGACGGCGCCTTCCTTCAACTCCCTTATCAGTCGCTCCTTCTCCTCATCGCGTAAGTCCTCCCGCGACATCAGATCGTGGGCCCGCAGTCTCGTCTCGGTGAGAATCTTCACGTAGTGCTTGACCACCTGTGCGGCGCCTTCGAGCATCTGCGGCGACCAGCCCAACTTCCGCGCTATCTTTCGAAGCGCCTCCAGCCGCCATCCCACCTCCTTGCTCTCCGACTCCTCTATCCTCTTCCTCTTGGCGGCGATCTCTTCGCGTCGGCGTCTCTCCCTCATCTCCTCCACGACGGCCGCCGCCACGCGACGAATTTCCTCTTCGGTGGGGCCGCGCGACGCAGAAGGCGCTTTCTCCGCGGCGCCG
>CAYPNR010000133.1:0-3045 GCA_964412125.1 uncultured Planctomycetota bacterium | reverse complement strand
AACGTTCAGGCGACGGCGCAGGCCGGAGACGATCGACGGAGAGGGGGGGATTCGAACCCCCGGTCCCCCAGAGGAGGACAACGGTTTTCGAAACCGTCCCGTTCGACCACTCCGGCACCTCTCCTCACGCTTCATTATCGGTAAGTGAGACGTTCGTTCAAGTCCGAGGCGGAACGCGACGTCCGCGCAGGACGCGGCTCATCTTTTCGGAGCGAACTCCGGATTCTCGTCGAAGAAGCGTTTCGCGGCCGCGGCCGCGGCGGTCTTCGGATACTTTTTGAGGATGAGCGCCATTCTGGCGGCGGCGTCCCTCATCTTTCCGCGCTCCTCCAGCGCGCGCGCAGAAAGAAGCATCTTCTCCGCTTCCTTCTCGGTCCTTATGCGCTTGTCACGTCGCATGTGGTCGTACGCCTCACGCGCCTTCTTCGACTCGTCGAGACCGTAAAAAGCCTTGGCCGTCGCCCCGAAAAGGGCTTCGGCTTCGATGAAACGACCGTGTTTCTTGAGCGTCTCGGCCGAGCGGAGCGCGCGTCCCGCGTAGGCGACTATCTCGTCCAGCAGCGCCTGTGCGTCGCTTTTTTCGGTCTCGGTGGCGTCCTTCTGTTTCAGAACGCGTCGGCAGACGGAAACCGCGTCCCGGAACTTGCCCTTCAGACACGACTTCCGCGCCGGCTCCAGTTTCGCGCAGGTCTCCTTCGGTCGGAACGCCGTTATGCGCCTCACGAACTCGTAGGTCGTCTCCGCCAACTCCCTCACCTTCGCGACGAGAGCCTCGTACTGGTTGCGCACGGAGCCGCGCCAGGCCACCATGCCGTCGGGGTCTATCACCACGGCCGTGGGTATCTTCTTGATGAAGTAGCGGCGTTTGGACGTCACGCCGCCTTTGTCCGCGGCCATGGGATAGGAAAACTTCCGCTTCTTCAACTCGCGTTCTATCTCCCCGAGACGGTCGCGACAGAGGCCGATGACCACGACGCCTTTCTCCTTGAACTCCGTGTGGATCTTCTCCACCCGCGGAAACACCTTCAACGAGACCTCGCTGGAGACGCGCCAGAAAAAAAGAACGACCACCTTGCCGCGTAACGCTTCTATTCGATATTTGTCGACCAGATGCGCCGGCACGTTGAAGAACTTCTCGATCGCGAGTTCGGGCGCGGGAGAGCCGGGCTCGAGGCTCTTCTCTTCGTCCGCCTCGGCAAAAGAGACGCACGCGGAAAGCAGGAGCGTCGCCGCCGCGACGCAGCAGAACACACGCATGACGACTCCTCCGAAAACCCCGCGTCGCCGCCGGAGAAGCGCCCTACCCTGCGGCGTTCAGGAACGAACGTCCTTTTTCCATGGCTTTCGTGTTGTCGTCGAGGTACTTGAGTTTGGCTTCGCCGAGGAAGTCGGGCATCTGCCGGACGAAGAAGTCGAGGTCCGCGAACTTTTTCACGGCGTTGACGGCGCCGAACATTATCATGTTCGCCAGTCTCACGCTGCCCATCTCGTGCGCCGTTCCGGTCGCCGGCACGCGGACGATCTCGACGCCGTCCGGCGGATCCTCCACGTCGACGAGCGACGTATTCACGAACAGTTGACCGCCCGGGGCGACGCGGGTCTTGAACTTCTCGTAGGAGGGCTGGTTCATCACCACCGCCATCGAGGCGGTCGTGACGAGAGGACTGGCTATGGGTCTGTCGGAGACGATCACGTGACAGTTCGCGGTGCCGCCGCGCATCTCCGCGCCGTAGGACGGTATGTAAGTCACGTGCTTGCCGGCGTTCATCATCGCGAAGCACAACAGTTTGCCCATGAAAAGGATTCCCTGTCCTCCGAAGCCGGCGAAGATTATTCTCTCTTCCATCACTCACTCCTCTTCCATGAACTGAATCTTGGAGATGAACTCCGCGAGCATGGTCGCGTTCCTGCTCCAGAAGCCTTTCGAGCCGCGGATCTCGACGATGATGATGCCGGGCTGCCAGTAGTAGTAGCGTCTGTAGACCCTCATGCGTATCCCTTGTGGTCCGTCGTACTCCCAGATGTGGAAGCCTTCGACTTCTTCCCTGCCTTTGATGTAGGCGCCGGTGCGTATCTTCGTGAAGTTGGGCGATTTACGCAACTGGTCCTTCAGGTCCTTTCTCATGGCGCTGGTCAGTTCGTCTTCTGTGTCCATTCTGATGACGAGGATGTGCGGCTTGGGTCCGCGAAGGTCCGACCAGTCGATGGGCTCGAAAACCAGTTTGCCCGCGTCCCAGCGATGAGTCCATCCCGACGGCGGGCAGAGCGAGACGTGCATGGAGGGCACGTCTCTACGACCGGAAAGATGATAGGAACACGAGCACAGTGCGACGAGACCCACGAGCAGAAGCGGCAATCGTCTCATCAGGATTCTCCTCCAACGCCTTTTGTTACGACTTTGGTTATCCATTTTCGGAGTATCTCCACCTGTCGCTCCTTGTTACCGGAGCCCAGGACGGGATTGGAGAGCGACTCCCGCACCAGATCCATGTTTTCCAGGACGGAGCGGTCTCCGTACTGCTCCGCGAGGATTTTGGCGGCCTCGTTGAACACGTCGAGCGCGAGGGAGTCGAATCCGGCGAGGACGAAATCCTTGAGCGCCAGGAGGACGACCGGCAGGGAGTCGCGAATGTCCAGCGTTCCGTCCTCGCGCGCGTGCTCCTCGACGGTTCTGAAGGCGTTTATGAAGCGGGAGTAAGCGTCGAAGGTGAGCGGCAGGGCGGGCGCGTAACGCTCCATCAACGCCACCAGACCGAGAACGTAACGGGACGGCTGCGTCATCACATACTGACTGTAGCGGTTCTCGACCGGCATGTTCACGGCCTGGAACGGATCGAGAGAGATGAAAGGCGCGTCCTCCCGCGGCCGATCCGCGTCGCCGACGCAGCAGAAGGTGGAGCGCGGCAGCGACTCGTCCACGGGCAGATCCGCCACTCCGCAGCCGGTGACGACGCAAAGCGCGTAGCGAGACGGTCGCGGAACGATCGGGAGCACTTTGCCGAGCGCTTCCCAGAGTTCGAAAAAGTCGCCGGTGACGAACACGCG
>CAYPNR010000132.1:0-3216 GCA_964412125.1 uncultured Planctomycetota bacterium | reverse complement strand
ACGGCCACAACAAACACGATCTCGCCCCGCATCGATTGTCCCCCAAACTGCCTCCTTCCACTAAACCATGACGCACAACACAGGCGGGGACTTTCGCGCTCCGGCGTTTTCGCGTAAAAACGCCCGTTCCGGGTGCTACTCCCCCGGCGTGCGCTGCAGACGCGCCTTCACGCTGACGCGCTCGGCGCCGCGCCACACCTCCAACTCCAGCGCCTCGCCCATCTCGCATGTCGCTATGATGTTGCGCAGACGTGTGGCCGACTTCACCGCCCTGCCGCCCACGGCGGTTATCAGGTCGCCGACCTTCAGTCCGGCGCGCTCGGCCGGAGAGCCGGCCAGCACCTCCACGACCAGGACGCCGGGGCGGTACGGCATGTGGAGGCTGCGGGCGAGCGCCTGGGTCATCGTCTGCATGTGCAGACCGAGAAAGCCTCTCCGCACGCAGCCGTGTCGGAGGATGGAGTCCTTGACGAATCTGACGACGTTGGAAGGGATGGCGAAGCCTATGCCCTGATAGCCGCCGCTGCGCGAGGCGATGGCGGCGTTTATGCCGATCACCTTGCCGTTCATGTCGACCAGCGGTCCGCCGGAGTTGCCCGGATTGATGGCGGCGTCGGTCTGGATGAAGTCCTCGAACTCCGCGACGCCCACGTTGGTGCGCCCCTTCGCGCTGACTATGCCCGCCGTCACGGTCTGCTCGAAGCCGAACGGATTGCCCACCGCCAGCACCCAGTCGCCGACCTCCACCGTCTCGGAGTCGCCCAGTTCGGCGAACGGAAGATTTTCGCCTTCGATGTCGAGCACCGCCAGGTCCGTACTGTCGTCGAGACCGAGGATCCGCGCCGCGAAGACGCGTCCGTCGCCCAAGCGGACGGTCACCTTTTGAGCGCCGCGCACCACGTGGGCGTTGGTGACTATGCGGCCGTCCGCGTCCACGAGAACGCCGGAGCCCATCGAGCGCACCTCCTGAAAGCGACGGAACCTGTGAAAGAATCTCCTGAAGAACTCGTCGTCCTCCAAGAAACGCGCGAACGGATCGTCCACCGGTCGCTTGCCGTAGGCCGCCACGTGCACCACCGCGGGTGTGACCATCCGCGCGACCAGCGCGAAGCGCCTGGACGGCGCGGGCAGTTTTTCGAGCGCGGCCTCGGCGGCGGCGCGCTCCTGCTCGTAGGCGGGCAACCGCACACTCGGGCCGCCGCACTGCGACAGTATGAGTCCGGCTGCGAATCCGGCGGCGATTCCGACAAGCACCGCGATCTGTACTCTGTTCATCGGACGCTCCTCCGACTCACAAGCCGCTCTTCTCATAATATACCGGCGGAGAAGCGGCGGCGTTCAGCGGGAGACCGACCGGCGGAGAAGCGCGACCGCCGACCGACGGCGGCCGCGGCTCATGCGCGTTCGACCATCACACGCGCGCCGTTTGCGACGCCGTCGAGGAGTTTTCTGTTCACCTCGAACCGTCCGACGAGTTCGACGTGGGAGTAAGCGCGGATCTCGACGCCCTCGCTCGCCGGAGTCGGTCCCCAGAAGAGGCAGAGCGCGCCTTCGTCGGGCCAGAAAGCCACGTCGCCGGCCTCCATCTCCAACTGCGGCTCGCTCAGCGACGCCTTTATCCCTATCGGAAAGTAGAGTTCCTCTCCCCACGTGGCGACCTCCGCGTCGAGCGGAAGCGCCTCGATGATACGCGTGCCGAGCGGCGTCTTGAGCAGATACCCTCGAAGCGCGCCCTCGCCGAGGACGAACCGCACGGCCACGCTGTTCTTGCGGTTGCGATAGTCCTCGACCGCCTTCTTCAAAGCGTCCTGGGCGAGGACCGAGCAATGGCGTTTTCTGCTGGGCAGGCCGCCGAGTTCCTCCACTATCCGATCGCGGCCGACGGCGAGCGCCTCCTCTATCGTCTTTCCCTTCACCAACTCCGTCAAGACCGAGCCGCTCGAGATCGCGGCCGCGCAGCCGAACGTCTTGAACCTGATGTCCGCTATCCGGTCGTCCTTCACCTTGATGTAGACCCGCATGATGTCTCCGCAGATCGGATTGCCTATCGTTCCGACGCCGTCGGCGTCGGCCATCTCGCCCACGTTGCGCGGGTTGGTGAAGTGATCCATCACGTTTTCGCCGTACTCGTTCATGACCTTTCCTCTCCTTCCACGCCGCCCCGGTCCTCCCACAGCGGCGACATCTCGCGGAGGCGGCTCACGCTCTCCTTCACCTTCTCGACGAGATAGTCCACCTCCGCGTCGGTGTTTTCGAAGCCGAGCGAGAAGCGTATGGACGAACGCGCCAGGGCCGGCTCCATGCCCATCTCCAGCAGCACGTGCGACGGCTCCATTTTACCGGAGGCGCATGCCGAGCCGCTCGAGACCGCTATACCGTGGCGGTCGAGATCGTAAAGCAGCGCCTCCCCCTCGATGTAGGCGAAAGCGACGTTACTGGTGTTCGGCAGTCGTTCCGCGTCGCCGCCGTTCACGTAGACCTCCGGCATCCGCGCCACGGCGGCCTCCATACGGTCGCGCATGCCCGCCGTTCGTCTGACGTTCTCCTCGAGCGTCGCCTTCATCATCTCCGCGGCGAGACCCATCCCGGCGATGCCCGGCACGTTGAGCGTGGACGGACGAAGTCCGCGTTCGTGTCCGCCGCCGTAGAGGAGCGGCTCGAAACGCGCTCCGCGTCTGACGTAGAGCACGCCCACGCCCTTGGGACCGTGGAACTTGTGGCCGCTGATCGCCGCGAAGTCCACGCCCAGGGCGTGCAGGTCCACGGGAATCTTGCCGACGGCCTGTACGACGTCCGCGTGCATCAGCGCTCCTTTTTCGCGCGCGACCTCCGCCACCTCTCTCACGGGCTGCAGCACGCCCGTCTCGTTGTTCGCGAGCATAAGCGCCACAAGCGCGGTCGTCTCGTCCACCTCGGCGGCCATCTTCTCCGCCGGGATCACGCCGTTCTCGTCCGGTCGGATGCGCACCACCTCGAAACCTTCCCTTTCGAGATAGGCGCACGGCTCCAGAACGGCCGGATGCTCGATGGCGCTGCAGACGATTTTGTTTCTGTTCTTCTCCTTGCGCATCCGGCGCGCGCCGCCTATCACCGCCATGTTGTCCGCCTCGGTGCCGCCGCCGGTGAAGATCATCTCGTTCGGATCGGCTCCGACGAGCGCCGCGACGCGCTCGCGCGCCTCGTCGACCAGCGCCTTCGCGTCCCGACCGAAGCCGT
>CAYPNR010000131.1:0-3237 GCA_964412125.1 uncultured Planctomycetota bacterium | reverse complement strand
CGCCCGCCCCGGACGAAACAACAATCGCTATTTCGCGACCTCGCCGATCGGAAGAACGCTTCTCCCGTAAACGCCGTTCCAGATCTCGGCGACGGCCAGATATATCGCGGATGTGCCGCAGAATATGCCTTCTATTCCCGCGATCGTCCCGATGAGATTGCGGCCGCCTATGGGGTCGACGACCTTGTGTACGGCGAGCAGCCAGAACAGCACCGTCAAAGAAAGAAAAATGACCTGCAGGGCGCGGTTCAGACGCAGCGTGCCGATAAACATGAACAGCGTGAAAAATCCCCAGATGGCGAGATACGCCGCGATTCCGCCCTTCGACGGCGCAAAGGCGCTCAGGCCGAGCGACTCGCCCAGAAAAACGAAAACGAGCGTCATCCAGAAAAGTCCGTAGGAACAGAACGCCGTCATTCCGAACGTGTTGCCCTTCTTGAACTCGCATACGCCCGCGATGATCTGAGCGATCCCGCCGTAGAAGATGCCCATTGCGAGCACCGTCGCGTCGAGCGTCCACAGTCCCGCGTTGTGCAGGTTGAGCAGGACCGTGGTCATGCCGAAGGCGATGAGCCCCAGCGGCGCCGGGTTGGCCGGTCCGTTGTCGTTCTCTGACACCAGTCCACTCCTTCAAGTGTCTCGCAAACCATGGAGGATTCCCGCGGATCACGCGGGCGCCGCCGACGCGTCCGGCGACGCCCGCGGTGCGAGTGCTACTTCCTTTCGGCCGTCAACTCTTCATTGCCCGCTATCAGGTCGTTCACCACGGTCGGATCGGCGAGCGTCGATGTGTCGCCGAAGCCTTCGTGAACGCCGGACGCTATCTTCCGTAAAATGCGTCGCATTATCTTGCCGCTTCTGGTCTTGGGCAGCGCGTCGGCAAACTGTATGTGGTCGGGTGTTGCTATAGGACCGATGACCTGGCGCACATGACGGCGCAACTCTTTGCGCAAATCCTCCGTCGGCTCGACGCCGGCTTTGGGTGTCACATAGCAGTATATGCCCTGTCCTTTGATGTCGTGCGGGAACCCGACCACAGCGGCTTCAGCCACGCTGTGGTGCTCGACCAGAGCCGATTCCACCTCCGCCGTGCCCAGTCTGTGCCCGCTGACGTTTATCACGTCGTCGATGCGCCCCTGCAGCCAGTGAAAGCCGTCTTCGTCTATGCGACAGCCGTCTCCGCAGAAGTAGTAGCCCGCAAACATCTCGAAGTACTGTTTTCTGAAGCGCTCCGGGTCGCCGTGTATCGTGCGCAGCATCGCCGGCCACGGACGACACAACACCAGGGCGCCCGAGTCGCCGGGCTGCACTTCCGCGCCTTCTGTGTCCAGCACCTTCGTCTCGACGCCGAAAAACGGAAATCCGGCCGAGCCGGGCTTCATCGCCATCGCGCCCGGCAGCGTCGTTATCAGAATACCGCCGGTCTCCGTCTGCCACCATGTGTCCACCACCGGACAGCGACTCTTGCCGACGTGGTCGTAGTACCACAACCACACTTCAGGATTTATGGGCTCTCCGACGGTGCCCAGCAGGCGCAGCGACTTCAAGGTATGTTTGTCGACCCAGTCGTCTCCCTGGCGCATGAGCGCGCGAATGGCCGTCGGCGCCGTGTAGAAGATCGTCACGTCGTGTTTCTCGCAGACGCGCCAGAATCTGTCCGGCTCGGGATAGGTCGGCACGCCTTCGAACATCACCTGCGTGGCGCCGTTGGCCAGCGGTCCGTACACTATGTAAGAGTGGCCGGTCACCCATCCTATGTCCGCCGTGCACCAGAAGATGTCCTCGTCGCGCAGGTCGAAAACCAGACGCGCGGTCAGCGAAACGTACACCATGTAGCCGCCGGTGGTGTGCAGCACCCCCTTGGGCCTGCCGGTCGAGCCGGACGTGTAGAGTATGAAAAGCGGATCTTCCGCGTCGCGTTCGACGCAGGGGCAGTCGTCGGAGGCGTCCTCCATCAGTTCGTGCCACCAGAAGTCGCGACCCTCCTGCATTTCGACTTCGTCGCCGGTTCTTCTGACCACGACGACTTTGGAGACGCAGTCGACGCCTTCGAGCGCGGCGTCGGCGTTGGCCTTGAGCGGCACACTTTTGCCGCCGCGGCGGCCCGTGTCCGCAGTGACGAGCACCTTCGCTTCGGAGTCGATGAGACGGCCCCGCAGCGCCTCCGGCGAAAAGCCGCCGAAGACCACGGAGTGCACCGCTCCTATCCGCGCGCAGGCCAGCATCGCCACCGGCAACTCCGGCAGCATCGGAAGATAGATACAGACGCGATCGCCTTCCTTCACGCCCAGCGTCTTGAGGACGTCGGCGAAGCGGCGCACCTCTTTGTGAAGGCGGCCGTAGGTCAGCACCCGCGCCGGTTCGTTCGGATCGTCCGGCTCCCAGATTATCGCCGCTTTGTTCTTTCGCCAGGTCTTTACGTGTCGGTCCAGACAGTTGTAGCAGGCGTTCAATTTGCCGTCGACGAACCACTTGAACTCCCACGCCGGCTCCTTTCGCTCCCAGGCGAAGACCTTTTTCCAGCGGGCGAACCAGTCCAGTTCGCGCTGCGCCGCCTCGCCCCAGAAGCCTTCAGGGTCTTCGATGCTGCGCCGCCAGCGCTCCAGATAGTCCTGGAAGGAGTTCAGATGCGCTTCGCGCACACACTCCACTGGTGGATAAACGCGCGAGCCTATCACGGAAGCATCCTCCAAAAGTGGTTTAAACAAGCGGAGCATTCCACAGGGGAAATTGTAGCGGTAATGGGAGGGGGTGTTAACACAAAAATCATTTTTGTGTTACAACAGGGCGCGTAACCATCTAAGTCGCCTTCAGCGAGGTTTGCCGCCGCGGGTTCGGCTTGTGGTCGACTCACGGTTGCGCCTTCAAAGTTTCGTTGAAGGGGGCGGATTCTACGAGCGCGGGACGGCGTTTCAACAACAACGTCGTTTTGGACGGCAAGTCACGCCTGCGCAAGCCGCTACGCTTCTCCGACAGGCATCACCTCCCTTCGTCACGGTCAACGCCCACAAAAAATCCCCGGACCCGAGATCGTCAGGTCCGGGGATGCCGTTTTTCATCCTCGGTTGTCTCCTCCCCTGGTCCGCGAGGGGCGGAGGCTCATATGCAGGATGAGCAGGTCTTCCGGCTTCCGGTTCGTCCTACTTGCCGCGCCTTCCCATCCTCATCGGACAGTGGCGTTCATGCGGCTTTCGTCCCCGGTTACGGCGGCGGGCCCGCGACGGATTCACACCGTCT
>CAYPNR010000130.1:0-3276 GCA_964412125.1 uncultured Planctomycetota bacterium | reverse complement strand
TGACGGTCTTCCGCACCGCGCGGCGGATCACCGTCCGATGATGGCCCCGGCGCGTTCGGCGGCCTCTTTCGCCCGTTCTTCGTCGCCGGCGGCCTTGTAAGCGCCCGCTATGGCGAACCACCACGCCGCCGACGGCCGACCCGTGCGCGAGACGAATCGCTTCTCGCCTTCGATCAGGACCTTCAGGGCCTCGCGCGGCTGCTTCAGTCGCACGAGCAGTCCGCCCAGCGCGAAGGCCGGGTCTTCCGCGACGGTCGGCGGCGACGGAACGGCGGCGATGCACAGCGCGTAGGCGCGGGCGGCTTCGCAGTAGCAGCCGGAACGCCTGAGAATGTCCGCGAGCGCGAGAAACGTCTCCGGTCGCGACAGCGTCAGATGGCGTCGCACCAGTTCCGCGGCCGCGACGGCGTCCATCGCCTTGGCTCGACTCAGGGCGCGTTCGACCTCTTGAGCGCGGCGGACGCGCGCGGCTTCGAGGGGGCCTTTCTGCATCCGTTTCGCGGCGGCGGCGACGGCGGGGGGCGGAGACTGCGCGAGCGCGTGCTGCAGCCAGCAGTTCGCGGCGGCCGGATCCTTCGACACGAGGGCGTGCGCGAGCGCCAGCGACGAAAGAGGACTGCGCGGAGAGAACGCGAGTGCGGCCCAGGCCGCGCTCAACGCCTTTTTGGAGCCGCTTTCGGCGAGGGCGACGTACGCCCAGGCCCTTCCGTCGGTCGGCGCGGCGGCCAGGGCGCTCCATGCGTCGCGGGCCAGCGCGGAGGCGTCGCCGCGTCTGAGCGCGCGCTCCGCGGCCTTCAGCAGCGTCGCGACGCGCTGCGGTGCGGCCCTGCGGCGGACGTAGTCCTTCTTCAACGCCTTCGCGGCCCCTTCCGCGAGTCTTTCGGCCCGCTCCTTTCGGCCGGCGCGGGCGAGTGCGGCGGCGAGCACCAGTCTGAAGCGCGGCCGGCCGGTCACGGCGGCGCTTCCGGCGAGGCGCTCCAGCGTCGCCGCCTCGATCGCACGTCCTTCCGCCAGCGACGCTAAGACGTGAACGACGCGGCCGAGCGCGGTGACCGAGAAGAGCGGCATTCTGTCGAACGGCGCGCTCAGGCGAAGCGCGTCCCTGGTGCGACGCGCGTGGAGCAGCGCTTCCGCGCCGCGGGCGAGCGTGGACAGGTCGGCGCAGCCGGCCCGCGCCGCCTGCACGGCGGCTTCGGCGAAGCCGCAGACGTCGCCGCTCCGCTTCAGAAGATGCGCGAGCGCCTCCCAGACGGCGGCGTCGCCCGTGCTGAGCCAGCCGTCGAGGAAGAGCGCGGCGGCGGCTCCTTCCGCGCGAAGCGTCTCGGGACTCACCTGAAGGGGGAGACCGGAAGGGCCGAGATACGTACGCGAGGCGAGTGCGGCGCCGGATATCTGCGGAAATTCCGCCTGCGGCCGGCCGGCCGCCTTGTAGTGGTCGGCGGTCGCGCGCGCGGCCGCCCGAAAGGCCTCCTTGAACGATACGCTCTTCTCGCCGCGTTCGAGCGCGGCCCGCAGGGCGCCTATCCAGCCGGCGGAGCCCGGCTCGCCTTTCCTGTTGGAGGCAAGGACGATGCGGGACGGACCGGAGAGATGCGGAAGAAACGCTCCGGAGCCGGGAAAGTGCAGTACGAACACCATTCGACATTCGATTCTCTTCACCATCTCCGCGAGGGCGTCTCCGGTGAGGAAGCCGTCGGCCGTCATCACCCTGTCGCGACCGCATCCGACGATGAATATCGTGAGCGTGTCGCCGGGCCGGGTGTGGGCGGCGAGGAAGTCGAACAGGCGTCGCATGTTCTTGAGACTGGCGATTCCGTCTATGCCCGGATCCTGTACGGAGCCTCTTTCCGAGAGCCGCCAGACGGCGCACGGCGGATAACCGCGTCCGCGCAGCATGCGGCCCAGCGCGACGTTGTCGTTGAGATAGTAATAACTCTGCACGGGATTGGAGCCGGGTCCGGTGATCACCACCGCGTAGCGGCCGAGGTGGAACGGATTGACGGCGGGCGGCACCGCCTCGCGCAGCGCCGCGATGAGCGCCGCGATGAACGGATCGGCGTCGGCTTCCGAAGAGACGCGACCGTCTCCGAGAAGGGCCGACAGAATGGAAACCGTCTCGGGCGGTCCGTCCAGAAGGTTCCGCTTGCGAAGCCAGTCCGGATGAATGGAGACGATCGAAACCGCCTCACCGCCGACCTCGAGCGTCGGGCCGCGCAACTCCGCCGCGCCTTCCAGAATGCGGCCGTCCTTCAGCCAGAGACGGCCGCGTTCGGCCTCCCGCAGGTGCCGCAGCACCCTGTCGCGAAGCCCGTCGAGGAAGTCGTCGAGGCGCTCGAGCGCTTCCGCGCCGCGCCGAAGCGCCTCCGCCGCGCGTTTTGCCGACGTCTCCGCGGCGGCGGCTCTCAACCGGCGCGCGGCGCCTTTGACGTCGCCTTTCGTGAGACGTTCCGCCGCGGCCGCCGCGGTCGTCGCGAAGTCGCTCGCGCCCGGCGCGGCCTCCGCCGGCTCGGGGCCGCCGGCGACCAGTATCTCGATCCGCTCGACGAACGCGCGCCCCGTCGGCGAGCGTACGGTCACTTCGTGTTCCGGGCCGCCGGAAAGCGAGCCTCCTATCGGGGTCGCTTCTTCGGCCTTCGTCGTCAGAGCGTTTCCGTCCACCTGGAGAACGATCTCCGGGCCGCCGGTCGTCCGGACGCGCAGCGCGACGAGTTCGAAGCGCCGCAGCGCGAAGCGGAGCGTGACCGAGCCGCCGGCCTCCAGTACGAGAGCGTAACGGCCGCCTTCGCGGCGGTGCCGTCCGTCGGAGGTCTCGACGACGCAGTTCCGCTCCACCACCGGCGTGTCGAATCCCGCGAAGAAGACGGGTCGCGCGCGCGCGAGGAGCGCGGCTTCGGCGCGACGCGCCGCCTCGCGTCGGAGTTCCGCGAGACGCTTCGAAAGACGCCCGGACAACTCCCGGTCGAAGACGAGTCGCTCCCGCAGCGCCGCCAGCGACTCCAGCGCACGTTCGCCTCCGCCGCTCTCGAGAGCGTCCTCGGCGGCGGAGCACGCGCTCTCCAGCGCCGCGGCGGCGCGGGCCCTGACCCTCTCGATCTCCGCCCGTACCGCGTCTCGGAGACGCGGATGACGCGCTTCGACGCCGCGAAGCGCGGCCACGGCGCCGGACCAGTCGTCGGGATGCTCCCGGGAGTACTCCAACGCCGTCTTGAGCGCCGCCGCGGCGCGGTCGACGGCGCGGTCCGGTCCGCTCCTGCGCGGCGGCGCGCGCCGGCCGGA
>CAYPNR010000129.1:0-3279 GCA_964412125.1 uncultured Planctomycetota bacterium | reverse complement strand
GGGGGCGGCTGCGTCACGGGTTCGCCACGGCTTTTCCCGCAACGTCCCCCTCACAACCAGATTCCACTGACACTCACCCGCGCGGCGGCGTATAATTCTTCCTGGACTCAGGTCTCGTTTGGAGGAATCGTCGATGCGGACCTTGCGCGTGTTGATTCTCGCGGCGCTGCTGCTGGCGGGGCTCTCCCTGCTGGCCGAGGACATCGTGCATGTCAAAGACGGCAAACAGTTCCGCGGAAAAATCGTCGAGCGGAACGACAAACAGATCGTCCTGAAAACGAAATACGGCGATCTCACCTTTCCGCTGGAGGAGATCGTCTCGATAGAACGCGAACTGACCCGGATCTACGTGGGCGAAAAAGAGGTCTACGAAGGCGAGGCGAGCGAGGAAGGCGGAACAGTGGTGCTCAAGACCGACTTCGGCACGCTGCGGATTCCGAAGAAGCGGGTGAAGAAGAGTGAGAAATTCGTGCGCGTCCAGGACGCGAAAGGAACCAGGAGCCGCTCGATGGAGATGGACAGAGCGGAGCGGATGCGGCTGCACAACCGCTCTCTTCAACTGCTGCGGGCGAAGGAGTACGACGAAGCGATAAAGGTGCTGAAGAAGATCATCGAGAAGAGTCCCGAAGACGAGACCGCGCTGTACAACGCGGCGTGCGCGTACGCCCTCAAAGGCGAAGGCGATACGGCCGTCGACTTTCTCAAACGCGCCGTGGAGGCCGGATTCGTCGACTTCAGTCACATCCAGAGCGACTCCGATCTCGACTCGATACGCGGGCATCCGGGCTACAAAGCGCTGCTGGCCAAGCGCAAGGAGTACGAAGAGAAAGCGGCCTTCAAGCAACTGGACCGGTTGAAGAAGCGTTTCGGCGAGGGCTACACATACGAGGTGGACGGCGAGCGTCGACTGATTTTTGCGACCAACGTCTCGGCGGCGGTGCTCAAGCGGCTCAAAGAGGTTCTCATCGAGTACGCCGACGCGCAGTGGAACTTCATTTTCGACAACAGGCCGAACTCCTACATCACGATAGTGATGCCGTCGGCGGAGGACTTCCGCAAGATGGTGGGCAACCGCCGCATCGGCGGCTTCTACAACCCCCGCGGCAGGATACTGGTCGCCGGCAGCATAGGCGGCGTACTGACGCACGAGTTCACCCACGCGCTGCACTTCGCCGACATGTCCGCCCGCAAGCAGCAGCATCCGATATGGATAGTGGAGGGACTGGCCACATGCTTCGAGAGCAGTCGTCTGGAGGACGGACGCGCGATTCCTCAGCACAACGGGCGTCTGGTGCTGCTGAAGCGCGCGCTGGCCGCCGGAAAGTGTATTCCCCTGGAAAAATTCTTCAAACTCTCGCATCAGCAGTTCATGATGAACGCCGGACTCTGCTACTCCGAGTGCCGCTACGTCATGTACTATCTGTGGCGGAAGAAACTTCTGGCGTCGTTCTATCGGACGTACTGCAAGAACTACAAGGACGACAAGACCGGCGTCAAGGCGATAGAGGAGGTCAGCGGCAAGAAGATCGACGAGTTCGAGAAAGAGTGGAAGGAATGGGTGGCCGAGCAGGAGTTCAAGATGCCGCGGGTCGCCAAAGGCGGTCCGTTCATGGGTATAATGAGCAACCCGGCCGCCGGCGGTCTGCAGGTGATGCGTCTGGTTCCCGACTCGCCGGCGAGCAAGGCCGGCCTCAAGGAAGGCGACATCATCATGAAGGTGGACGGCGAAAAGGTGGGAAGCCACGAAAAGTTGGTGGGCATTCTCCGCAGGCACAAGCCCGGCGACGTGCTGAAATTGGAAGTGCTGCGGGGCGAAGAGACGAAGGAGATGGAGTTGACGCTGGGCGAGCGGAAAGATTAGCGTGACCGGAGGAGGCGCATGGCGAAGCCTGCCGGCGACGACATCCTGTTCGG
This sequence comes from uncultured Planctomycetota bacterium, assembly GCA_964412125.1. Lineage (GTDB taxonomy): Bacteria > Planctomycetota > SKW154 > SKW154 > SKW154 > CAYPNR01. The sequence goes on along the minus strand of CAYPNR010000129.1, from coordinate 1,365 downwards.
GCGGATCGCGCTTCGCAACCGGTTCGTGACGCGGGAGCAGTTGAGCAAGGCGGTGAGGGCGCAGGAGCAGGCGCCGGTCTATCGGCGTCTGGGCGACATAATGCTCGATCTGGGCATCATGACGCCCGAGCAGGTGGGACTCATACTGCGGGCGCAGGGCAAAAAACTGGACAAGCCGGACCGGCGCATCAGAGTGCCGAAGCGCGACGCGCTCTTCGGCGCCGTCGCCGTCAAACTCGGTTTCGCCTCGCAGAAGCAGATAAACCGCGCGCTGCGCGTCCAGGCCCAACTCCGCGACAAGGGCAAAAACATCCCCCTGGGCAAAATTCTCGTTCAGACCGGCGTCCTGACGCTCTCGCAGGTCAAGACGGTGCTGTCGCATCAGCGGACCACCGTGATGGTGTGCACCGGCTGCGGCAAGCGTTACAACGTCGTCAGCGCGGTGCCGACCAGACCCGTTCGCTGTCCCAAGTGCGACGCGGAACTGGCCGCGCCGGAGGACATCAAGAAGCCGGACGTCGACGACGTCATAGAGGAAAAACTGCCGCCGGGCGCGGTGACCATCGGTCGCTACGTGATAGAGAAGGAGTTGAGCCGCGGAGGCATGGGCGTCGTCTACAAGGCGCGCAAGCGCGGCACCGACGAGGTGGTCGCGCTGAAGCGGATGCTCGCCGAAAAGGAGTCGCTGCCGCAGGAGGTTTCGCGTTTCGAACGCGAGTGCGCCGTCATATCCAAACTCGACCATCCCAACATCGTGAAGGTGCTCGACGTCTGCAACGTCTCCGGCGAGCACTTCTTCGCCATGGAGTTCATCGTCGGCAGAACGCTTCTGCAGGTCCTTCTCGACGGACGTCCGTCGGTGGAGGAGTCGGTCCGCATCATTCGCGACGTGGCCGACGCGCTCGCCTACGCGCACGCTCAGGGCGTCTATCACAGGGACGTCAAACCGGCGAACATAATGATAGAGGACGAAACGGGTCGGGTGGTCATCACCGACTTCGGCGTGGCGGTATGCTACGAGCAGACCATGCGACTGACGCGCACCGGTTTCGCGGTGGGCACGCCCACCTACATGGCGCCGGAGACGGCGGCGGGCGCGGGCATACGCGACTACGATCCGCGTTCGGACGTGTACTCGCTCGGCTCCGTACTGTTCGAGTTGCTCGTCGGCAGGCCGCCGTTCGTCGCGGACTCGCCGATAGACGTACTGGTGAGGAAGATAAACGATCCGCCGCCGTCGCCGCGCTCGCTCAATCCTGAGGTACCGCAGTCGCTGGACCGAATCGTCTTGACGGCGCTCGCGCGCGAGTGCGACGCTCGTCACGAGTCGATGGCGGCGTTTCGGGACGCGCTGGACGCGTTTCT
>CAYPNR010000128.1:0-3369 GCA_964412125.1 uncultured Planctomycetota bacterium | reverse complement strand
AACCCCGCCGCGGAGACGCGGAGGCGGACGTGTTCCGTCGCGATCGAGACCTCACTTCCACAGTTTGATCAGATATATACGCGAGGTGAACGTGCGCACGTCGAGCACCAGCGCCGCCACCGTCCTGCCGTCCGGCAGCCATGTGTTGTCGGCGACCACCGCGTGCTCCATGTACTCCGGATGTCCTTTTTCGTTGAAGAAGGTGAGTCTCCTTTTGTTCTTGCCGTCGGCCGCCATCATCCACAAGTCCGTCCGCAGATCCGTCTTGACCGTCCGCCACTTTCTCGCGTCCGGCGTCACTTTGTAGCCGGTGCTGGACATCCAGCAGATCCGCTTGCCGTCGGGCGAGTAGTGCGCGTGCTCGTCCCAGTCGGCGAAGGACTCGGTGAGGTTGCTGAACCTGCCGGTCTTGAGGTCGAGTGTGCATATGTCTATGCCGGTGACGTGCTGGCCTTTTTTGACGTTCGCGCTGAAGATGACTTTCGTGCCGTCCGGCGAGAAGCCGTGCGTCTCGAAGAAGCACGGCCGCCGCCCCGGGGTGAAGGAGCGCACGTTCTCGATACGCGGGCCTTTTTCGTCGTCGACGACGAAGTCGGCGACCTTGATCGCCCAGCGTCCCCAATCGCGATCCTTGCCTTCGAGATTGCCCTGCCGCTCCGCCCAGACGATTTTTCCGCCGTCGCGGGAGAAATGCGGATGCAACGCGCCTCTGCCGGCCGGTCCGGGAGGATAGTCGGTCAACTTCCAGAATCTTCCGCCGGCGACGTCCGCCACCCAGAGATTGCACCACAGCCCCGCGCCGGGTCTGGAATGCTCCGAGCCGCCGAAGTGGCGCTCCATCTCGCTCTGGAACAGCACGTACTTGCCGGAGGGATGCCACGCGGGACAGCCGTTGTGCCGCTGCGGAACGCCTTTGACGCCGTCGGTGAGCGAGCGGATCACGCGACCGTCCGGTCTGGCGACGAAGACGTCGAAGTAGTCGTCCGCGCCGCGCTTGTCGAAGACCATCAAGCCGCTGGCGTCGCACCAGTCGAGGCGGCCCACATCCTCCATGAACACTTTCATACTCTTGACGGGCTGCTCCTCGAACTCGACGAGCGCGATTTTGAGGCGGAAGTCGGCCTTTTCCGCGGCGCCGTGGTCGAGACCGATCACCGCGACCAGACGCCTGCCGTCCGGCCCCCAACTGTGGTCGCAGACGATGGTCGGCCGCCCCATGTACTCCGGATAGCCTTTGTCGTTGAAGTGCGTGAGACGCGCGCGCCACGAACCGTCCGTCCTGACCATCCAGTACTCGCTGCTGCGCTTCTGCCAGTACCAGTGCTCGTCCTTGAAGTTCAGCGGCGAGCCTTCGTTGCAGGAGTACACGACCCATCCGCCGCCGAGCGCGAAAGACGAGCCTTCCTCCCACAGCCGCGGACTGTTCGTGAGGTTGCTCAGTCTGCCGGTTCCGGGGTCGAGTATGTACTGATCCATACCGAACTCGTGATGATTTTTGCCGCTGAGGTTGCCCGCGATGAGCAACTTCTTTCCGTCCGGCGTGAAATCCATGGCGGTGCAGTAGGCGCCCATGTCGGCGCCCGGCGTGAACAGCGCCTTCGCCTTGTCCAGTTTCGGCTCGTCGCCGTCCAGGAAGTCCGCGCACATGATGCGCCATCTTCCCCAGCGGCCGCCGACCGCGTAGCGCTCCGTCCAGACCAGACGGCCGCCGTCCGGCGAAAAACGCGGATTCAGAACGGCCCGGACCACCCTGCCGTCCCCGGAGGACGTCTTCACCTCCAGATCGGTCAACCTGAAACACTTCCCGTCGCTCAAGCGCAGCAGCCAGAGATTGTTGTGGCAGCCGACGCCCGGATTGGAAGACCAGCGATCGCCCATCCCGTAGTGCTTCTCCTCCTCCGCCTGAAACACTATGTATTTTCCGGAAGGGTGCCACGCCGGATTTCCGATGTGCCGCTGCGGCAGTCCTTCGACGCCCCGTGTGAGGCAACGCAGGTCGCGGCCGTCCGGCTTCATGATGTAGACGTCGTAGAAGCCGTCGCTGCCTTTTCTGTCGAAGGCGATGAGGTCGCCGGCGGCGGACCAGTCCACACGTCCGCCGTCGCCGAGGATCCTGGCGCTTTTGACGCGTATCGGCGCGAAACGTATCTCCTTCCGCTTGAAACCCTTACCGTAACGCTCCACCAGTTCGGCGAACCTGCGATAGGTCTCCGTCCTGCGTCCGTCGAGAACGGCCTCGATGACCGCGAGATTGTAATCCCTGCCGAGCGCGTCGCCGCCGGTCTTCACGTACTTGAAGAAGGTCTGCGTCCAGAACGGAGTGACGGCGTCCATGCGCCACGCCGAAGCGTAGATGACCACGAACTCCAGCCAGAGACGGTCCAGTTCCGCGAACTCCGCCAGCCCCACGTCTTTTGCCATCACCCGGTCGAGCGTGTCGCCGGGGCCCGGCGTATAGCACGGCGGTCTCCACGTCTCCTCGATGTAGAACGCCTTGCCCGCCTCCTTCGCCTCCTCGATCATCTTGTTGACGCTCTTCAAGCCGCGCATGTTGTAGACGTCGAAGGAGATGTAGCGAAGAGCGCTTATGCGGACGAACTCCTTGAAGTAGGGATACTCATTGTGGAGGACGCCTGCGCCGCAGTCCGTTCCCGGCGAAACTTTCTTTACGGCGGCGGCCGCCGCTTTCGCGAAAGCGGCCCACTGCTCGGGCGAGGCCTTCAATTTCATCCGCGCGTTCTGCGTGGTCGGCTCGTGCACCACGACGAATATATCCGGCTTGTAACGCCGGGCGATTTCGCGCCAGACCTTCCGCGCCCTGGCGCACCAGTCGTCCCAGTCGGCTATCTTACAGGAGACGACCGAGTAGGCGGGATTTATCGCCAGTTCGAGACCCCTGTCGCGGATGTGTTTTATCAACGCGTCGTATTTCTCCGCCACTTTTCGATCGCCGCTCAGCCACGGTGAGAGTCCCATATTGATGTCGACGCCGCTCGCGCCCGCCTCGGCCAGCGCGTCGACCTGGCGTTTGAGGACCTCCAGCGGCACGGTTTTGATACAGACCTCGTGTGCGAGGAACAGATTGGCGCGGAACTTGAGTCTGCCTTTCGCCTCCGGTTTGAATCTGGTTATGAAGTCGCGCAACGCTTTGCCCAGCAACTTTTTGTAGCGCTCCTTGGCGACGCGGCCGGGCTCCCGTCCCGCAACTTCGCCCTGCAGGAGCAGGACGACGCAGACCAGCGCCGCGGCGACGCCGAGCAGCGACCTTCTCATGACGTCCTCCTCGAATATCGCCTTCCGCCGACAGGAGATTATAACGCCGCGGGACACCGCGGCGAGGCGGGAAAGACGGCGATCATCGGACGAGAC
>CAYPNR010000127.1:0-3382 GCA_964412125.1 uncultured Planctomycetota bacterium | reverse complement strand
GCGACGCTCGTCACGAGTCGATGGCGGCGTTTCGGGACGCGCTGGACGCGTTTCTGACGGACCTGAAGCGTCGCCGCGAGGCGGCCGCGTGTCTGCGCACCATCGCGAACTGGCTGGCGTTTTCGGCGTCCGCCGCGGCGATAGCGTGCGGCCTCTACGCCGTGACGCGCGCACTGTTCTTCCCGTGAGGAGGCGCACACGAGTGTCCGGTCACAAAATACTGGTGGTCGAAGACGACCTGCTGATTCTCGACGGCATGGTCCGTAACCTCAAATACGAAGGCTACCGCGTCGAGACGGCGACCGTCGGAGAAGAGGCGCTCGAAAAGGCGTTCTCGATCCGGCCGGACCTCGTCGTGCTCGATCTGATGCTGCCGGACATGGACGGCTTCGACGTCTGTCGTCTGCTGAAGAAGCACTCGCCGGAGTTGCCCATACTCATTCTGACCGCGCGCTCCTCCGTGGAGGACCGCGTACACGGCCTGAAAATCGGGGCCGACGACTACCTCATCAAGCCGTTCGCGCTGGCCGAACTGCTGGCGCGCGTCCAGGCGCTGCTCCGCAGAAAAGAACTCTACGAGCGGCCCGCCAACCGCTTCTCCTTCGCCGACGTGGTCGTGGACTTCGACGCTCTCACGTTGAAGAAGGGCAAGAAGACGCACAAACTCTCCTCGCGCGAGGCCGGACTGCTGCGGTTTCTCGTGAAGAACGCCGGTCGCGCGCTCGACCGCAACGCCATTCTGAACAACGTCTGGGGCTACGACTACGAAGGGACGGCCCGGACGATAGACAACTTCATCACGCGTCTGCGCGCGAAGATAGAGGACGATCCGGAGAACCCGCGTCACATAAGGACGGTATTCGGCGTGGGATACATGTTTGCGTCGCCGGAGGAGGGTCGCCGCTCCGGCAAGCGCCGCTGAGCGCCGCGTCCGCCTCGTGACAGGCTCGTTACAAGCCGGGGGCACACTCGACAGGGACGTTTCGCTCTGAGGAGGTGCCGAATGAGGTGGTGCTTTCTGATTTCCGTGGTCGTGTTCTGCGGCTGCGGCATGGCGCCGCTGGGCGCGGCCGCCGAGCGGAGCATGGGCGGACCGCCGCCGACGGGCGTCAAGGCGATCGCGTCCGCGACGGAAGCGGACGGAAATCTTCCGCAGGCGGGCGACTTCATCGGCAACGACGCCGGAGCCGCGGACGACGCGGAAGAGCCCGCGGCCGACGACGGCGAAGCCGGGCGGTCCGGCAGGATAATGATCTACACCGCCCGTTTCACTCTCGCCGTCCACGACGTGACCTCCACCCGCAAGCGCGTCGCCGAACTGGCGAAGGACGCCAACGGCTATCTTCAGGAGGAGACGCAGGAGTCCATAACCATTCGGGTGCCGGCCGCCAGATTCACGGAGGTGGCGGAGAAGGTAAAGAGACTGGGCCGGATTCGATCGCAACACATACTCGGCAAGGACGTGACGGAGGAGTACATCGACATCGGACTGCGGCTGCGCGCGCTCAAGAAGCATCTCGAACGACTGGAGCAACTGTTGAGCAAGGCGCAGAACGTGGAAGAGACGCTGGCGATAATGAAGCAGATACGTGAGTTGACGGAGAAGATAGAGGCGCTGGAGGGACGACTTCGCTATCTGAAGAACAGAGCGGCGTTTTCCACGATAATCGTGACGCTCGAGCCTGTGACGCGCGAGGCGAAGGAGGAATACGTTTTCGAGTCGCCGTTCCACTGGGTGCGCGAGATATGCATCGAGCGCATATACAGAAACGCGCGGTGAGAAGGAGAGACCTCATGCGGAGGATTTTATTCGTGCTGGCGCTGCCGGCGCTGATCTGCTCCTGCGGCTGGCCCATAAAGACGCCGAACGGATTTGCGGTGCTCGAAAATCCCCGGCCGTTCGCCTACCACGCCGTCTCCGACGACGGCTGTCACATAGCGGTCGAGCACATGAAGGGCGCCGAAGGCGCCGACCTGCGTTACTGGGCGAACTCTCTCAAGCGCCAACTGGTCGAGATCCGCGGATACAAACTCGTGGAGGAGACCGGTTTCACCACCGAAAGCGGAAGCGACGGTCGTCTTCTGGTGACCCGCGCCGACTACGGCGGTCGCGCTCAGACGTTTCTGGTCGCGCTGGTGATGGACGGCGAAGACGTATGGGTGCTCAAGGCGGCGGGTCCGGAGGAGACGATGAAGGAGAAGCGCTCGGTGATACTGGCCGCCTTCAAGACGGTCGACTGAACGCCGCGGCGACGTCCGCCGACGCCGAGTCCACCGGTAACTCGAACATCGCAATCAGGTCGCGACGCAAATGCAGATGTTGGGGGTCTTACCTCCCCCCATTCGGCGTCGGACTGTCGGGTGACGGTTGTTCGACAAGCCCGCTCCACGTCCGCACCGTGACGTTTTCCGTCCTCATCGTTTCTACCTCCAGCAACATCCGTATCTTGCCGGAAACAGCGCCGTGTGTGGGGGTGGTTGGTTCCCACCGTCGTAACGCAGTTACTTGGTGTATATTACACGGATTGAGTCAAGAGATTCATTAAGCCTCTTGGCAGAGCACCGTTCTACAGCAGGCTTTAGGAACCAAATTCCTGTTAACGAAGACCCAGTCAAAGCCCTCAAGATCCGTGTCGTGAATCGGTCCGATCAAAGACTCGAATGACACGCACTTGATCATGTTGTCGGGAGTCCCAACTTGTCGAAGAATGCCTTATTTCGTTCCTTGGCCGCGTTTACGAGTCGGTCGAACGATATGACTTCTATATATGCCTTAAGAGTCGGATTGTAGCCGAAGTACCCCAAATGGTCATAAGTCGGGGTCAACCCAAGAATCTCGCATTGCTTCTTTACGCTGGGCGTGATATCACAGATCGCATAGCAAAAACCTGGGATATCTTCGGAGTTTGGAATAAGACGACCTGACGCTGTCTGAACGTTTCCCTTCCTGATTCGGTCAAGATAGCCGAGCGCCTGTTCAATCGGATTTTTCTCTTCCCCTCCAGCAGCGTCATTTCTCATGGGACGCTTTATCTCGATAACTACAATTGAGGCGAGTGGCATCTTGTGCCCCTCCGAGACGAGAATTGGATTATCAAATACGTTGAGCGCAAGAAGGTCCGGCTTCTTGGTTTCCGTGGAGTCGCTTATGGGCATGGATGCTAAGGTCTTATCCGATGCCAGATAGTCATGAAACGCCAGTCGCTCATCTACCAACCACAAATTGCAACTATCCGACATAACCTCGTTAGAATCAGTGCGTATAGGCATAATCAGGTTGTGAATGAGATCCTCTCGGGCATACTTTCCATCCGGCCCCCGCTGAATTGCTTTTTCCAAGAGTTCCACGATGGCCTTTCTATGAGCTACATAATATGCCAAG
>CAYPNR010000126.1:0-3474 GCA_964412125.1 uncultured Planctomycetota bacterium | reverse complement strand
GTCCCAGCCGCCGGCCTCGGCGTCGCGTTTCCTGTTCTGGTGCCGCCACAGCCACTTCAAGCCGTACTCCACCGGCGGGCCCGCCCACTTCGGAACGCCTTGCTTCCACCAGCGTCCCGTGCCGAACGGATAGCCTTTCCTGCCCGCGGCCACCCCGGCCAGACCGTAAGCGTCGCACATGCCCATGGAGCAGAGATTCTTGTTGGAGAGACACTCCATACTGGTGCCGCGCGGAATCTCCCTGGTCGGCGGCGCCTCCTCCAGCAGCAGACACGGCTCGGAGTCCACTATGATGTCCACACTCCTTATCCGATTCGGCTCCATATCCGGCGGCGGCGTCTCGTCCAGAACCGGCTTCATCACCTCCGCCTTCCGCTGCGTCACCACCACTTTGCCGCTTCCGCCGGCCACGCAGAAGACGAACGCCAGCGCGAAAAGCACCATCAGAAGATGCAGGCCCACAGAACCCAGAAACGCCGGCGCCCAGTGCATCCACCACGGGCGCTCGCCGCCCGCGACCAGCACATCATGCGCCTCGTCCCACTCCTCGTCCCGGTCCTCAAAACCCTCTCCGAAAATTTCCCATTGCGGCTCGCTTCTCATCGCTCCGCCCTCCAATCGAGTTGCCAATATGTCAACGCCGCTCTCAAAAAATTTTCCGCGGCGGTCGTCACGCTCTCCTTCACACCTCCTCGTCAATCCCGCAACCGCCCGTCTCACTTAATTATACCCGCCGTTGCCGTCTGTGCAACCGGGCTTTCGGCTTTTATTGCCAAAAAAGCAACCGGCGCGAGGGGAGGGGAAGAACGGGGAGCAGGGGCGGCGCGAACGCGGGGCGGACGGAGGCGGCGGGATCGAACGCGAGGCGGACGGAGGCGGCGGGACCGAACGCGAGGCGGACGGAGGCGGCGGGGGCCGAACGCGGGGCGGACGGAGGCGAAGCGACGCTCAGCGCCACTTGATGCTCCGCGCGTCGCCCCAGAGAATCTCCAAGTCGTAATAGGCGCGGATCTCTTCCAGAAAGATATGTACGACCACGTCCGCGTAGTCCAGCAGTATCCAGCCGCCCTCCGCGAGGCCTTCGACTCCGAAGGGACGCGCGCCGCGCGCGGCCAGCGTGTTCTCGATTTCTGCGGCGACGCTCTTGGCGTGGATGCGGCTGGTGCAGGAGACTATCACGAAGTAGTCGGCCAGCGGAAAGACACGACTGACGTTGAGGACCGTTATTCGGTCGGCTTTCGTTCTGTGCGCCGCGCGCGCGCACTCAAGCGCCATCCGTCGCGGCGTCAATCCGTCCCGCTTCTTCGGCATGCGCCGCCTCCACCATTCTGAACATCGCCCACACCAGCAGCGCGGCCACCAGTGTCGGCACATACCATTTAACGGCGATCAGTCCGGTCAGACTCCCGGACTCGCCGAAAAGCATCGCGCCGAACAGCCACAGTTCGCCGGAGCCCCACAAATATATTCCCAGAAGCAGAATCGGCCAGATCAGCGCTCCCGCCGCGCGTGAGAAAACCTTGTTCTTCAACGCGAGATCGAAAGACCATTCGAAACGGAGGCCGCCGCGTCTTATTCCGGCCAGCGGCGCGGGCAGCAGCCGGTTGCGGACGACGCGACAGTACTCGCGATACGCCTCGCCGTGTATCTCCAGAAGGTGCTTCTCCTCGCGTCTGACCTGGAGGACGTAGAAGGTGATCTGAACCGCCGCGTAGGCGCCGCAGGCCACCGCCGCAGGAATGTGAAGGGGATTTGCCGCGATCAGTATTCCGAGATCGCTCAGCAGGGTCCCGAAGTAGAACGGATTGCGGCAGAAGGCGTACGGACCGCCGGTTATCAGAACCTTGCGCTTGACCAGGACGCCGTAGGTGGTCACGTTGACGAGCCAGCCGAGGAATATGAGCACCGCGCCCACCGCCAGCGACCACGGTTGGGGACGGGCCAGTACGAAGAGCACCTGCATCGCGATGCGACGCGCGCGCCCGCGTTTGCGGCGTATCGCCAACTGCGTTCTCCTCTTCCGCGGGAGCGGGAATATAGCAGGGATCGCGACCGCAGGCAAGCACAAACGACTAATGAGCGGCGGGAGGTGGAGCGGCGCGGCCCGGAAACGGTTGCGCGACGCGAAGCGGCCGATATACTTGTGTGGCGAAGGGGGCGTAGCTCAGAGGGAGAGCGGCTGCCTTGCACGCAGCAGGTCGGGGGTTCGAGTCCCCCCGCCTCCATGCGTTCCACGTCGCGGAGAAAGGCGTCGACGAGGCTCGAATCGGACCGACGAAGATGAAAAAAGCGCCCAATGTGTTCGAGAAAACGACCGTCCTCAGCGTCGAGCAGGCCACCACACTGCCGTTTCTGACCTACCGGCTGGCGGTGGACGGCATGAACGTCATACGGGTGGAGAATCCGCATCGGCCCGATCCCAACCGCTTCGTCGGAGACGACGTTCTCGGCGAGGAGGGCATGAACACATATTTTCTGCCGTTGAACGTCGGGAAGAAGTCCATAACGCTGAACCTGGCGAGCGAGGAGGGCAGGAGTCTGCTGAAGGAGGTGATCCGCGGACTGGACGTGGACGTTTTCGCCACCAATCAGTTGCAGAAGGGCTGCGTGAAGGCCGGCATAGACTACGAGACGCTCAGGGAGGTGAAGGAGGACATCATCTGGCTGGGGATAACCGGTTTCGGACCCGACTGTTCCGAGGCCGCTTACGATCCGGTGCTGCAGGCGAGAGCGGGTCTCATGGACCTGACCGGCGAGCCGGACGGAGGGCCGATGCTGCTGGGTTTGCCGGTGGCCGACCTTCTGGGCGGCGAGCACGCCTACTCGGAGGTGATGAAAGCGCTGTTCAGGCGCGAGGCGACCGGCGAGGGCTGCAGGATAGACGTCTCGATGTTCAGGAGCATCGTATCGTGGCTGCACACGCCGCTTGCGCTCACCGTCACTTTCGACTACCGGCTGAGCAGGAGCGGCAACACTCATCGTTTCTTCGCGCCCGTCTCGGTCTTCGAGACCGCCGACGGCTACGTCTACATAGCGGTCGGCAGCGACAGGCAGTGGGACTCGATGACGAGGCTGCCGGGCTTCGAGTCGCTGCGGAAGAAAGAGTACGAAAGGAACGCCGGACGGATAGCCGACGTGGAGGCGCTGAACCGCAGAATCAACGAGATCACGAGAACACTGACGAGCGCCGAACTGGTGGAGACGCTCCGAAAGATCAAGGTGCCCGCCTCCGAGGTGAAATCCGTAAGAGACGTGGCCGGCGACCCTCACATCTGCGGCAATCTGCTCCGCTCGACAGATCCGGTTTCCGGACTGGAGATGACGCTGCCGCCGCCGCCGGTCGTCACTTCGTATCTGAAGCGGCGGGGCATGACCGTTCCGTTTCCGCCGCGGCTGGGCGAGCACAACCGCAGGATATACGGAGACCTCCTCGGCAGGAGCGAAGAGGAGTTGGAGAGTCTGGCGCGGAAGGGA
>CAYPNR010000125.1:0-3513 GCA_964412125.1 uncultured Planctomycetota bacterium | reverse complement strand
TCGCCGCAGGTCGCGGCCGGGGTCACCGCCAGCGTGCTGGTGATCGTCTATGTGGTGATCGCCCTTATCGTGGTGATCGCGTGGTGGAAGATATTCTCGAAGGCGGGGCACGCCGGCGCGCTGTCGCTGCTTTTGTTCATTCCGCTGGTGAACGTGATAATGTTTTTGTGGTTCGCGTTCTCCGACTGGCCGGTGCTGAAGGAGGTAAGGCGTCTGAGGGAATCCAGCCGCAAGGATTTCTGAGCGCCGCGACGACCGGACGGACGGAAACGACTCACGCTTTACGATTTCGTCTTGCGGGAGCGAAAGGCGGCGGATATGGTATTCCGAGAGTCCGCCCGCACGGGACGGACTCGGACGGGGGGGTAGCTCAGTGGGAGAGCGCCTCGCTCGCAATGAGGAGGTCGTGGGTTCGAATCCCATCCCCTCCATTTTTTGCGCGTCAGCCGGTGTGACGATCCGGCCGCCGCGGGCATTCCAAAAGCGCAACGACTCTTTCCGAAACGCCGCGCTCCGGCGCATCTTCGTCGCCGACGCGGCGTTGTAATCTCCATTCGACGTGACGGACCCGTTTTCGAGGCGACGTCATGAGGAAGATTTCGTTCGGTGTCGCGGCTCTCCTGCTCGTTCCGCTCTGCGTCGTTTCGCAGGAGCGGACCGAGAAAACGTCGTTTCCCGCGCCGTTCACGGTTCGGATACCGATGCGCGACGGCAAGACCCTTGCGGCCGACGTCTTCCTGCCGGACGAGGAAGGAAAGCATCCGACCATACTCATAATGACGCCGTACAACCGCAAGTTACTGGCGGCCGCGATTCCGGCGGCCGCGGCCAGGAGCCCGCTGCTCGACCGGCGGCACTACGCTTTCGTGGTGGTGGACTGGCGCGGATTTTTCGGCTCGAAAGCGGCCGCCGCGGGCAAGGTCAGCGCCAAGCAGCGCGGCATCGACGGCTACGACACGGTGGAGTGGATAGCCAAACAGGACTGGAGCAACGGCAAGGTCGGCATGTGGGGGCCGTCGGCGCTCGGCAAGGTCCAGTTTTTGACCGCCGTTCAACAACCGCCCCATCTGGTCTGTATATGTCCGCTGGTCGCCCATCATCCGCATTATTACAGTCGCTACTACTACGGCGGCGTCTACAAAACCAATCATAATGAGATCCTCGAAAGAGTCGGCTTCACCGGCGCGACGGACATGGTGCGCGAGCATCCCACCTACGATCGTTTCTGGCGATGGCTTGAAAGTCCGACGTTCAACGCTTATTCCAGGATCAACGTTCCGGTTCTCGTCATCGGCGGCTGGTTCGACTGCGACACCGACAACGTCCTGCGGACGTTTCGGGAGATACGCCGCTACGGCGGACCGGTGGCGAAAAAGAACACGAAGATTCTGATAGGACCGTGGACGCACATGGACGCGGCGTCCGGGAAGAGCAAGCAGGGCGAACTGGACTTTCCCGCCGCGGCCGAAGTGAGCCAGAAAGAGGCCCGGAGGTTTTTCGACTACTACCTGCGCGGCGCAAAAGACAACGGTTACGACAGGCGGCCGGTCGTCTCGTACTTCCAGATGGGCGAAGGAAAATGGGAGAAGTCGGAAGACTGGCCGCCGAAGGGCGTCGAGGAAGTCTTGTACTACCTGCGTGAGAAAGGCGCGCTCTCCAAGGAGGCGCCGGAGGGCGAAAGCGAGCCGGACACCTTCAAATACGATCCCAAGGACCCGTCGCCGACGGCAGGCGGCATGACGATATGCAAGAGTTGGGACAAGGACGCGCCGAAGTTGCCGGCCGGTCCCATGGACCAGCGTAAGAAAGTCGAGTCCCGTAAAGACGTTCTCGTCTACAGCAGCGACGTGCTCCGGAAAAACGTCGCCGTCAAGGGCAACGTCAAAGTCAAACTCTTCGTCTTCTCCGACCGCGTGGACACCGATTTTGCGGTGCGGCTGTGCGACGTCCGGCCGGACGGACGCTCGATGCTGGTGACCGACGGCATCCGAAGGATGAAGTTCCGCAGGTCGTTCGAGAAGCCCGAACCGATGAAGCCGGGCGAGACGTACGAGGTGACCGTGACCCTGGCGGTCACGGCGCACACCTTCCTGAAAGGGCATCGCATCCGTTTGATAGTCGGCTCGTCGAACTATCCGAGATTCGATCGTAATCCCAACAACGGTAAAGATTTCTACAAGGAGGCCGAAGCGCTGCCCGCGACCAACGGCGTCCGTCACGACGCCGCGCACCCCTCGGTGCTGATACTTCCCGCGGCGGCCGCCGCGCGTGAGGACCCGCGCGAGCGTATCGCACGCGCCTTGTACGCGCGTCTCGAAAAGAAGTGCATCGAGAAAGGCTGGCGCAAGGTCGTCGTCGAGGTCGGCGGCCTTCGCAGGAAACTGTTGTGGAGAGGGCCGAAAGGCGTCTGGAAGAGCGGCGCGATCGTGGCGTTGCACGGCGGCGGCGGTGCCTGCTCCAACTGGGGAAGCGGGCCCCGCAGCCTCTGCGAGCCGATGTGGCGGTTCGTCGATCTCGCGGTCGCGGAGGGCTTCGCCGTGTTCGCTCTGGACTCCACAGACGGACTGGTCGCGGACGAGAAGGGCCGCTCATGCGGCAAGAGATGGGACTGTCTCGCCCGCAAGAAGGGCGACAACATCGACCTGCCCTTCATCAAGACCGTGCTGGAAAAGACGATTCCCGACCTGCGACCGGCCGGCAGCGCCGAGGAGATATTCATGACGGGCATCTCCAACGGAGGCTTCATGACGATTCTCGCGGCGACGCACTTTCCGGAGATGATCGCCGCGTTCGCGCCGGTCTCCGCCGGCGACCCTTACGGCACCTACTTCGACATGGGCACCCATCCCAAAAGGGAGCGTTACAAGGCTCCCGGCGTGTTCCGCGACAGCGAGACGAACGAACCGATCAACCGGCCGGGCGCGGCCCGCGCCGAACGTTATCCGCACGAGTCGAAATGGCCGGAGACGGGCGAGGCCCGCAAGCCGCCTTTCAAGCAGTTTCATCATCGGCAGGACGGCGCATGCGACTTCTCGTGTATGGAGAAGGCGCGACGCACGCTGGTCGAGCACGGCTACAAAGACGACGGCGCTTTCGTGCTGAAAGACCACGGCGGACGCTCCGTGCTCAAGCACTTCTGGAGTAAGGAGTACAACCGCCCGATGATAGACTTCTTCCTCAAGTGCAGGAAGAAATAACCCCACTCCGCCGCGCGCGGGAGGGGGGGGGACTACGCCCCACGGGTACAATTGTCGTCCATACCCTGATGCCGGGTCGGGACGCAAATGTATTTGATTTTTAGGGTTACTCTTCCTCGTCACTTCTCCTCGTCACTTCTCTTGATCACTTTCCCTTGACGCCAAACTTCGCCACGGTCCCAAACAACCTCGAAGTGTGAAAAAAAACACCTTCCAAGCGTAAGGACTGCATCCACATAGGGCAGGATCAACATGTCGGGAATGTCGCAGGTCAGGGGCTTACCGGGAGGTATCATCATGTGGACCTTCACCCGAG
>CAYPNR010000124.1:0-3612 GCA_964412125.1 uncultured Planctomycetota bacterium | reverse complement strand
AATCCTTATTTCGAGGGCTACGTCGACCTGTGGACGCCGGTGCTGCACATGCTGGACCCGACGCAGGTGGAAGCGGCGCATCGCCGCGGCGAAGAGGTGTGGTTCTACGTCTGTTGCGTCCCGCGCGGCCGCGTGCCGAACCTCTTCATCGACCAACCCGCCGTCGAGCATCGCCTGCTGTTCTGGATGGCGGAGCGGTTCGGCCTGGACGGCTTCCTCTACTGGCGCGCCACCTTCTGGGAGACACGCGATCCGTGGACGGAGACACGCTCCCTCACCCGTCGCGGCACATCCTTCGGCTGCGGCGACGGCACGCTCCTCTATCCGCCCGTCCGTCGCCCCGGCTCGAAGGACAAGACCGTCACAGGACCCGTCGAGTCCATTCGCTGGGAGATGTTGCGGGACGGAATAGAGGACCGCGAGTACTTCTTCCTGCTGCGCGGGACGATGCGCCGCCTGTCCATGCCCCCGCGCGACCGCGACGCTTATCGTTTCCTCTTCGGCCAGGCGCGTGAGATGCACAATCTGCCGCAGCGGCTCGTCCGCTCCATCACCGACTACGAAGACGATCCCGCGGTCCTGCATCGCGCCCGCGCGTTGCTGGGGGCCACGCTGGAGGCGCTTTCCCGGTTCCTGGAGGAGAAAAAATGAACATCCGGCGTTACGCGCCGCTGCTGCTCGTTCTGTGCTGCTGTCCGGTTCTTCAAGCGGAGCGGCCAAAGGGCAAGGGCGGCGGAGTCTGGCTCGGCGTCACTCTCGCCCGGACCGGAGACGGCCTCAAGGTGACCAGCGTTCTGGAGGGCAGTCCCGCTCACGAAGGCGGACTGAAGGCCGGCGACGTGATCGTGGAGATGGACGGCAGGAAGACGACGGACATCAACGCCTTAAGAGCGGTTCTGAGCGGCAAGAAAGACGGCGAGGCGGCGACCGTGCTGGTGAGACGCGCCGGATGCGAGGAGCCGATCAAACTCACCCTGACCCTTCGCGAAAGGAAGAAGCGGGACGCTCTCTCGATCGCCAAAAGAATAGCGCCGGCGGCGAAGGAGAGGACGAGTGAGCACTATCGCCTGCTCACCGACATGGAAGAGGACTTCGTGAAGAAGGCGCTGGAGAAGTTGGAGAGGATGTTCGAGCGCTACTGCGAGTTCTTCGACACGGAGCCGAAACCGAAATCGAAGTTGAACGTGATCGTCTTCAAGAACCACGATTCCTTCGAGAAGTTCGCGGGCAGGACGCGGGGCGTGAGCGCCGCGCGGACGATGGGAAAGGCGTTCGGCTACTTCGAGTTCGCGGTCGAGGGGCGGCCGGTGGTGAGCAGGTGGCTCGGCAGCGCCGACTATTCGCACACCTTGTGCAACATCGGACACGAAGCCGCGCACCAGTTCACGTGGACTTTCGTCCTCAACAAGATCTCCGTCGTGCAGGCGTGGTTCGACGAGGGAATAGCGGTCAATTTCGAGGTGGAGGACCCTTTTCCGCACAACACGCGGTTCTGGTATCTCCAGCACTCGCTCTCCCGCGGCGAATGGCTGCCGCTGAAGGACCTGATCGAGCAGTGGCGGAAGCACTTCAACAGCAGGAAGCGGATGCTGTGCTACAACGAGGCCGGCGGTTTCGTCCATTTCCTGGCGCGTACGGACTCCCCTTACAGAAAAGCGTTCCTGCGGTACCTGAACCGGATCAACCTCCGCAAGGCCGGTCCGTGGAAGGCCGCCGACCTGGCCGGGTCGCTCGGCAAGAAGATCGAAGAGGTGGAAAAAGAGTTCAAGGCCTGGGTGAGGAAGACTCCTTACAAGGGCCCGCACGGCTCCCGCAAGAAATGACCTTCGGCCGCGACCGTCATTTTCCGTCGGGACGGAGCGTCCGCCAAAGGATATCGAGCAGTTTTCGGAGTCCCTCTCCGGAAAGCGCGCTTATCCGCACGACGGACGCGCCGGCGACGCGTCCGAGTCGGCCCGCCTCCGCTTTCGCCTTGCGTGAGGAGACTTTGTCGCACTTGGTGAGGGCGACCAACTCGGTCTTTCCGGCCAGGCTCGCGCTGTAGGCGGACAACTCGCCGCGGATCGTCCGGTACGCCTTCACGGGATCGTCGAGCGAGACGTCCACCAGATGCAGCACGATACGGGTGCGCTCGATGTGACGCAGGAACCTGTCGCCGAGCCCCTTACCCGCGTGCGCGCCTTCGATCAGGCCGGGCAGGTCCGCCAAGACCATCCGCTGCCATGCGTTGCGACCGGCGATGCCCAGGACCGGGGAGAGCGTCGTGAAGGGATAGTCGGCGACCCTCGGATGCGCGTTGGAGAGCGCCGCCAGCAACGTGGACTTGCCGGCGTTGGGCAGTCCGACGAAGCCGACGTCGGCGACCAGTTTCAACTCCAGTCGGAGTCGCCTGTGCTGGCCCGGCTCCCCTTTTTCGGCGTGTCGCGGCGTTCGATCGGTCGCGGAAGCGAACGCCTTGTTGCCGCGTCCGCCGCGTCCGCCGCGGGCGACCAGCAATCTCCGGCCCGGCTCGGTCAACTCGCCGAGAAGTTCGCCGTCCTCGCTCCGCACCACTGTGCCCGGCGGAACAGGCACTTCCAGGTCGCGGCCCTTTTTGCCGTGCATCGCTTTGCCGCGACCCGGCCGACCGTTTTCGGCGGCGAAGCAGGCCCGCGCCGCAACGTCCGCGAGCGTCACGAGCCGCTCGTCCGCGACGAGATAAACGGAGCCGCCGTCGCCGCCGTCGCCGCCGGCCGGACCGCCGAAGGCGACGTACTTCTCGCGTCGGAACGCGACGGCGCCGTCGCCGCCGTCGCCGCCGCGGACGTCCACGTCCGCCTCGTCCAGAAACATGCGTTCCACCCGAAATTAAAGTTACCCTTTCCCGTTGCGGGAAGTATATTATAAAGGGTCGCGTGGGGGAATCCTTATCATGAGCCGGGAAATGGTGGTGGCGATCGTGGCGGTGGCGGTCGCGTTGAGCGCCGGCGGCGTGGCCGGATGGGCGCTGGTCTCCGGACCCGCCCGCGGCGACGGCGACGAGTCACGTGTGCGGTCGATCGAGGCGGAAGTGTCTCAGATCAAGGCGCAGTTGCGCAACAGGAGCGGAGCGTCCGAGGAGCGCGTCGCGCTGATAGAAGAGGATCTCACGAGCGTGCTGCAGGAGGCGCAGACCCTCAAGGATCGTGTGAAGCAACTCGAAGAAGAACTGAAGAAGGTTCGCGAGCAGGCGACGGCGCAGGCGAGCGCGCCGCCTTCGGGACCGTCCGGTCAACACGGCCCCGGCGGTCGCGACCCGCGCGACGACGAACGCGCGAAGAGTCGACAGAAAGGAGTGCTCAGAATCCTCGAGCACCGGCGCGACGGCATAGAGAAATTCGCGGAGAGGCACGAATGGCCGCCCGAGAAGAAACGTGACGTCCTCGCGATAGTGGAAGAGCACGACAGACAGATCCGCGAGATGTTCGAGTCGTTCTCGCCCGGCGAACAGATGGACAGGCGTCGCATGATGGAGCAGTTCAGAGACACGCAGAAGCAGATGATGGAGAGTCTGTTGCAGGTGTTGAGCGAAGACGAGTTGAAAGAGTTACGCGCGATACTCATGCCCCGTCCGCCTCGAAGGCCCGGCGACCG
>CAYPNR010000123.1:0-3731 GCA_964412125.1 uncultured Planctomycetota bacterium | reverse complement strand
CTCCGCCGTCCCGGCGGGACGCTCTCCCTTGTCCTTTTCGGCCGCGGCGCGTCGCTTCGCGGGGCCGCGACGCACTTTCGGGGGCGCGGACGGATACAGCAGCAGCGCGATCACGACCGCCGCCGCGGCGGCCGCCGCCGGAATGAGCCTGCGCCGGAGCGGCCGCGGACGAATCCTGGTCGCGACCGCGGGATACAGGTCGTGAGACGCCCTGACGCGGGGCAGGGCGTCCGTCAGCCGGAGAACCTCGCGGATTCTTTTCAGTTCCCCGGCGCAGTCCGCGCAGATCGCGAGATGCGCCTCCGTCAGGCGGGCGGTGCGCTCGTCGCACTCGCCGACGGCGTAGGAGTGCAGGCGTTCTCTGATTTCATCGCATCCGAACATTTCGGTCACTTCCCGACAAGTCTTTCCGCGAGCAGCCGCACGGCTTCGCCGATCCTGCGCTCCACGGTCCTGAGCGAGACGGACAGAATCTGTGCGATCTCGTCGTACTTGAGACCCGTGTATCGACTGAGCACGAACGGGATTCTCGACTCCTCCGGAAGAGCGGCGACGGCCGCTCTGACCTCCGCGTGCAACTCGGCGCTCTCGACGCGGCGAAGCGGGTCGTCGGAACGGCCGCCCGCGGCCGCTTCCTCGATCTCCGCCTTTTTGGCTTCGGCGCGACGCCTGTCGGAACGCGAGAGACTGTACCAGCAGTTCTTCGCGATCTGGAAAAGATACGTGGAGAACCTGCCCGCGTCGGGCCGGTAGGAGTGGCGCGAAAACCAGAGACGCACAAACGTCTCCTGCGTGAGATCCTCGGCGAGCGTCTGACTGAAGCAAATCTTGTGGAAGAAGTTGAGCACTTTACGCTCGTACTTTCTGAAAAGTCGCTCGAAAGCGTCGGCGTCGTCACGTTTCACCCTCTCCATCAGCCGCACATCGTCAGGATGCATCACTTGCCGTCTCCAGCATGTAATACCTCGCCCGGACGTGCGACCCGCCAGAAAAAACGTGACGACCGCCCCGCCGGTCCGCGGAGCGGCTCGGTCGCGACTCGACCGGACCTGCCGGCTCAATGCGTGACGTAGAAGGAGTAGACACGATAGGGACGGTGTTCGCGCAATTTGAAGGCGAGATCCTCCCGGTTGCGGCTCAACCAGTTCTCCACCTTCTTGAAGTTGCGGTAGATGAAGACGGTGACCAGATATATGTTGTGGTCGCTCGAGATGAGCGTGTCAGGCACGCCGTCGTCGTTGGTGTCCTTCTTCGCCTCCCTTATGAGGAACGCGTAAGAGTACCCGGGCAGCGGATCGTCCTTCGCCTCCTGGCGCTCCTTGTCGGAGATCTTGCGGTGAGGGTCGTCGGGATCCTTGCCCTTCTCGGCTATCTGCTTGATGCGGTAGCCCATCGGAAACACCTTGCGCACCTTGGGATGAAAACTGTCGTTGTTTACGTATCCCTCGAACGCGTACTGGTTGGGACGGTGGCGGGGATAGAGAAACTTCTCGTTGCCGGTGGGCAGTTTCACCCAGTAGTGCGCGGATTCGTCTATCGAGGGGTCGTCTCCATCGTCGTAGGTCAGATCGGAAGGAAGACTCTTGCCCTGCTCGGCGAGGAGTTCGCGGACGCCTTCGCCCATGTAGACGAAGCCGCGCGTGCCGTTGGTGAACGTGACGCGCGCCTTGGCGAGCGCGAGTTCGATGGAGTCGCGGACGCCCTGGACGATGAGGGAGGCGTAGCAGTCGCGCGTGACCTCCGCGGCGCGCTGCTGGCCGAGGGGGAACAACGCGAAAATGGGCAGAAGCCCCACCACCAGTATCAGCAGCGTTATCAGAATCTCCAGTATCGTGAAACCGCGACGCATGAACGCTTCCTCCTAACGCGCGACTCTGTCAGCGCTTCTCCTCTTTCACCATCTTCCACTCCGCGTTGCCGGAGACCGGCTGGAGATCCACATAGCAGCGATCGTTGCCGCCGCCCTTGAGTCGGACCTTGATGTCGGCGTTCCTGCTCTGCGTGAACTCCGTGTAGGAAATGTCGCTGAAGTAGCGTCCGAGATTGATCGAGCCGTCGAAGCGGAACTCTATGGAGAAGTTGCGGACGGCGTTGGCGCTGGCGAAGTCCTCCGGCTCGCTGGCGTCGTCCATCGCGGACTGGCCGGGCCCCTTGCATTCGAGAGTGTAGACGGTGTCCTTGAACAGATCGACATGCGATATGTATCGCCAGCGGTAGTTGTTCGGATTCTTGGGGTCTTCTTCCGGTATCGCCACGCGCAGACGCGCCTTGCCGAAGACGAGTCGGCAGCGCTTGCGTTTGGTGATGGCGTAGGATCGCGCCTCGCCCACCGCCGCCTTGAAGAGTCGACCGGTGCCCTCCAGTTTCTTCCATTTCGAGAACACGCCGAAGGCGGCGATGCCTATCGTCATCAGAAGACCGATTATGACCAGCACTATCAGCAACTCGACCATGGTAAAGCCGCGTCTCATCACGCGCCTCCTCGCAAACGTAACTACTTGGAGCCAACTCCTCCCAGAACGTCGTCGTCCGCCTTCGCTCCTTCTTCGTGGCCGTCCGGGCCGTTGGACCATATGTCGTAGCGCCCCGGATTGAAGCCCTTGCCGGCGCCCCGCGCCGTCCGCGGATCGGGTCCGTGGTACTTCGGTATCGGCGGCAGATGCACCGACGCGCTCGCCTGGCGCGAGAACTGGACGTTGCCGTTGTCGTCCTCCTCCAGACAGTCGTAGTGCATGGCGTTGCCCCAGCCGTCCTTTATCTCACCGGAAGGCGTCAGTTGATTCTCCTTCAGTTCCATGTACGGTTTGCCTTCGTTCACCTGCGTGCTCGACTCGTTGCCTTCGGCGTCCCATCTGGTCTTCTTCAGTTGGAAGTGCTTCAGTTTGCCGCCGTCGCGGTAGACCCAGCCGAGAAAGTACGCCAGACAGGCGGTTCCGCGCAGCGCTTTGCCGTTGGGCGCGGTGACCGTCTGGTCGAAACCGTCCGGCGGAAACTTCTTGAAGTCGTTGTAATACGACTGCAGCGCGCTCTTTATCTGGTCGAGCAGTCCTTCGGTGTTGGAGAGCCGCGCCCGCTCGCTCAACGACGTGATGGAGTACGCCACTATGCCCATCAGTATCCCGATCACAAGGATGACGATGAGCAACTCGACCATCGTGAAGCCGGTCCTTCTCACGTCGCCTTCCTCCATCGTAAGGCCGTCTTTCGCCCCCGCGACGCGCCCCGGCGCCTCGCGGAGCGGAAACGACGAGTCTTCAGTCCTTCACCCAGTTCCGAATGTCGTCGCAGTCGCCGTCCGCCTCGTCGTAGGCGTCTTCGCCGTCCGGTCCCGCCGACCATAGATCGAAGCCGTCCGGCTTGTCGTTGTGCGGCGCCGGCGAGCGGAGATTGCCGTCCTCGTCGTAGGCGCTCCTGTAGCGCAGCGGTCGGTTCCACATGTCGCTGAAGACCTGTTTGTGGGTGTACTTGGACTTGACGAAGTTGCCCTTCTTGCCTTCGACGTATCCCTCCTTCAGCGCTTCGGTCAGCACGGTCACGCCCTCGTCGTTCCGCCAGTCCGCCATCGGTATGCTGCCCTCCTTCTCGGAGTAGTTCTGCAGACCCGTGACGATGACGTTGAGGAAACTCTCGGTGCTGGTCTTTTTGGCGCGTCCCACGAGCCAGCCGTAGGAGCCGGCGACTATGGTTATCAGGATAGCGATCACCAGAATGACCACGAGAAGTTCGATCAT
>CAYPNR010000122.1:0-4072 GCA_964412125.1 uncultured Planctomycetota bacterium | reverse complement strand
TTTCATCGGGGCAGGGCGCGGGCGAGGAGATTGGCGAACATCCGTCGCGCGCGACTCAGACGCGAACCTATCGTGCCGCCGCGCAGTCCGAGAATCTCGCCCGCCTCCTCGTAGGAGTGGTTTTCCATGTCGCACAGAAGCAGCACGGCGCGGTACTGTTCCGGCATCTGCGAAAGCGCCCGGTCGACCGCCTCGCTCAACTCCTCCCGCGTCATCTTGTCGATCGGAGACGGACCGCCGCCCGCTATCATGTCTATCACCCGCAGGGTCTCTTTGTCGACCTCCGGATCGAGTCGGAACGCGGCGTGCGTCTTGCGCCGGCGCAGTTCGTTCAGCGCCAGATTGGTGGCTATGCGGTATATCCACGTCGTGAACCGCGCCACTTCCCGATAGTTGCGCGCGTTGCGGTAGAGCCTGACGAAAGTCTCCTGGACGACGTCCTCGGTGGCGGCCTCATCGCCGAGGAAGCGTCGCAGGAAGTTGAAGAGTCTGTGATGGTGGCGACTGTAGAGCAGGCCGACCACCCGGCGCACCTCCGACTCCTGTGCGGTGCGGCATCCGCGCAGGAGATCCTCGTCCGAGAGGTCTTCTATGCGCACGGCTCATGCTCTCCATGCTTGTGTCGACCCCGTCGTCCTGAGAAGCGCCGAAAGCGGACTGTCGAGAACTTCGTTCGCGGACGAACGCGCCGCCTCGAAAAGCGCCGCTATCCTCACGGACGCTTCGTCGCCCGCTTCGGGCGCCGGCAGCAGTCCGCCGGAGACGGCCGTGAGTATCTGCGAGAGAGTTATCTTCTCCGGCGGTCGCGTCAGTGTGTAAGAAACCCTCGGAGAGTCGACCCGCGTGATGATGCGCGCGTCGGCGAGTTTCTCGGCCAGTTCCCACACGAACGGCCGCGGCAGCCCGAGTCGCTTCGCCATCGCGCGCGCGGGGACGGGAACCGCTCCGGTCTCGAAGTGACGCGCCACGGTCAGCGCCACACGTACTCCGTAATAGCCGCGATAGTCGGACAGCGCGCCTTCGCCCTTCTTCCGCGGCGCCATCAGACGAAGATGCTGCAGGCAGTAGCACAACTCCGCTCCGAACAGCACTATCAGCCACGTCACGTACAGCCATATCAGAAACAACGGTATCAGTCCGATCGGACCGTAGACCTGCCTGAACGTCAGCACCGAGGTGAGATAGTAGGAGAGCGGCCGCTTCAGTATCTCCCACAGCAGGCCCGCGAAGATGGCGCCGGTGAACGCGCTGGAGAACCGGACGGAGGTGTTCGGCGCGAACTGGTACACCAGATAGAACGCCATCACGGAGAAGGCGTACGGAAACGCGGTGGTTATCACCGTGCGGAGAAAACCGAGGGTCTCCGGAAGTTTGCCGCCGAGTTCCAAGGCGATGTAGTACGAGAAGAAGACCATCACCGGGCCGAGCGTCATAATGGTCCAGAAGTTGCGGAGCCGCGCGGTGGTTCGTCGTCGCGCCTTCACGCGCCAGAGATCGTCGAACGTCTTCTCGACTCCCGCGAACAGGAACAGAATCGTCAGTATGAACGCGCCCACCGACAGGGCGGTCACGGGAACCGACGTCTCGGATATCTGCGAGGTGAGACTCTGAAAGATTCTGTCGATGGCGGTCTCGAACTGCTCGACGCCGGGACCGGCGCCGCGCGGAAAGACCTGCTGCGAGATCAACTGCCGCAGGCTCCTTCCGCGCTCGCTCAGCGAGCCGAACGAGTTGAGAATGATGAGCGAGACGACGCCCACGGGAACCAGAGCGAGAAGCGTGGAGTAGGAGAGCGCCGCGGCTCGAATGGTGCAGTGGTCGTGCAGGAATCTCTGAGCGGCGAGTCTGACGGCGCGTCCGAACTTCCTCAGCGACTTTTTCGACCTCTCCCACGCGCCGCCGAGCAGGTCGGAAACTCTGCGCTTTGGCGCGTTGTCGCTCACGCGACGCCTCCTTCAGATCCTTACCGCGCCGCGGCTCCCGCTCACCATATCTTCAGTTCGCCGGAGAGCCAGGCGTGCATCGCGCGCGCCGCCGCGCGGCCCGCGCCCATCGCGCTTATCACCGTCGCCGATCCGGTTACTATGTCGCCGCCGGCGAATACGCCTTTCTTGGAGGTGGCCATCGTCTCCTCGTCCGCCGAAATGTAGCCCCACCTGTTCACCTCCAGGTCCGGCGTAGTCTGCGGAATCACGGGATTCGCCCGCGTGCCTATCGCGACTATCACCGTGTCCACAGGTATTCGGAAGTTCGAGCCCTCCACCGGAATCGGTCTCGGTCTGCCGCTCGCGTCGGGCTCGCCCAGTTCCATCCTGATGCACTCCATCTCGCGTACCCAGCCTTCCGGGTCGCCGTGATACCCTACGGGGTTGGTGAGAAAGCGGAACTGCACTCCCTCCTGCTCGGCGTGATGCACCTCTTCGGCGCGTGCCGGCATCTCCGCGCGTGTTCTGCGATAGACTATGATGGACTCCTCGGCGCCCAGGCGCAGCGCCGTCCGCGCCGAGTCCATCGCCACGTTTCCGCCGCCGATCGTGACCACTCTCCTGCCCCTGACGATGGGGGTGTCGGCCTCGGGAAACACATAGGCGCGCATCAGATTCGAGCGCGTCAGATATTCGTTGGCCGAGTATATGCCCAGCAGATTCTCGCCGGGCAGACGCATGAAGGACGGCGCGCCCGCTCCCACGCCGATGAACGCCGCGTCGTAGCGCTCCAGTAGTTCGTCCATCGTCTCCACCCGCCCTATCGGGTAGTTGTAGACGAACTCGACGCCCATCCGCCGCAGTACGTCCACCTCCGCGTAGACTATCTTCTTCGGCAGACGAAACTCCGGAATGCCGTAGATGAGCACACCGCCCGGGGCGTGCAGGGCTTCGAAGACCGTGACCTTGTAGCCGAGTTTCGCCATGTCCGATGCGACGGTGAGCCCGGCGGGACCGCTGCCGACGACGGCGATGCTTTTGCCGTTGGACGGGGCGCATTCGGGAACCTCGACCGTGTCCCGCTCTCTCTCCCAGTCCGCGACGAAGCGTTCGAGCCGTCCTATGGCGATGGGGTCGCCTTTCTTGCCCAGAACGCATCGGACTTCGCATTGCGTCTCCTGCGGACAGACGCGACCGCATATCGCGGGCAGGAGATTCGTCTCTTTTATCTCGCGTATCGCTCCGCGGAAGTCGCCTTCCTTCACCCGCTCGACGAACGCGGGAATGTTTATCTCCACGGGACAGCCTTCGACGCACTTCGGCTTTTTGCAGCCGAGACACCTGCCCGCCTCCTTCATCGCCGCCTCGGCGTCGTAGCCGTACGGCACCTCGTTGAAGTTTCGGACGCGCTCCCCGGGGTCCTGCTCCTTCATCGGAACGCGAGGTTGCATTTTCTTCGCCATCACTCTGTTCTCCAAACTTTCTCTTTCCGGGACGGGTCACTCCTGCGATTTGACCTTGTCGTATGCGGTCTTTTCGTGTTCCTGGTACGTTCGCAGACGTTTGAAGAAGAGATCCCAATTGACGGTGTGTCCGTCGAACTCCGGTCCGTCGACGCAGCAGAACTTCGTTTCGCCGCCGACCTCGACGCGGCAGGCGCCGCACATGCCCGTTCCATCGACCATTATCGGGTTGAGACTGACGATGGTCGGCACCTCGAACTCTTTGGTCAGCCTGCAGACGAACTTCATCATGATGGGCGGCCCCACCGCGACGCAGAGGTCGACTTTGCTCTCGCGCTCGAGCACGCCTCTCAGCAGGTCGGTGACGAAGCCTTTGTGGCCGTACGAGCCGTCGTCGGTCGAGACGAGCAACTCCTCGCAAGTTGCGCGCATCTCGTTCTCCAATATCAGCAACGCCTTGGTCCGCGCGCCGATTATGCCGATGAGCCTGTTGTCCGCCTCCTTGAGCGCTTTTGTTATGGGATAGAGCGGCGCGACGCCGACGCCGCCGCCGACGACCGCCACGGTGCCGAACTTCTCGATGTGCGTCGCTTTTCCGAGCGGTCCGACGAGGTCGTGCAGTCTGTCGCCGACGTTCAGTTTCGACAACTTGTACGTCGTTGCGCCGACCACCTGGAAGAAGAG
>CAYPNR010000121.1:0-4373 GCA_964412125.1 uncultured Planctomycetota bacterium | reverse complement strand
CCGCCGGCGCGGATGACGTCGGGATGCGCGACGCGGCCGCGGCGCGTTTTCCGCTTGCGGCAGCCGCCCCTCACGAGTATGATTCTTGAGGATCGAAAATTTCAGCCAGCCGAGCAGTGGAGGAAGACGAAATGGCGGAGAAGAAATCGACCGTGAAGAAGATGAAAGAGGGACTGCAGGCGGCCGCCATAGCCACGGCCGGCTTCTACGCCTCCTACGCGGGCGCGGCCGTGACCGGCACACAACCCGCGGCACAGGCCCAGGAACAGGAACTGGAAGAGACGCGGAACGTCTGGTCGGACGAAGCGGAATACGCCGCGCAGACCAAGTTCCTCAAAGTGGTCTTCGCGGCCTACGACGGCGGCGAGGCGCCGCTGCACAGTTTCTACAAGGCCGTCGCCGACGCTTACGCGCGCTGCAGAGAAGACCTCGGCAAACTCTTCTCCGGCGTCTTCGACGAGAAAGTCACCTCGATAGTGCTGGAGGCGGACCACGTCGAACTGACGCTCACCTACAAGCCCGCGGACGACTCGAAACACGCGGATTTCGAGCGTGTCGAACTGGTCTACCGCGTGGCGGCGACAAAAACCGTCTTCAGGAAAGGCCTGCAGCCCGACGTGAAGGTAATCGCCTGGCGCGGCTACGACGCCGCCACGAAGCGCTGGAGCGACCTCGCCGTACCGAAGAAGATGCAGCCGACCCGCAAGAAGACGGTGAAACTGCCGCAGGACTGCGCTTATCCGCGCTGGAACCCGCGCGGCGTGCGTTACGGGTTCATCAAGCGCTCCCGTCTGATCCGCTGACCTGCGGAACGCGGCGCCATGGCGGGATTTCGTCTGCTCCACGTCGGATGCGGAGAGGTCTATCGTCCGGACGCGGTCAATGTCGATCTTTGCGACGCGACCGTCGCCGACCTGCTGTGCGACGCGGCCCGCCTGCCGTTCGCCGATGCGACCTTCCAGGAAATCGAAGCGAATCAGGTGCTGGAGCATCTCGACTTCGCAGGCGTGACGACGGCGCTGGCGGAGTTCCATCGCGTCCTCGTTCCGAACGGCCTGCTCGCGCTGGAGACGCCTGAGCCGAAGGCGTCGATGCGCGCCTATCTCGACGCGCGCGACGAAAAAGAGCGCCTCGCGCGTCTGGTCTGGATATTCGGCGACGGCACCCCGTCGAACGGACACAAACTCCTGCTGGAGCCGCCGCTCCTGGAAGAACTCCTGGTCGAGACCGGTTTTACGGCTGTGAAGCGCGCCTCGCCGCGGACCTATCGTTTCGAGCACGGCTATCGACTTCTGGCGCGGAAGCGGGCCTCCGCTTTTCACTCGGCGCTCAGCCTGTTTCGCGCGCGTCGCGACCCGCACGACCGCTCGGATCCGCTGCTCTGGGCGGAGTTCGAAAACCGCTTCGTGGGCAATCTCCGCAAGATACGCCGGCGGCCCGCGCCCGCGGAGAGACGACGCCTGTGGGCGGAGAACGTGACGATCTCCGCGCGCGCGACCCTGCTCTTCCTGGACGCGGCGCGGAGCAGCGGCCTGCGCGCGACCGGCGCCCCGGAGTGGCGGAAAATACTTCCCGCGCTGGTCGCGGAACGCTTTCCGGGTCGGCTCTTCGCGGCGTTCAAAGAAAGCACGGCCGCCGAGGAGACGGACGCTTACGAGACCGTCTTCGGCGAAGCGGTCTCGGCGCTGCTGGACGGTCGCTGGAAGCGCTTTATCGCGGGACTGCCGGAGGCGGACGGCGAGGCGCCGTTTCTGCGTGAGAGATGCGCGGCGCTGGCGCGACGGACGACCGCGCGCGGCGTCAAAGCGGCGACGCTCGGCCGCACCGCGGAGGCCCGCGCCATGTTCGAACGCGTCTGTCGCTGGGCGATCGAAAGCGACTACGCCTGGTGGAATCTCGCGACGCTCGCGGGCGCCGAAGGCGACTGGCCCGAAGCCGTCGTCTGCTACCGACGCGGCCTTCAGACGTGTCGGCCGGCCGTCGTCGAAAGGATGTCGTTCGACGCGGCGCTGGCGGCGCTGGAGACACGCGACGCGACGGCGGCGCTCGAATTCCTGGCGCCGCTGCCGCAAAGCCCGCAACGCGACACGCTCATGGCGGTCGCCTTCGAGATCGGCGCACAGCCCGCGCAGGCCGATCTCTTCGCGCGTCGCGCCGGAGAGGCGGCACTGAAACTTCTCGAAGCCCTGCGACGCGGCGCGCGCGCGACGCCGGCGCCGCGCGTCACGCCGGTCGCGCCCGGCACCGGCGTCTACGAAGTCTGAGGAGGTCGAACGAATGGGCGTCAAATGGGACGAAGCACCGCGATCGGTGGTCTGGGAGATAACGCTCCTGTGTAATCTCCACTGCCACCATTGCGCCTCCGGCGGCGGACGCGCACGGGGTTACGAGATGAGTACCGCAGAGGCGCTCGACCTCTGCGATCAGTTCGCGCGTCTCGGCGTCCAGTCGGTCTGCCTCTTCGGAGGCGAAGCAATCCTGCGACCGGACTGGACCACCCTGGCCGAGCGCCTGCGCGAACACGGCATCGAGGTCAACACCGTCACCAACGGCTGGGCCATGACCGAAAAACTGGCGGAGAAGATGATCGGGTTGGGGTTTTCGGACATAGGTCTGAGCCTGGACGCGGCGGAGGCGGAAAAACACGATCGGATACGCGGCAGAAAAGGCGCGTTCGAGCGCGCACTCCGGACACTCGATCTGATAGACGCCCTGCCCCTGCCGTCCAAGACGCTTCTTACGTCGGTGACGCGTCTCAACGTCGATGAGTTGGCCGCCATCGCCGAACTGGTCGCCTCGCGGATAACGGATCCGGAGCCGTGGATGTGGATGATAAACGTCGCCTCGTGTCACGATCCGGAGCGCTTCGGCGCCGAACACGTCCTCGACCGGAAGGGATATGTGGAACTCTGCCGTACGATAAACGACCTGCGTACGCGTTACGAGGGGCGTCTCGACCTGACCGGCGCGCACGATATCGGTTACTACTCCATGCGCTTTCCCAATTTACACAACTTCTCCTGGCAGGGCTGCCAGGCGGGGCTGAACACCGTCGGCATCCACGCCGACGGCCGCGTCAAGGGCTGTCTCATTCTGCCGGACGCGTTCGTGGAGGGCAACGTGCTCGAAGAGCCGCTCGAAAAAATCTGGCTGGACCCCGACCGGTTCGCGCTGAACCGGAAGTTCGACAGACGCGCGCTCACCGGCACGTGCGCGGACTGCCCTTACGGACACGTCTGCCGCGGCGGCTGTTCGGACCTCGCGCACTCGCTGACCGGCTCGCCTTACGACTTCCCTTACTGCCTCTACAGATGGGAGATGGAGGAGTTGGAGCGTGCCTGAGAACTACGCGCCCGAGTACGTGACCCTCGAGTTGACCCTGGCGTGCAACCTGCGATGCGTGCACTGCGGCTCGAGCGCCGGAAAACCGCGTCCGCAGGAGTTGAGCCGCTCGGAGTGGCGCGACGTCTTCCGGCGACTGGCCGCGCTCGGCGGCGAGGAGGTATGCTTCCTCGGCGGCGAGCCGCTGCTGCGGGCGGACTGGGAGGAACTGGTCGGCGACGCGCGGGACTGCGCTCTCGATGTGGTGCTGATAACCAACGGTCTTTTGCTGGACGAGTCGGCCTGCGCGCGCGCCGCGCGCGCCGGTGTCGACAGAGTGGCGGTGAGCGTGGACGGAACGGCGGAGGTGCACGACGCGATACGCGGCCGGAAGGGGGCGTTCGAGGCCGCGCGCTCCGCGCTGATGCGACTGCTCGACGCCGGTCTGGAGACGGGAGTCATCACCTCCGTCTTCCGCGCCAACTTCACCGCCCTGCCCGCCCTGCGCGACGAGTTGGTCGCGCCGTACGACCTCAGTTGGCAGATACAGGTCGCCACCACCGGCGGGGACCGTTTCGACGCGGATCTGATGCTGTCACCCGAACAGTTCCACAAACTCGGCGCGTTCATAGAGGAGACGCGACGAAACCATCCGACCCTTGCGGTCGCCGGAGCGCACGACATCGGCTACCACAGCACGGTGCTCGCCGACTACGGAGAGCAGCCGCAGGAGGCGTGGCGCGGCTGCGGCGCAGGCGTCTTCACCCTCGGAATCGCCTCCGACGGCGGCGTCAGGGGTTGCCTTTCCCTGCCCGACTCCTGGACGGTCGCCAATCTGCGGGAGCGGCCGCTGGAGGACATCTGGCGCGACGACGGCCTGTTCGAGCGCAACCGGCGCTTCCGTCCGGAACAGTTGCAAGGCTTCTGCGCCGGATGCCCGCACTCCGTGACCTGCCGCGCGGGTTGCGCGGCCAGCGCGCTGGCCACCACTTCCTCTCCGTTCGAGAACCGGTACTGCTTCTTCCGTATCGAGACGGAAAACGCCGCGCGCT
>CAYPNR010000120.1:1595-4480 GCA_964412125.1 uncultured Planctomycetota bacterium | reverse complement strand
CCTGTGGGCAAGTGGGGCATGGTCGGCGGCCGCGTTTACGCGACGGCGATCAACGCTCTGACACTGGAGATCTACTACCGCTACATCAGGTACAAGCGTCGGAAGGGCCTGAAGCAGATACGGCGTAAGTCGCTGATAGACGATTAACGAAGGCTGGTAGACTGCCCACCGCTGCCGGCGGGCCGCGGAGATCTTCCGCGGCCCGCTTCCTTTTTGTATACGTCTGAGGCGTTCGCGTCCCGGACGCGGCGGAGCGTGGCAAACGCGCCGCGCGGCGGCTACAATATGAGGAGGGGAAGTCGGTTCCGAACGACGTGAATAAGGGGGCCGCCGGATGAGACGAGGTTTGCTGGCCGCGTTGGCCGTGACGGTTGCGCTCGGCGTCGCCGCCGCGAAGGATCCCAAGAAGAAGGAGGTGGAGGCGCTTTACGAGGAGTTTCGCGGCCTGACGAAGGGACAGAGATGGGCGAAGGCGTGCGGCGTGCTTCGCAGGATGGGAAAATTGGGAACGGGACTCGCGGTTCGCGTGGTGATAGGCGCGGCGGTGCGGTATCCGGAGCGCGCCGACATCACCGCCGCCGCCCGCGAGACTCTCGAAAAGATGGAGACGGAAGACGCCTGCAAAGCGCTCTCCGCGGCCGCCGGCTCGTTTCGTGACTGGCGCGGCCGACTTCTCGCGCTCGAGGCGTTGATATACCGTCGGCATCCGGTCGTCGTGCCCACGATAAGGAAGTGTCTCGGGGACAGAAAACCTCAGGTGGTGCGCGCGGCGATAAGAGGCGTACTTGCGGCCGGCGCCGTCGAACTCATAGGAGAGACGATCGCGCTGGTGGAGCGACTGGAGAAGGAGCGCGGCCTTGTCTGGCTGGACGCGGTTCGGGCGCTCGCCACGCTTCTGAACGCGGAAGCGAAGGACGCCGAGGGCTGGCGCGCGCTTTACGAGGCGAAGAAGGCGGAGATGGAGGAGCAAAAGAAGCGAGGCGAATACGCGCCGCATGAGGACAAGGGCATGACCGTCGTGGCGAAAGTCGTGAAGGAAGCGCCCAAGTTCTTCGGGGCCGAGATCGTGAGCAACCGGGTCATCTTCGTGATAGACTGCTCCAGTTCGATGCAGGCCCGCGATCCCGAGATGGTCAGGACGCCGGACGGACGGATGACGCTGAAGCGGAAACTTCCGAAGGGAGCGGCGCCCGACCAGTGGGGCGGATTTCCGTCTCTTCCGGCGGACAGGGCGCGTATGGAACGCGTCAAGCGCGAACTGGCGCGTTGCATCAAGTCTCTCCCCCGCGCCGCGAAGTTCAATGTGATCTCTTTCGCCACAGACGTCAAACGCTGGAGAGGCGGTCTCGTCAGGGCCAGCGACGGCAACAAGGCTTCCGCGACAGCGTGGGTACGCGGCATTCGCGCCAAGGGCGACACGCACACCGACGACGCGCTCAAGGAGGCGTTCGCAGACGCCGAAGTCGACACGATCTATCTTCTCTCGGACGGACAGCCGTGGAAGGACGGCTGTCCGCTGGACGTGGACTCGATTCTGAAGTGGGTCGCCGACGAGAACCGTTTTCGTCGGATCACGATACACACGTTCGGATTCGAATTCGCGCGGAAGGCGCCCACTCTCCATCTCGCCGACATGATGCGTTTCCTGAAGGGACTCGCCGAGCAGAACCGCGGCAGATTCACCAACATATACTGGTAGTTCGGCGTCTTGCGCGGCCGGATTCCGTCTCGGCGGCCCCGAACGGTGTGCGTTCCCGGGCCGTCGGACGACTAAAATAGGAACGGTCGCCGATCCGTTATGTAGGACGGAGTGTGAGAAGAGCCGCTCTTGAGAAGGTTTTTCGCGACGAGCGACGCCGGCTTTACGGCCTCGCGCGCGCGCTCGTGCGCGAGCATCACGCCGCCGAGGACGTGGTGCAGGACGCGGCGCTGCGCTTTCTCAAGGGCGCGGCCGGCTACACCGAACGCGGGAAGTTGCGGGCGTATCTGGTACGCGCGGTCTACACCGCGGCGCTGGACTGGCTTCGCGCCAGAAAAAGGGAGCGAACGATGACGGAGACGGGTTCGACCGTCGTTGACGCGGGAGCGTCGGGCGAGGAGACGCTGATAGCGGCGGTGAGGAGTCTGCCGCCGGAGCAGCGGGACGTTCTTTTTCTTCGGTGCTATTCGAGTTTGACCTTCGCGGAGGCGGCGGACGTGCTCGGCGTGCCTCTCGGAACGGTGCTTTCGCGGATGCGATACGGACTCGAGAAGTTACGGCGGAGCGCGGCCGTGAAGGAGGAACGCTGATGGACTGCGAAAGGATACGCGACCTGATGGTGCTCGTGCTCTTCGACGAAGCGGAGCCGGAGCAACGCGTTCTCGTCGGCGGACACGTCGAGAGATGCGAAGCGTGTCGGGACTATTACGCGGAGTTACGCGCGGCGGCGGCGCTGCTTGAGAGGATGCCTCGTTTCGAGCCGCCGCGGCGCCGCCGTCGCCGACTGCGGCCGCGTCTCGCGCGCGCGACGCGCGCGGCCGCCGCCGCGGCGGTGGTGCTGGTCGCCGCGCTGCTCTTTCTGGGGCGCGGGCCGGTCGCGCCGCCGCTCCGAACCGCTCCCTCGAAGGCCGAGTTGAGCGTCGCCCGCGCCGAGGCGAGGATCGCCGCGGCGGAGAGACGCGTGGCGAAACTGTGGCCGCGTCGCAGCGAGAGTCGCCTCTCCGACGGGATAGGCTCTCTGGAACGCTCGGTTTCGGAGTTGAAGAGCGAGATGCTCGCTTTCTGGCGATGAGACACTCCGAATGTCTCCGATAGGAGGGTGAGACGTGCGATGGATGGCGTTGATATTCGTGGGCTCTCTCGCGGCGCTCCTCGCCGCTCAGGAGTGGGACGAGCCGCCCGGGCG
>CAYPNR010000120.1:0-1495 GCA_964412125.1 uncultured Planctomycetota bacterium | reverse complement strand
CCGCATCTTCTGCGCGAGTTGCAGGAAGCGCGGCACAATCCGGGACTCTTCCGCGACACACTGGAGCGCGCCAGGGAGGTGATCAGGGAGATGGAGGAGTTACGGGTCCGGGACCCTGAACTTTTCAAGGTGCGTCTCCGCATGGTGGAGATACACAGGGCCGAGGACGAGTTGGTGGACGCCTTGAAGGACTGCAAGGACGAGGAGAAGAGGAAGGCGTTGAGGGAGAAACTCAAGCGTGTGGTGAGCGAGGCGTTCGACCTGAAGATGCGGGAGCACAAGCGGCGCATAGAAGCGCTTGAAGAGGAACTGCGGCGGCTGAAGGAGATGCACAAGCGCCACAAAGAGCATCGCGACAGGATAATCGAGAGACGCGTCCGCCGGTTGCTGGGCGAGGAGGACGACGAGTTCGACTGGTGAGGCTCGACCCGCGCGGGATCGAGGGCGGACGTGCGGGGCGTCGCGTCTCCGGCGGCGCCCTTCTCGTCGTCGTCATCTACCGGAATCCGTTTGCCTGAGGGCGTCCGTTCGTGTAACAATTCGTACTCCACGGCTGTGGGATGAGGCGTATGCGTGTCGTGACGGCGGCCGCGGTCGCGGGGGTGTTCCTCGTCGGCGTGGTTCTGGCTTCGGGCGGGTCGCTTGAGGAGTTGGCGGCCGAGTTACACGACCTTCAGGAGAAGTGGGAGCGCGAGCGTTCCGGTCTCCTGGCGCGCGTCGCGCGCGAGGAGGCGGCCGTGGAGCGACTGCGGCGGCAGAAGGACGAACTACGAAAGGAGTTGACCGCCGTCGAAGCGGAGGCCGGCCGGCTTTCCGGACGCGTGGCCGAAAGACGGAAAGAAGTCGCTGCGCTGACCGCGAAGCGGGACGCGCTGGTCAGGGTGATCGGCGAATCGGCCGGGCGCCTGCGTCGAGCGGTGCGGAAGGGAGTTCCGTACCGCTTGGAGGAGCGGGAGGCCGCCGTTCCGACGCCGGGAGACGACCTGGAGGCGTCGATAGAAGCGCTTTTCGAGGCGCATCTGCGCGAACTGGCGCTCGGCGGACAGTGGGAAGGATATCGCGACTTTTTGAAGGCGCCCGACGGACGACTGCTGCGCGGCTACATAATCCGTTGCGGACTTGTGACGCTCTGGTTCGTCGGCGACGCGGGCGATTGCGCGTTGCTGGGGCGCGTCGACGGCGAGTGGCGCTGGAGTTTCAGCCGCGACGTCGCTCTCTATCACGCTCTTTCCGGGCTTCTGCGACAGGTGCTGCGCCGGAGTGTGCCGCAGATGGTCGATGCGCCGCTGTCGCGCTCCCTCCTTGAGGAGTGGGGCGAATGAGACGCGTCGCGGCGGTACTGGCGACGGTCTGCGCCGCGACGGCGCTTCTGGCGGCGCCGCTCGACGACGCCGTCGCGCGTATGAAGGCGCGTCTCGACAGGGAGCGCGCGCGAATAGCGGCCGAGCAGAAGAAAATCGTCGGTCGACTCGACGCCTGCGCGCGGCGCCGCGCG
>CAYPNR010000119.1:0-4548 GCA_964412125.1 uncultured Planctomycetota bacterium | reverse complement strand
GCAGCGTGCGCACGGCCGAGCGTGTGGCGCGTCTGCCCGTGTGGTGCCGGAGACAGATCGCCACGCGAATGATGGACTCGTCCCTCTCCGTGGACGGTCTCGTCACTCAGACGCGACTCCTGCTGGACGACGACGCGGACGTCCGTCGCCTGGCCTCCCACGCGATTCTGTTCCTCTGCCACAGCAAGTTCGACGAGAGAAGCATTCCCTTGAAGCCGGTCGGCGGGATTTCGCGGGTAGCGGCCTGGCTGCGCGAGGCGGTGGAGGGCGAGGACGAGCGTTGCGAGTGGGCGGCCGCGGCGCTGGCGGCGCGGCTCCCCGACGAATGTTTCCGCCCCGTCCTTTTGAAGGCGCTCTCCGCGGAGAAGGAAGGCGCGGAGCGGAACGAAGACGCGCTCTGCGAGGCGCTTCTGGGCGCGCGACTGCACCGCCTCGCCGAAGCGGTGCCCCGGCTCGCCGGGCTGCTCGCGGAGCCGGGTCACGTGACCGGGGCGGCCGCCGCGCTCGGCGCGATAGCGACTCCCGCGGCCTTCTCGGCGTTGCGCGACGCGGCTCTTTCGCCGGGCCGCCCCGTACGCGCGCCGGTCTTCGACGCGCTTCTCTCCATAGATCCGCGTCGCGCCGCGGACGTCTTTCTCGACGTGATGGGCCGCAGCAGAGGTTTGGGCGAGCGGAAGGAGGCGCAGATCTATCTGGTGAAGGCGGGACGCCGCGCCGCCGCCGCGGAAATATGTCGTGCCCTGCTCGACGCGTTTCCCGCCGCCGGGCCCACGTTGCGTCTGCTCTACGCCGACGCCCTCTCGGAGTTGGGCGGCGTCGACGAGTTGCGTTCGCTCAAGGAGATGTTCGAGAAGGGCGATCTCTCGACCCGCGCGGCGCTCGTCAAGCCGATCATCCTCATAAGCGGCGACGCGGAGGTGGCGCGCGCCGCGATGGCCTCGCCGTCGGAGGCGGTGCGGATGCGCGCGATGCAGGCGCTCGCCGCGCTCGGAGACGTGGAGCCGCTCGCGCGCGCCCTTCGTCTCACCGAGCGCCTCGAGAAGCGCCCGCTCGGCGACGTTGCGCGACTTCTCGGTATGTATTACGGAGCCTCGGTGCTGGTGGAGCGGTCCGCCGCGGCCGCAGAGACGGTTTCGGTGGAGGAGGGCGCGTCCCTGCTCGAGGTCGTGGAGCGTCTCGCCTCCGCCGCCGACCTGCGCGTGGAGAAGGGCTGCGCGCTGCTGCTCTCCCGTGAAGGCTGGGCCAGGGCGAAGGTGTCCGGACTGGAGCGGTGCAGACCACTGGTGAGTCTGGTCTGCAAGGGAAAACTACTGCCGCTTTTGAGGTCCGCCGCGGCTCAGGCCGGCCTCGAACTCCGCGTGGACGACGAAGACCTGCGAAAGGCGCTTGCGACTGCCGCGGCGCCTTCCGGAACGCTGACGGAGGTGCCGCTGGCGGAGGCGCTCGCGCTCCTGCTCGGTCCGGGGCGTCGCGCGCGCCGTGAAGGTCGCGCGCTGATCGTCGAGCGTGCGAAATGACGCGGCGCCGTTAGAATCCCTGTCCTTCCTTCGCCTTGCGCGCCGCGCGCCGGTCCTCGCGCCGCTTGAACTGCGGGTCCATTTCCTTCCATTTCTCTATCTGGTCGGGGTCGAGCGTCCCTTTGATGCGCTCGTCGGTCTCGTCCATGAGTTTCCGCATGGTTCCCTGCATCGAGGTGAAGTCGCCTTTCTGGAACAGTTCCGCGGCCGTCTTCAGCCCCTTGTCCACCTGCTCCTTTATGATCGCTTTTATGTCTTCCTTCTGCGCCTCGGTCAGGTCGAGTTGTTCGGCGAACTTCGAGTCTATCTGCGACTCTATGTTCTTGACGAAGTTGCTCTTGACCTGCTGCACCTTGGTCATGGCCCACGACATGAACGAACGCGCCACTTCCCTCTGGAAACGCTGACGCTGTTCGGGAGTCCATTTTTCCGGGCTGAAGTCGCCGCCCATCGGCGGAAGTTCGCCGCCGCCTTCGGCCGTTTTCGCACCCGGCTGCTTCATCTCCTTCCTCAGCGCCGCTATCTCCGAGCGAAGCACGCCCAGCGTGTCCTCCACGTTGAGGAGGTCTTCCCTCAGCGTCTCCACGCGATCGTTGAGCGCCTCGACCTCGTTCCGCAGTCGTCTGTCGGAGCCGGACGCGGCCGGGCGCGTTCCTTTCGCGGCTCTGACGCCTGTGTCGCCCACCCTGCGCTCGCCCTGGGGGTTCCACACCACCACCCCCAGCACGACCGCCGCCACGGCGACTATCACTATCAGCCCGAAAAGCGCCTCCTTGCCCATATCCCCGCCTCCAATACGGTTTCGTCTTCAAATGCTCCGCCGCTGCTGCGAGGGGAGGGATTCGAACCCTCATCCCGTCTCCGGGACCGGATCCTAAGTCCGGCGCGTCTGCCGGTTCCGCCACCCTCGCTTCCGTTCCCTGATTATAACCCGGCGGAGCGAGGGTCGCAAATTGATACGTCTGTGAAGGAAGCGTTGTTTGTCTTACTCTCTTCGGAGTTCGGTCAAAAGATGCTGCAACTGCGGCAGGATCAGCCGCTCCAGCGCCAGCGTCACGGCCCGTGGATTGCCCGGCAACGCGAACAGAATCCTTCCTTCACGGGTCACGCCCGCGCGCGCCCGCGACAGCATCGCCGCGCCGCCGACCTGCTCCATCGACAGCGAGGAGAACGCCGAAGCGAATCCCGGCATCTCCTTCCGCCACAGGTCGTCGAGCGCCTCCGGCGTCACGTCCTTCGGACCTATGCCGGTGCCGCCGGAGACGATCACCACCTCGCAGTCCGCGAGGGCGCGTTCGACCGCCTCCCGAATCGCCTTTTCGTCGTCGCCCACGACGGCTCCGACCACCTCGTATCCCGCGCGCTCCAGCAACTCCCGCGCCGCGGCCCCCGCGCCGTCCGTCGCGGCGGTTCGACTGGAGGAGACCGTTATGAACGCCGTCCTGACCGCGCCGGTCGGCGCCTCGTGGTGGTGCGGCGGCGCGCCTCCCTTGCGCTTGAGCGTGACCGCGATCCCTTCCAGTCGCGTCTCCGGATACGCTCCGCGTTCGTCCTTCTCCAGTCCCTTCACCACGTCCCAGACGCATAACAGTCCGGCGGTCACTCCGCACAGCGCCTCCATTTCGACGCCCGTCCGCGCGACCGCGCGCACCCGCACGCGCATCCGTACGCCCTTCTCCTCCGTCTCGAACTCCGCCTCCACTCCGGTCACCTCTATCGGGTGGCAGAGCGGAAGCGTCTCCGGCGTGCGCTTGACGGCCGCGACCGCCGCCGCTTTCGCCAGCGTCTCCACGTCGCCTTTGACGAGTCGCCGCCCGCGTATCGCCTCGATCGTGGCGGTCCGCAGCCGTATCCGCCCTTCCGCTTCGGCCTCGCGCTCGGTCCTAAGTTTTCCGCCGACCTCCACCATCCGCGCCATTGTACGGCCTCCTCATCCTCACCGCTTCCAGAAGCGACTCCTCGCCGGAGAACCTCACCGTGCCGTGCTCCGACAGCAGACACGGCTTTACGCGGCCGTCGTGCGTCAGTCGTATCTTTCGGCAGCGCGCGCAGAAGCCGGGATGCGACGGTCGAACGAACTCCGCCGTCGCGCCGTCGGCCAGTCGGACCACCGTCCTGTTCTGCAGGTCGCGTCGCTCCACATGCGTCGCTCGGCCGACCAACTCCGATTCCAGGTCCCCCAGGTCTATGTGGTGCCGACGGTAGAACTCCGCTTCGTCCGCTTCCACCAGTTCGATGAACTGCACCACCACGCCTTTCTCGGCCGACACCTTCAGCAGCCTGTCCACCTCTCCGTCGTTTATCCCGCGCATCAGCACCACGTTCAACTTCACCGGCGCAAGACCCGCCGACAGAGCCGCCTCCACCGCGGTGCGCACGCGCTCGTACGTCTTGGGCAGGACGGATGAGGTGACCGCGTCGCAGCCGATGTTCAGTCTCGCCAGGCCGGCCGCCGCCAGCGAGCGCGCGCGCCGCGCGTCGAGCAGCGTTCCGTTGGTCACAAGCGAGACGTCGCCGAAGCCCGCCTCCACGCCGCAGGAGACGAGACGCTCGAGGTCGTCTCTCAACAGCGGCTCGCCGCCGGTTATCTTCAGCGCCCGTCGTATGCCGACCGCGGCCGCGGCGCGGACCGCCGCGCAGAAGAACTCCATCGGCAGATCGTTGTCAGCCCCGGACGACGCGCCTTCGTGATGGCAGTACGGACAACGCAGGTTGCATCTGGCCGTCACGCTCACCCGCAGATGCGTCACGGGCCTGCCGTAGTCGTCCACGGGCGGGCTCATCCGCCGTGGAAGTTTTCGGCCCACTTTTTCCATCTCGAAATCGCCTCCTCCTGTCCGCGTAAACGCAACTCGCCTTTCGTGTCGACCGGCAACTCCGGTCTGAAACCGAAGCGCTTCGCCTCCTCCGGAGCCAGTTCCGCCAGTATCGCGTGGGCGCGCCGCCTCCGTCGATAGTCCTCTTCGAGGGCTTTCACCAGGCGTCTCACGCCCGTGCGCCGCCCCGCGCGCGCGAGCGCCGCCGCCGCTTC
>CAYPNR010000118.1:0-4665 GCA_964412125.1 uncultured Planctomycetota bacterium | reverse complement strand
AAACGCCGACAGTTTTCCGATCATTTTGTGGACCAACTTCGCGTCGCCTTACATCCATTCTTCGGCGATTCTAATCCACGGCGGCGCCGCGGACAAGCGTTTTTCGCCGGGGCCGCGGCCGGCGGGTCGTGTGGCGCAAAAGGCCGGGAAATTGGTTGACGCCGGCCGAGAAAAGGTGATATATATATGGACCGTGGTCGAGGAGCCGCACTGTGGCGATGCGTTTACGCTGTCCCGCGTGTAAACACCTTCTGACGGTGCCGGAAGAGTACTACGACCGGCCGGTGCGCTGCCCTCTGTGCAGTTTCAAGTTCCGACCGTCCGCCGGCCGCGGCGGCAAGCCGAAAAGAGAAGGAACGGGTCGCTACAGAGTGCCCAAAGGACTGAAACACGTCACTCCGCCGCACCTGGCCAAGCCGAGGACGCCGAGAGGCCGCGGCGGAAGAAAGGGACTCGCGCCGGCGCCGGACGCGCGACGGCGGTCGCTGCTGAACGTGATAGGCTCGCGTCGTAAGGAACGCGCTTCGCTGGAGGCGGAACTGGGACGCGCCACCAAAATACAGTTCAATCTCCTGCCGGAACGCATCCCGAACATACGGGGCTTCGACATACGGGTCTTCTACCAGTCCGCGAAGGAGATAGGCGGCGACTACTACGATTTCATCCCCATAGACCAGGAAAACCTCGGAATGGTGGTGGCGGACGTCTCCGGCAAGGGCGTGCCCGGCGCGATGGTCATGGCGATGACGCGGATGGCGTTGCGCCTGCTGGCGAAAGGACGGGCGAGCGCGCGGGAGACGGTGATCAAGTTGAACCGCGTGATCTCCGCGGACGTCAAGAGCACCGGCGTGTTCGTGACGATACTGTTTATGGTGCTGAACGTGCGGACGCTGACGGTGGAGGTGGTCAACGCCGGCCACAACCCGTTGATACTGTGGCGCGGCGGCGGAACGCGTCTGGTCAACCCCAAAGGGATAGCGGTGGGGCTCGATCCCGGCGAGACGTTCGAGAACAACCTGAAGGAAGAGTTGATACAGTTGCAGCAGGGCGACAGGCTGTGCGCGTACACCGACGGACTGATAGAGGCGATGAACGAGCGCAACGAGGAGTTCGGCGAGGAGAAGTTCGTGGAGGTGGTCGAGAAGTACGCGGAGAAGACGAGCGCGGAGTTCGTGAACCAGTTGATGAAGACGCTCAAAGAACATCAAGGGCGTGCGGAGCAGCACGACGACATCACTGTGGTGACGATCAAATACGGATAAGGGCTAACAAGCGCGCCTTGGGCGGCGTAGTAGATTATGGTGGAACGCTGCTTGGAGGCGCGTTTTGGTGTGGTGACGGATTGTCGTGATGGGCGACACGGTGCGGGAAGAGGGCGTTCTGATAGAGCGACTCAGACGGGGGGAGAAAGTCGCTTTCGAGCCGCTCTTCGATCGCTATCGGGAGCGGCTGTTCTGGGTCGCCTACCAGATGCTCCGGAACACCGAAGACGCTCTCGACGCCGTGCAGGAGGTGTTTCTGCGGGTGTTGCGCGCGATAGACCGCTTCGACACCAAACGCAGGTTCTACACCTGGGCGTGCCAGATTCTCATAAACCACTGCGTCGATCGCTTGAGACGAAAAGGAACCGGCGGAGAGACGGTCAGTCTGGAGAAGACCGGAACGCCGTCGGTCGCCCTGAGCGGTCCGGACGAGGAGGTGGCCAAGGAGGAGACGCGGAACAGGGTCTTCGAGGTCCTGGGACGGTTGCCGGCGCCGTATCGCACCGTGATAGTGCTGCGCGAGATAGAAGGACTGTCGTGTCGGGAGGTGGCGGAAGTGGTGGGCACCAGTCACGCGACGGTTCGCTGGCGGCTGCACAGGGCGCGGATAATGTTCCGCAAGATATGGGAAAAGGAATATGGGGGATAGAGAAATGGACTGCCGCCAGGCTCGAAAACTGATACCGCTCGGCTCCGGCGGCGATCTCGAGCCGGAGGAGCAGGAGCGGCTGGAGAGGCATCTGATGCTCTGTCCCGACTGCAGCAGACTCTGGAAGCGCTACCGTCGGGACAGAAAGAGCACGGCGCTGCTGAGGTCGCCGGTCCTGGCGGAGGACGTGAGGGCGCGTCTGGCGCGTCGCCGTCGGGTGCTCACGCGGTCGCGCGGCATGGAGGTCTGGATGAAAGTGGTCGCCGCGGCCTGCCTGGCGTTCGCGCTCACGCTCTTCCTCGCCAATCTCGCCTTCAACCGGTCCGGAGAGTCGCCGCCGGGCGACCGCGGTCCCGCGCCGCTGCAGCCGGTGACCAACACGGTCGAGATACCGGGCGGCGCTTATGAACGGGTCCGCGTCAAGGGAGGAACGGACGCCGCGCGCGTCCGTTTCGAGAGATGTAATGTGCTCGAAGCCGCCGATACCGCCTCTTTCGATTTCTGAAGGAGTCAGGTGAATGCGTCGTCTGATTTGCGTCTTTGCGGTGCTCGCGCTGGCCGTCGCTTCCGCGCAGGAGGAGAAACCGCCGCCGGGACCGCCGCCGGGTCCGCGGCCGCAGCGCCCGAGCGACGAGGACGACTCGCGTCAGCGTCTGGCCCGGAAACTCAAAAAGTCCGCCGTCTCCGTTTTCGCGACCTCCGTGAGGGAGCGTCGCGACGCCGCCGGCGTCGAGCGATACCATTTCACCACCTCGCTTTCCGGATTCGTCCTCGACGACAAGGGTCACATAGTGACCGTGGCTCACGCGGTGCGGGACGCGGAGCAGTTGACGGTCATGACCGACGACGGCAAGCGACTCAAAGCGAAACTGGTCGGCGAAGATCGGCTCAGCAACGTGGCGGTTCTGAAGGTCGATCCGGCGGGAGCGGGACTTCGAGCCGTGGAGATGGGCGGCGACGGCGGCGTGGGCAGACGTGTGGTGGTGGTCTCCTCGCCGCTCGGCTTGCGCAACAGCGTCGCTTTCGGATACGTCGCCGGTGAGAAGCGGACGCTGGTCTCGCGGGGACGTCTCTATTCGGGGATGCTGCAGTTGAGTGTGCCGCCGTCGTTGGCCGATCCCGGCGGTCTCGTCGCCGACTTTTCCGGTCGCGTCGTGGGCATGGTGGCGCCGGCCT
Source organism: uncultured Planctomycetota bacterium (assembly GCA_964412125.1). Taxonomy (GTDB): domain Bacteria; phylum Planctomycetota; class SKW154; order SKW154; family SKW154; genus CAYPNR01. The sequence goes on along the minus strand of CAYPNR010000118.1, from coordinate 1,578 downwards.
ACATCAAGCCGCCGGCGGTCGAGCGCTTGGAGGAGTCCGTTCGTTCGCTGGCCGGCAAGATGGAGGTTTTCCTGATGCTGGCCAAGCGGGTGCTGAAGGACGAGGACGCGAAAAAGGAACTGGAGAAGATGTGCAGGGAGATGGGGCGTTTCCTCTTTCCGGAGCGACTCCTGGAAGGACTGCCGAGCGCCAGCGTCACATTCGCCGTGACCGCGGACACGGTCGGCAAGGCGGCCAGACGCGTGCTGGCGCGCGAGAAAAGAGCGTGGCTCGGCGTTCGTGTCCGCCATCTGAGTCCGCAGGAGCGCGGACATCTACGCCTGGAAGGCGGACTGGTGGTGGAGGTCGTCTTCCCCGGCTCGCCGGCGGAGAAGGCCGGCGTCAGGCGCAACGACATCATTCTCGCGCTCGGCGGCAGAGAGGTGAACGACCTCTCCACGCTCCAGCAGTTCCTGGACGCTCTGTCTCCGGGCCAGACCGTCGAGTTCGGGCTCCTGCGCGAGGGCAAGAAAGAGAAGGTCAAGATCACGCTCGGCACGCGCTGAGGCGCCCCGTCCGCGCCCGCTCCCTCCCGGACCGCTCCGCCGTCCGTTTTCGACTGCGCGGGAGCCGCGGCTTTCTGGTATAATGCGCCGCCTGCGGGTCGTCATTGTGTCGGAACGGCTGTCGATGGAGCGGGGCGAGAGACTCGGCGAGTACGTACTGGAGGAGATGGCGGGACGCGGCGCCTTCGCCGAGGTCTGGCGCGCGCGTCACGCGGTCCTTTCCGACAGAGTCGTCGCGGTGAAGGTCGCGACGGACGCGGCGTTCGCCGAGTATCTGCGCAGGGAAGGACTGGCGCAGCACTCCCTGGAGCATCCGCGCATCGTGACGGTCTTCGGAGGTGACGTGGCCTGCGAGCGACCGTATCTGGTGATGGAGTACATGGAGGGCGGCTCGCTTCGCAGGCGATTGAAGGAGCGCGGGCGGTTGTCGGAGCGCGAGGCGCTGGAGGTGATTCGAGACGTTTCCGAGGCGCTCCGGTTCGCGCACGGCAAAGGCGTGGTTCATTGCGACCTGAAGCCGGGCAACGTACTGCTGGACGGCGACGGCGGAGCGAAACTGGGCGACTTCGGACTCTGGCGGTTCAAGTGCGAGGCGGCGAGGACGGGCGAACTTTCGCTCTCGCTGGTGAGCGTGGCGGACGTCGTCGGCGGAACGCTGGAGTACGCCTCGCCGGAGGTGCGCCGCGGCGCGGAACCGGAGCCCTGCGACGACGTCTACTCGCTCGGCGTGATGCTTTTCGAGACGGTGACGGGGCGACTGCCCTCGCCGGGCGACGTCGTAAGCGACTTCGTGACGGTCGGATACGGTGTGGAAGAAGCGTTTGCGAGGACTTACGTGAGGCGGGAGAAGCGCTTGAGCGACGTCGCGTCGTTCGTTCGGCTTCTCGGCGTACGCCGGCCGCGCGAGGCGGCTCGCGTGCGCGGGGCGCCGTTCGTCGAGAAGGACGAGGAGCCGGAGCGGTCGCCGGACGAGGCCGCCGCCGTCGCGACGGCGCTGGCGTTTCTGCGACGGCAGGGCGTTCGTCTCGGCGAG
>CAYPNR010000117.1:2836-4756 GCA_964412125.1 uncultured Planctomycetota bacterium | reverse complement strand
AATCTCCATGTAGAAAACGGCGACTTCGGAGCCGCCGGCCGCCAGACGGAACCTCCTTTTATGCTCCAAATGCGCGACGCAGACGAACTCCGACCGCCAGTTGCCGCTCTCCAGCCACCAGTGATAGAGCCTGTGCCCGCGGAACTCGTAGGTGAGGATGTGGAGTGTGCCGCTTCCGTCCCGGCGGATGTCCGAGACGACATGGCCGTATGTGACAAGCGTGTCGGACCACGAACCGCTTGCGTTCGTGCTCATCTGCGTGTTGTAGTCGTCGGTGCGCGGAACGTAGAGAGCACCGCTCGAGTCGGCCGCCATGGCCGTCGGCCAACTCAAGGATGACACTATCTGCTCGTAAACCACGAGCGTCGTGTAGAAGGTGAACGTCTGCTGCGGCGCGGCCGAGTCCTTCAACTCCACGGTGAACCGCACGACGCCGATCTGGGTCGGCGTGCCCGTTACGGTGCCGTCTGCGTTGAGCGTCAGGCCGTACGTCGCGAGGTTGCTCGTGGTCTCGCTCCATGTGTATGGGGGCTTGCCGCCCTCGGCCGCGAAGGTGTCGCTGTACGCCCGGCCGACAAGCGCGTTCGAGAGATACTGCCACTTGACGACCAGTTGAGTGTGGATATTGAGCGTGAGCGTGGCGGAATCGTCGCCGGTGCCGTCGTCGACGGTGACGGTGAAGGAGTAAGGGGAAGAAGAGGCGGCGCCCACTGGAACGGAGACTGCCGACAACTCTCCCGTCGACGGGTCGATGGAGAGCCAGGCCGGCGCCCCCGAAAGCGACCATGTGTAGGAGCCGGTGTAGCCGTCCGCCGCCTGCACCGTGAAAGCGTAGTTATACCCCTCGACGCCGTCGTCGAGCGTGGTTGTCGTGATGTGGACCGCTGTTGTCACATCAATCGTTATCTGTTTCTGGTGGGTCGCGCCGAGAGAGTCGGTCACCTTCGCGGTGAAGGTGAAAGAGCCGGCCGCGTTGGGCGTGCCCGTGACGGCGCCCGTCGAGGAGTTGATGGTAAGCCCCAGATTCTGCAGCGTCGTGCCGACCTCCTCCCAGGTGTAGGGCGCCTTGCCGCCCGTCGCCTGCAGCGTATCGCCGACATAGCCTTCGTTCTCATATCCGTCGTTTAAAGCGGACGTCTGAATCGCGACCTGCGCGTACACGTGGAAAGTGAAAGAGGCGGTATCGGTCTGCTGCGGACTGCCGGAGTCCTCCACCTCCACGTCCACGGTAACGTCGCCTTCTGCGGTGGGCGTGCCGCTCAACTGCAGATTCTGTCCCATCTGTGTTGCGGTCATCCACGCGGGCTTGCTGGTGACCGTCCATGTGTAATTCGGTGTTCCGCCGCTGGCCGTGACCGTCACCGACCACGCGAGTCCGACCTCGCCTTCGGGCAGAGAGACGGTGTCTATCGAGAGCGGACCGCCTGAGGCATTTATGGTGAGGGAGAACTGTTTGGAGGCGCTCTGGGCGGGATCGGCGTCGTCTGTGACCTGCGCGGTGAAGGTGACGGTACCCGTCGTGCCGGGCGTTCCGGTGACCGTGCCGTCGGCGTTGAGCGTCAGGCCGTACGTCGCGAGGTTGCTCGTGGTCTCGGTCCATGTGTATGCGCCTGTTCCACCGGTCGCGTTCAACTGCGCCTGATACGAGCCGCCCTGAACCGCGTCCGGCAGCGGCGAGGACGTCGTTATCTGCAGCACGGCGTAAACGTTCAGAACGAGATCCTTCTGAACGGTTTTCGAGCCGTCGTCGAGGGTGACCGTGACGGTATAGGGCGAGCCGGCCGCGGTGTTGCCCCCGAGCGTGCCTGAAATCTCGCCTGTGGCCGCGTTAACGGCGAGTCCCGACGGCAACCCGGCGGCGCTCCACTGGTAATTCGCGGTGTGTCCGCCGCTGCCCTGCAGCGTGCATGTGTAACCCGC
>CAYPNR010000117.1:0-2736 GCA_964412125.1 uncultured Planctomycetota bacterium | reverse complement strand
CGCGCCGCGACGGAGCCTCACTCGTCCGCGGAGTCCGCGGGAGAGGTCACGCGACCGCCGGGCTTGGGGCCGCGGGGACTGTTGTCGTAGGCCTCCACCACGTAGTATATCACCGTTATCAGGTCCCGGCTCGGCTCGCGTCTCGCGCCGTGCCCGAAGCCGTGCATCAGATTGGCGAACCGCACCACCTCCTTCTGATAGGCGCTCAAACGCGGATCGGCCGGATGCAGAAGATGCGATATCGCTTTCAACTCGTACGACGTCATGTCCAGAAACACTATCGAGCAGGCCGGATTGGTCATCTGGTTTATGAAAGTCTGCGTCTCGAAGTCGGGACGCGTATACAACTCCAGCGAGACGAGACGCGTCTTGTCGAAGTAGCGGTCGAAGTTTTCGTAAAGCCGGCGCATGAGTGCGTGACGCTCCTTCGCGCTTTTCGCGAAGCCCTCCTCCACCAGGCGGTTCACCTCCGCGAGTCTGTCGGGCAGCGGCAGAAAACCTACGCCCTTGGCGGCGTTGTTTATGTGGAACTCCGAATCCGAGCGCGGACAGCCGTAGGTCGCGACCAGTCCGCAATGAGCGCCCAGAAAAAACGCCGCCTTCCCCTCCATCAACTCCATCCGCCGCTTCAGCGACCATTTCAGAAAGCCTTTCGGCAACCCGCACAGGCGGAACTCACGCCAGCGTCCGTCCACCCGCGCGCGCACGACACCTTCCTCCAATCGGGAGACGTCGACCGTCTCCTGACGACAGTGGTTGTCTTTCCAGAGCGACGGCCTGTCGAGCGGAAACGACGCGGGCGCGCGCCCGCATCCCGTGAGGAGTCCCGCCGCCGTGACGGCGGCCGCGATCAGAAACAGATGTTCCATGAGAGACCTCCGAACAGTTGAGACGTCCGCGTCCGAGGATGATTGTATCACGTCGGCCGCTCTCCGCAAGGAAACGCCTCTCCGCACCGCCGCGTCCGCGGCAGGCGGTGTGCTCGCTTATCTTGAAGCGGCACTCTGACCTGCACGCCTGACGCTATCCTCGCGGCGCTCGGCCTCTCCGTCTCTTGCCCAATTCCCATGGCACCGTTCTGTCGCCGTTGGGATACGCCGACTTCCTGTCCGCCGTCAAGGAGGCGGAATCGGCGCTCGCCGGGGGAGCCGGACTGCCCCAGGAACTCCTCGAGGCCCACGCCAAGGAGATCGCCCTCAAGAAGAAGCTCTTCCACGACCAGGTCGCGGCCATGAAGGTCGGCGACCTCAAGACCCTGGCCAAGGAGACCAATCTCAAGCACTGGCAATGGGCGAACAAGGACGAGATGGTCACCCTCTTCACCGAGACCGACCCGGCCAAGTTGGAGGCGGCCAAGGTCGGCATCGAGAAGGATTAACCTAACAAAAGATGAGTCCAGAGATCTGGTGCATCCAGTATCACAGGCTATTGCTTCTAATGCAACTATTCGGATATCTATTCAATGTTTTCCTGAAATTCTTTAATCAGCCTTTGTGCGAAATCCTCCCCGCCGAACAACGCCTTGAGGGCGAGTGGCGAATAATCGTCATCAAGCCGACCGGCAATCGTCTCAAGAACTGAACGTGCTTCGGGTGTCTCGTAGAGCGCCAGCAATCCGATGGCAGGCACGCGCACGCGCGGGGACTCGTTGATATCTTCCGCCAAACCTGCAATAGTAGGCATGATGCTTGGGACAGGCCCGACGCCTGCGAGAAGAATAGCTTCTATTGCGCTACCCCGGCGTCTTGGGTCATAAATTTCTTTTTGTGACGCCACCTTGGCAAGAGATATGCTACATCCCTTACTTGCAGCCAATGCCGCTGCCCCGATTATCCCACCTATTATCATCGGATCAGCCTGTTCGAGACTCTCGGAAATGATCGGCACTGCTCTTTCTCCGTCAAGCCTAGCAATAGCCTGAAGTGCAGCAAGACGAAGGTGTGGATCAAGGTCAGCGTACTCTTTACCGAAAGCCATCTTTGCCAAAGGCTCGAAAGCCCGGCGATCGCCTAGTTTGCCGAGGGCGATAACGGCGGCAGATCTTATGCTTGGCGGCTCATCTTTGGATATTGCTACTTGAAGCAAGTCCGGAACAATTGTACGGTTGTTCATTTCCGCCAAGGATGCAATAGCCATGCGCCTAACTCTTTCTGTTTCCTCTCTCTTGAGAGCGTAGGAAAGAAGTATGCTGACTGATTCAGTATGCGGAATCCTCGCAAGATTGTCAAGGGCTGCCAACTTCTGATTCTCGTTCCCCATGGAAAGCAATCGCCCACAGAGCTCGATGCCTTTCTTCACACGGTTTTCTACTACCGGTTCTGTTGCGTCGTCCTCGAACGTAGGCAGATCTGGTCGTTCGTGTTCATACCGAATCCTATAAAGTATCTTTGCACCCCAATCCTTCGCCAGTTGTCTCTCACCCAAACTATCCCACGCCAAATTGTCCTGTTCTTCCTGAGATAGTAAAGAGATGAAATTGTCCGTTGCCCATACCTGATTAGGTATGGTTATGGGTTCTATTCTCGCAGCTAAGTTGATTTGCGTTCCTACGATTCCTTCTTGTCCAGAAAATGGATCAGTGCCAAAATAAATAGCACCAGCGTGAAGGGAAATGCGACAGGCAAGTCTGGGGAGTTCTATTTCCTGCCAGTTCTTGTTTCGAAACAGATCCCGAATAGTAAGGGCCAAAGTAGCCAATTTTACCGGTTCTCGTGAGGCCACGACAACCGCATCACC
>CAYPNR010000116.1:0-4824 GCA_964412125.1 uncultured Planctomycetota bacterium | reverse complement strand
CAGGAATGTTGACATGCGCCCCGGCGGTCGTTACACTTTTTCTCGATCTTCGGGGGGGCTCGGACGTGCTGGACGATAGACTCTTGGAAATCCTGGTCTGTCCGCTCTGCAAAGTTAAAGTGCGACTGGAAAACGATCGACTGATCTGCGGCCGCTGCGGCAGACGTTATCCGGTGCGCGACGGTATCCCCGTGATGCTTCCGGAAGAGGCGGAAATCGTGACGGAGCCGCCTTCTCAGAGGGACGGCGAGGAGGACAGCGGAAAACCTGCTCGGTGAGGACCGCCGCGGATGGACGTGATTCTCTCCGACATACACGGGAATCTTGCAGCGCTGGAGGCCACTTTGAAAGACATCGAGCACTTCAGCGTCCGGCGTGTCATATGCCTCGGCGACATAATCGGTTACGGACCGCGACCGCTGGAGTGCGTCGACCTCTCCATGGGTTTCAGCGTTCTGCTCATGGGCAATCACGAAGACGCCGTCCTCTTCGAGCCGGTCGGCTTCAACGCGCGGGCGGAACGAGCCATACAGTTCACACTCCAGCAGATGAACGACAGGAGCGTGCCGGAAGAGTTGCGCCGCGCACGATGGAACTTCCTCGGCGGCCTCGAAAGAAAACATGAAGAAGGCGACGTCCTCTACGTCCACGGTACGCCGCGAGAGCCGACCCGCGAGTATCTGTTCCCCAGGGACGTCACCGACGAGGCGCGAATGAAATCCATCTTCAAAGAAATAAAACATATCTGCTTCTGCGGACATACCCATATCTCCGGCCTGTTCACGCCGAACGGCTACATCGCGCCGCCGGTCGACCATCGTATCGACCTGAGCGGCTTCGACAAGGTGCTGGTGAACGTCGGCTCGGTGGGCCAGCCGCGGGACGGAGACTGGCGGATTTGCTACGTTTTGTTCGACGGCACTTCGGTGGTCTACCGTCGTGTCGAGTACGACGTGCAGCGCACCATCGACGAGATCCGCGGTATCAGCGCTCTGGACAACTACCTTGCCGAGCGGCTTCTTAGGGGCACCTGAGCAGATGGAGCAGGAAACACGTTTCATCATCACTATGGTGCTCGTTCTCGTCATCGCGGTGGTTTTGTTCCAGTTCACCAGACCGTCCGTCCAGCAGCCGCAACAGACGCAGCGTCCCTCTCAAGGTCGGGCCGCGCAGCAACCGCAACGGGCCGAAAAGCCGCCGCCGTCGCCGCCGCAGCCGCCGCCGGGCGTCGAGGTCAGCGGGCCGACAGGCGGTCGCGTCCGAGACAAGGACGGCGCTATGCTGGTGGACTGGAAACGACGCTTCGGGGCGCTTACCTCGGTCAGCCTGGCGCACACCGACACCGACGGTCGATATCTTTATCCCGCTCCCGGCGAGCGGGAAAAGCCGCTCACTCTCTTCACCGCGGCCGAGGCGCTCGCGCCGCTCACAATGTTCGCCGGAGAGAAGCCCGTGGTCGGAATCTGGTCCGCCGAAACCGACGGGCGTAGCGTCACCTTCACCGGACCGATCGACGAGGGGCTGCGATGCACCAAGGTCTTCAGGGTGAGTCCGACGGAGAAGTTCCGCTGCGACGTCGAGGTGACGCTGGAGAACGTGGCGAAGCATCCCAGGGCGGTGAGAGACGTCTGGATCGTGCTGTCCTCCACGGTGGGGCGCGAGAGCGGGCGAAGCGGCTACTGCGGCGCCGTCTACGCGGTCAGGTCGGGCGAGGGATTCGATCTGGAGGACCTGGGGCCGGGCGACGTGGAGGAGGCGAAACCCGAGGTTTTCGAAAAACATTTCACGTTCGCCGGACTGCAGAACAAGTATTTCGCGGCCATCGCCGCTCCGCTGGAGGGCGACTGGAAGGTGAACGCGTTGAAGGTGCGCCGACTCGCCGGGGCGCAGATGCCGGGCGGCGCGGACGAGGAGAAAGTCGTTCCACTGGCGGTGCTCGCGCGTTTCGCGGACGAGGTGATTCCCCCCGGCGGCAAGGTGAGCGCCGGCTTTCTCGTCTACTGGGGGCCGAAGGACCCGGACGCACTCTCGCACTATTCCGATCGCGGCTTCGACGGACTGGTCTCTTACGGAATCTTCGGGATACTGAGTCGAATATTTCTCGCCATCATGCAGGGCGTCTACTGGCTGCTGCCGAACTGGGGCGTGGCGATAATCGTCCTGACGCTGATAGTGCGCGCGGCTCTCCATCCCGTCAGCAGAAAACAGCAGGTGGCGTTGATGCGCTATCAGGCGAAGGTGCGGGAGATACAGCCGGAGTTGGAGAAACTCAAGAAGAAGTACCGCGGAGACCGGCGGAGACTCAACGAGGAGACGTTGAAACTGTTTCGCAAGAACAAGGTTCCGCTCATACCGGCCGGCGGATGTCTTCTGATGATACTGCAGATACCGGTCTTCATCGGTCTGTATCAGGCGCTCAACCGCTCCATTCTCCTGCGGCAGTCGTCCTTCCTGTGGATAGCCGATCTCGCCTCGCCCGACAGGCTGTTCAAGATGCCTTTTTCGCTGCCCGTGCTCGGTCCCTACTTCAATCTGTTGCCGATACTGACGCTGGTCGTGATGATCGCGCAGCAGAAACTCCAGGCGGCGGTCGCGCCGGCCGCCCAGCAGCAGGGAAAGTTCATGACCTACTTCATGTACATCTTTCTCACGGTGGTTTTCTACGCCCTGCCGTCTGGACTGGTTCTGTACTTTTTGATCTCCACCTCGGTGGGCCTGCTGGAGGCGCGTCTCGTCCGCGGTTACATGCGCAGGGCGCATCCGGAACTGGTCGCGTCGCCGACTCAGGCGACGTGATCTCTTGCCGGGTCGCGTCCGCGCTCCGGAAGCGGACTCCTTCGCGGCGGTCGATTCATTTTTTCGTCCGGCGCCTGTACCAGTCGAGCCATCTTTCGTGGTCGGTTCCGAAGTTTCGCCCCGTGATTTTGCTGAGAGACTTCGCCGCCTTGGCCGCGATGCGCCTGTTCTCGTCCTTCAGTGTCCGAATGAGCACGGGAATAGCGCGCCGGTCGGCTATGTGGCCCAGCGACCAGGTCGCGCAGAGTCGTACGTTCCAGTTGCGGTCCTTTTCCACGGTCTCGATGAGCGGCGCCACGGCGGCGGCGTCGCCCGTCCATCCGAGACTTTCCGCCGCGGTCTCCCTGACGCGCCAGTTCGTGTGCTTCAGCAGGCCGATCAGGCGCGGCACGGCCGTCGGACTTCTCACCTCGCCCAGCGCCCACGCCGCGCACAGAATCACTTCCTGGTCTTCGTCGTCCAGAGCGTCGATCAGGACGCGCACCACGGATTCGTCGGCCGCCTCCGCGGTGTAGCCCAGCGACTCCGCGGCCGCCGCGCGAACGACGGGCTCGGAGTCTTTCATCGCCGCGACCAGCGGCGCGGTGATGGTCTTGTCCGGGCGGCGGTGCAGCGCGACGCAGGCCAGCGCCAGAGCCGCGTTGGCGCGTACGTACGTGTCTTCGTCCTTCAGCGCCTCCGCGACGGGCTCGATTTCGGGAACGCGGCCTATTTTCACCAGCAGCCAGGCGGCGTACGCGCGGATCTCCGAGGCCGGATCCTTGAGCGCCTTCATCAGAGATGGAACCGCCGCTTCGCCGATCTCCACCAGCGCGTCCGCGGCCCTGTCCGCTTCTCCTCTTCTGTGGCTCGCCAGTCTCGAAATGAGTTGCGATATCGACGTCCGGCCGTCGTCCTGCAGACGACCTTGTCGCTCCTGCGGGGCGGGCGAGCGACAGGAGAGTCCTGCCAGCACGACAAGGACGAACGGTGCGGAACGCGTCACGCTTTTCATGAGTACATCCTCCCTGTCTGCGGCGACGGAACGCGGCTCAGCGTAGCGGTCGGCGGTCGCGATGTAAAGACAGAAGGAGGAAGAGAGGATTCGTCGCCCCGTTCCGATCTCCGCCGCGCAGAACGGTCGTCCCGGCCCTCAATTACACTCATGTGACAAACTCAACCCCGTCTCCATCAGTATTATAGAGGAAGACACAAAGGGGAGGTGTTTGTCTATGCGGCGAGTTGTGATCTGTATAAGTGTAGGCCTGCTGGTTCTCGGCATGGCGCTGATATGGTGCGAGCCGGCGAAGGGCTGAGGCGGCGGCAAATGTCCGCCACGGCCCGTGCGGCCGCGGCCCAGACCGCAACCGCGACCTCAACCCCGACCCCAACCTCAACCCCAGCCACAGCCTCAACCGCAGCCGAAGGCGACTCCGACTCCGGAAGGGGAGAGCGATGCCGATCCCGCGTCCCTGCCGGAGATAGAGTGGACCGAGTCGGCTCCGCTCGACCTGACGGTGACGCAGATGCGCGAGACCCGGTTCTTCGAGGAGTTCGACGGTCTGAAGGACATGGCCGGCGAGAAGCCGCTGGTCATATTCTTCTACTGGCCGGAGGAGGACAAGGAGTCCGGCGACGCCAAGTTGAGGCACAAGGCGGAACTCTCCGAGAAGATGGCGAAGATGCTCGCCGAGCCGGAGTTGCGGAAGTATCGCGACGACTGCGTCTGGGTGAGGGTGAACGCCAAGACCATGGAGGGCAAGAAGACGCTGGCGCGGAAGTACGGGGTATCGGGCTTTCCGTCGATACTGCTGGTGGACATAGAGGGGCACGGCTACTGGCGCACCATCAGTCCGAACATAAAGTCCCGCTACTTCGCGAAGAAACTGAAGGCCCTCGTCAAGCGTTGCGAGATACTGAGAAGGAGGAGGGAAAAGTAAGCGATTAGGGGTAACGGCAGCGTTGGGTATCACCTGCGGCGCCGGAGGCTTTCGTCTCCGGCGCCCGTTTTTCGGACTATCCGCGGGGCGTCACTCCCAGACCGGGTCT
>CAYPNR010000115.1:0-4842 GCA_964412125.1 uncultured Planctomycetota bacterium | reverse complement strand
AGAAGAGGTGCCTTCCACTCTCCCCCCGCCTTGGTTCTACAACTTACGGCCCGATCGGCGGTTGCGCAATAGGGGCATCCCTGATTTGCGCCTTCGAAAAACCTTAAGCGGCCGCCGCGCAGGCGCTTTATTCTGGCCGACGACGCCGGCGACGGAGATAATGCCACGGAGAAATCGCAGCGGAGCGAATCGTGTCGAGACTGCTGATCGAAGGCGTTCACGCGGAGGCGGGCGAATTCCGCCTGAGAAACGTCTCGCTCGCCGTGGACGACGGCGAGGTGGTCGCGGTACTGGGGCCCAGCGGCGCGGGCAAAAGCGTTCTGCTGGAGACGGTGGCGGGACTGCATCGGGTCCGGGCCGGACGCATTCTCGTGGACGGTCGGGACGTGACACACGCGTCTCCGCAGGAGCGGAGCCTCGCGATGGTGTTTCAGGACGCGGCTCTCTTTCCGCACATGAACGTCCGCCGAAACATCCTTTTCGGAACGCGCTGGCGCGCCGCCGGCGACGCGGAGCCGCGGATGCGACGCCTGGTGGACCTGCTCGGCCTGAGCGGTCTGCTCGAGCGGGACGTGCGGACGCTTTCCGGAGGCGAAGCCCAGCGTGTCGCGCTCGCGCGCGCGCTGGCGGTGGAGCCGGCGGTGCTTCTTCTCGACGAGCCGTTTTCGGCGCTGGACCCGCCGCTGCGGCGCCGCCTGCGCGCGGCCGCCGCCGACGCCGTACGCGCGTTGCGACAGGCGACGTTGCTGGTCACGCACGAGCAGGCCGACGCTCTCGCGATGGCGGACCGTCTCGTCGTGATGCGCGACGGTCTGATAGTGCAGAGCGGCGACGTACGGGAGGTGATGGAGCGACCCGCCGACACCGACGTCGCGGAACTTGTCGGCGTGGAGACCGTGCTCGTCGGTCGCGTGGCCGAGGCGCGGGACGGTCTCCTGCAGATCGATACGGAAGGAGGACGAGTGACGGCCGTCGGCGACTCGAAAGTCGACGAGCGGGTGACGATGATGGTGAGAGCGGAAAACGTCGCTCTGGAGGCGGACGAAGAAGCCGCGAAGACGCACTCCAGCGTTCTCAATCGATTCGAGGGCCGCATCATCGGCGTGTCGGACGCCGGAGCGGTGACGCTGGTGCGCGTGGACTGCGGATTCGTCGTGACGGCGGCGGTGACGCGCTACTCGGCCGAGCGACTGGGTCTGAAGCCGGGCGGAAAGGTTTGGGTGGCGTTCAAGGCGGTGGCGGTACACGTGGTTTCATCGGGGCATGGTGCGCCAGGCGGCGTCGAGGACTCCTGAGATTTCCTTCCTGTAGGCCTCGCCGAGCGCCTCCGCGAAGGAGCGCGGCTCGACGCCGAGAGCGCTCAGGCAGGCGGTCTCCACGGGCGCCGTCTCGGAGCGGACGTTGACGCCGAAGTGTATCAGCGCCGAAACCGCGGAAACGGTCGCCACCGAAACCGTCAGTTTGCCGCCTCCGACGTAGAGGTCGTCACCGTCGCGCCGCAGGTCCGCCACGCCGCGCGCCGCCAGCGTCCCCTCCGCGAGACAGACCAGCAGCCGCTGCAGAAGAACCGCCTCCACCAGCCGCAGGTCGAAATGCTCGCAGACGAAATGCAGCATCTCCTCCGCGCGGATGGCCGCCGCCGCCAGCCTGTCGCCCACGTCCACCATCTCCTCCGGCGACACCTCGCACGGCCCCACCCACGAGACGACCGCGTCGCCCCACACGCCGGCCGCCTCGGCCGTCCAGTGCGGACGGAGTTGCGCGCCCGTGTAAGACTGATGGGTCTCTATGAATCGGAAATGAGGAACGTTCATTGCAAACCGTACCTTTTAAGAGCCGCCTCCTCGTCGTCCGCTATCGAGAAGAGCGGCTCCAGTCCCAGCGTCCTTATGCTCTCCATCACCGTGGGCGTCGGCTTCACGAGTATGACCGGCTCGGCGCCCCACTGCTCCTTCTTCTCCGTCACAAACGCTATCAGAACGCTGAGGCCGGACGAACTGATGAACATAACTCGTTCGAGGTCTATCACCACGCGTCGGACGCCTTCTTTTTCCAGTTGCTTCAGTCGCTCTCTCAGCAGCCGACTCTGTACCGCCTCGATGTAGCCCTCTGCCTTGATGACGGCGACCTTCGGCGGACCGTCGAGCACCTTCACATCAATCTTCATGGAGACCGCTCCGCTCCCGACCGTCCCGAGTTTAGGCGTCTCGTGCCGCCCTGTCAAGAAAATTGGCCCCGAGTCGTCGCCCGCGCCCGCGCCCGCAACACAGACGCCCCCACGCTTTGCACGACGAGGACTCCTGCCAACCCCGTTTTACACACCCCGTCACGCGCCACCGCCCGCCGAAAACGTCCGTCCGCCGGAACGCCCGAAACGAAACGCGTCCGCCTCCCGTCGTCCGCGTACGGAGGCGCGGAAGCGGCACGGTTTTTGCACCCTCGATCCGCAGGCGGAGGCCGCCCGGGCGACAAAGAGCATCCGCCGGCGGCGGGCCGAAAATCCCGCCCGAGGCGGCGCCCGAGAAAACGCGAAAAACGAAAACGGGAGGCCGAGACGACGGATCGAGTGGATTGCGGGGGCCCGGAAGCCGCCGAATATCAACCTCACTAAAGGTGACCTGAGGCGCGTGCGGACGGGCCCGCAGTCCGCTTTCCCGTGACGGCGACGCGGGAGACACAACCGAGGGAAGGTTGTGGCGTGTGGAGGGCGGCGCGGCCTGCGCGGGCGGGGCCGCGCCGCTGTCTTTTTTTTGGCGTGTGCCCATAATTTTTGCTTGACAGGGCCGTCGCCCCGGGTAAACTTTTTATGAGCGAAGGCCAACAAATGGAGGGTCGAGTGATGCTGTTAGTGATCACCGCGCAGGGCGAGGGGCTCGACGCGCAGGTGGACGGCAGGTTCGGACGCTGCGGGTATTTCGTGGTGTACGACACCGACGGCGGTCGCGTGGTGGAGTCTGTGAGGAACGAAGCGGCGGCGGCGGCCGGCGGCGCCGGCATACAGGCCGCGCAATGGGTGGTCGACCGCGGCGCGAACGCGGTCCTGACGGGCAACGTCGGTCCGAACGCGATGGCGGTGCTCTCCGGGGCCGGAATCCGGGTGTACACCGGCGTCGCGGGCACCGTGGGCGAGGCCGTAAAAGCGCTGGACACGGGCGAACTCACGGAGACCTCCGGCGCCACCGTCGGGATGCACGGCGGCATGGGGAGCGGAGCGCAGGCGGCGCCCGCCGCGCAGCAGCCCGCCGGCGCTCAAGGCGCTGGCTTCGGGGCCGGATTCGGGGCCGGCTTCGGCATGGGACGCGGTATGGGCCGCGGCATGGGTCGCGGCGCGGGTATGGGACGCGGTATGGGACGCGGCATGGGTCGCGGAATGGGAGGTGGAATGGGACGCGGCGCGGGTCGCGGACGCGGCTTCGGAGCCGGACCGCCGGCGAACTGCGTGTGCGCCAACTGCGGCAGGAGCGCCCCTCACGCACCGGGAGTTCCGTGCCGCTCCATGCGGTGTCCCGACTGCGGCGGCATGATGGTGCGCGGCGACTGAAGATCCGAGTGGAGGACGAAAAGATGCCGGGACGCGACGGAACCGGCCCCCGCGGAGAGGGGCCGATGACCGGAAGAAGGGGACGCGGAGCGGGAAGGGGACGCGGAGCGGGGCCGTCCGGAGAGTGTGTCTGTCCTTCCTGCGGCAGACGCGCGGCACACGCTGCGGGCGTTCCGTGCCGCTCCACGCGGTGTCCCGACTGCGGGACGCCCATGGTACGCGACGACTGATCCGTTGTGGAGGTGGTAGAGATGCCGGGTTTTGACGGAACGGGTCCGGCCGGAGCGGGTCCGATGACCGGAAGAGGCATGGGTTACTGCGCGGTGCCGGTCGGCGGCCCCGCGGCGCCGGCGGCGTATCCGCCGCGGGTGGTCCGCTGGTGGCCGGCGGCGTATCCGTGGCGCGCGGCGCGCCGGTGGCCGGCGGGCCGCGGCGCGGGTCGCTGGTGGCCGACGGGCCGCGGCGCGGGCCGCGGAAGAGGAGGCGCGGGTCGCGGACGCGGCGGCAGGGGTCGCCGGTGGTGGTAGCGACCGCCGACGGAACGCCTTTCGACGGGGAGGCGGCGGCGCGCTACGAGGACTGGTACGCTTCCGGTAAAGGAGCGCGGCTCGACGCGATCGAGAAGCGGATGCTCGCCGAAGCGCTCTCCGGACGGAGCGGCGGAAGCCTGCTCGAGGTGGGATGCGGAACGGGCCACTTCAGTCGCTTCTTCGCGGAGATCGGCTTCTCGGTGACCGGCGTCGACGTCTCGCCGCCGATGCTCGAGACCGCCAGGAGGCTGGCGGTCGAGGAGGACTATCTGCTCGCCGACGCGTGCGGGCTTCCGTTTCCGGACGACACGTTCGACGTGGTCGCGTTCGTGACCACCATCGAGTATCTGCGGAGTCCGGTCGAGGCCTTCGTCGAGGCGTTCAGGACGGCGAGGAGTCTTTTACTGGTGGGCTTTCTCAACCGCTGGAGCGCGACGGCCGCCCGGCGACGCGTACGCGCGTGGCTGAAGGGAGGCGTATTCGCGACGGCGAAGTTTTACGGGCCGAGAGGAGTTCTTCGTCTTCTGAAGGCGGCCGCCGACAGGGCCGGCGTCGGAGTGGACCTCCTCAAGCCGAGAGGGAGTTGGCTGAACGCGGGCGGGATGGCACTGGGCGCGTTCTGCGTCACGGGCGCCCGTCTCATTCGATGAAGGGGGCCGATCGATGAAAGTGGTGGTCGCAAGCGGCAAAGGCGGCACGGGCAAGACCAGTGTGGCGGTTTCTCTGGCGCTGGCGGTGGGAGACAGAGTGCGGCTGCGCTTCGTCGACGCC
>CAYPNR010000114.1:1589-4993 GCA_964412125.1 uncultured Planctomycetota bacterium | reverse complement strand
CCGCTCAGGTCCACCGTCTTGCGACTGCCGAAGGAGTCGTAGTAGCGAAAGTAGAACTCACGATAGCCGATGAGCGCCTCGACACATCCTCTGACGACGCCGAGCGAGATCTCGGCCTCCGAGACGCTGCAGTCGTTCTCCATGGCGTGGCCGCGGAAGACGACGGAGGCGGTGACCGGACTTCCGGGGAACGCTTCCAGACCGATGCCGATCGACAGACCGGCGGTCTGGAGTCCCGGAAACGAAGCGACGCCCACGTCCAGAACGAGTTCGCACTGCGGAAGACCGATGAGGTCGATACGGTGCAGGACGTTCATGAAGTTGAAGTGATCGTAGCCCTGATGGGGCACGTACTCCTCGAAACGGGTGTAGGAGACGAAGAAGGAGGAACCTGCCGGCAGGCGCAGCCGCGCGGTCGCCCGCAGGCCGTAGGTGTTTGCGTCCACGGAGGTATAGGAGAACACGGCGGAGAAGGCGAAGGGCCGCGCCGCGGGCGAGAATTCGGCCTCCTCCGGCGGGGCGGTTATGTAGCCGTTGTGGCCCTCGAAGTACGGATGCGGCGGATAACGAAAGCCGTTGTCGGAGAAGATGCAGTAGTCGAAGTAGTAGATGAATATGTAGATCGCCTCCGCTATGTCGCCCGCGTCGCCGCCGGAGGTGGACGAGGAAGAGGACTTTCTGAGCGCTTTCTTGACCTCCTTGATCTTCGAGCCGGCCGCGGCCGCGGCCGGAAGCAACAGCGCCGCCAGCAGCGGTATGAGCGTCAGTCTCCTCATGACTCGTCCTCCCCCTCTTCGGCCCTCTTCTTCAGTTCGCGTTTCTCGGCGGCGGAGAGATTGCCGGAGAACCTGCACTTCGGAAATCCGGAGCACGCCAGAAACGGTCCGAACCTTCCCCAGCGTATGAGCAGTTCGCTTCCGCAGCGCTCGCATTTGCGTCCCGTCCTGATGACGGGCTTCTTTTTGCCGACGGACTCTCTGTAGCGGCACGCGCGCTCGCCGTTTTCGTCCTTTTCGTCGTAGCCGCTGCATCCCCAGAACGGTTTGCCGCGACTGTAGCGCAACAGCAGCGGCCGCCCGCATTCCGGACACTTGCGCTCCGCCGCGGCCGGCTTCTTGACGGCGGCCTCCAACTCCGCCTCGAACGTTCTGTTGAACTCGTGCAGCACCCCGCGCCAGTCTTCCTCGCCTCCCTCGATCCGATCGAGTCGCTCCTCGACCTTGCGTGTGAAACCGACGTCCATCACGTTGGGAAAGCAGTCGACCAGCAGCCGCGCGACGCGCTCGCCGAGTTCGGTCGAGTAGAGCCGCGCCTTGCGCTTCAGCATGTAACGGCGATCGTAGAGCGTCTCGATTATCCCGGCGTATGTGGAAGGTCTGCCGATGCCTTCTTTTTCCAGCGTCTTCACCAGCGACGACTCGGTGTAGCGCGGCGGCGGCTCCGTCTGACGTTGTTCGACCTCCGTCCCGGCGATTCCGAGCGTATCGCCGGGCGCCGCCTCCGGCAACAGCGAGTCGTCGGTCGACAGCGGCCGACCGTATATCTTGAGATATCCGTCGAAGGCCAGCGTTCTGCGGAAGGCGCGCAGCAGACGACCTTCGCAGGTCATGCTCAGAGTGGTCTCCTCGTAGAGCGGCAGCGCCGTCTGCGACGCGACGAACCTGCGCCAGACCGCTTCGTAGACGAGAGCCTGTCTTTTCTTGAGATGCTTTTTCGCCTCCTCCGGCGTGAGAGAGACGTCTGTGGGCCGTATGGCCTCGTGCGCGGCCTGCGCGCCGGGCGCGATTTTGAAGCGTCGCGCGCGCGCGGGCAGGTAACGCTCGCCGAAGACCTCCTTGAGATGGCGACGCGCGGCGGCCAGGGCGGGCTCGGCCACGCGTACGCTGTCGGTTCTGTGATAGGTGATGAGACCGCGTCTTCCGCGGCCGCCGGTCTCGACGCCTTCGTAGAGCGATTGAGCGTGACGCATCGTCTCGGAAGGACTCATGTTGCGGGACGCGGCCATCTCGCGTTGCAGGGTCGCCGTGGTGTGCGGCGGAAACGGCGTCTGCTCCCGTTCCTTTCTCTCGAAGCCGGTCACCTGCGCCGTCGCGCCGCGTAACTTCTCCGCCACCTCCAGCGCCTCCGTCTCGCTCTCGAAACGCAGTGCCTTTCCATCTTCGTTGACGACGTCCGCGTCGAATGATTCACCTTTCGGTGTCTCTATACGCGCGTGAACGAGCCAGTAGAGACGCGACTCGAACTCGCCGATCTCGCGCTCGCGTTCCACCACGAGCCGGAGCGCCACCGACTGGACGCGTCCGGCGGAGAGGCCGGGAAAGAAACGCTTCCACAGAAACGGGCTCAGACGATAGCCGACGATGCGGTCGAGTATGCGACGGGCCTGCTGCGCGAAGACCTTGCTCATGGATATCTCGCCCGGCGAGGCGAAAGCGTTCTTGATGGCTCTCGATGTTATTTCGGTGAAGGTGACGCGGAAGCACTTATCGTCGGGGATCTTGAGGGTTTCTTTTATATGCCAGGCGATCGCCTCGCCTTCGCGGTCCATGTCGGTGGCGAGATAGACCGCTTCGGCGTCCTTGACGGCCTTTTTGAGGAACGCGACCGTCTTGCGGCGGCCCGGTATGAGCACGTATTTCGGACGGAAGCCGTCTTCGGTGTCCACGCCGAACTCACGTTTGGGCAGGTCGCGGACGTGACCGACGGAGGCGCAGACGCGCCAGCCGTCGCCGAGGAATCTGTTGATGGTGCGCGCCTTGGCCGGCGACTCGACTATGACGACTTTCTGCGCCAATCGGTTTCCTCCAACGCTCGGACCGGCCGACAGGGTAGCGGAGCGCGTCGGCCCCGTCAAGGGGTAACGGCGGGATGCCCGCCCCGCCGCGCCGCGTTTCCCTGAAAGTCCTGCATTCCGGACGGCCCGCACGGCGTCTTTTTTCAAACATCCTGTCCCCTTTCGAACGCCGCGCTTTTTCTCTCGACTTCGCTTCCCGCGTTGCTATCCTTGATTGCGCAGCAAAGCCGTTGAGGAGGACCGAAATGAGAAAGGGTTTGAACGCGGGTGTCGTATTGCTTTTCGCTGTTGCTTTTACGGGATGCGCCTCTGTCCCTGAGCCGGGGCCGGAAAAGACGCCGAAAAGGGTCTATGACGCGGGTGTGGATTTTGGGAAGTACTGGAAAGGCCGCGTCAGGGTGGCGAAAGAAAACGATCCCGCCCTGGGATCAAGGGCGGAAGTGGTGTTCTACAGCGAGTGGACGAGAGGGGAGACGGCGGGGATAGTGTATCCGAAGGCCTTCAAGTCGGTGGAAACGGGAAAGACGGTGGAGATGGATTTCAAGTGGGACATCGGCGGGGAAATCGAGGCGGGCGTTTACGATGTGGTGGTGGATGTGGACGGCAAGCC
>CAYPNR010000114.1:0-1579 GCA_964412125.1 uncultured Planctomycetota bacterium | reverse complement strand
AAGGTGGGAAATCCTACAAGGTATGGGTCGTCTTCGACGCGGCGAAAGTAGATATCGAGTTCGAGAAGGATGGAGACGACCTTTTCGTATATCCTGCGGGGACCTTCGACAGATACGAGAAACTGGGCAGAATTGACGACATACCGAAGGATTTGTTGATAAATCACATCAACTCGTATAACGAGAACAACCATATCTGGAAGTTGATACCTGCGGGCGTGCCGCTGGACGTTTTGAGGACATACTCGAACGGGAAAAAAGAAAGGTTCAGAAATTTCGTCGCGGTGCCGGAGAGTTCGATCAAGAGCATACCGTAACGCTGTTCGGAAAAGGCATTGAAGCGTGAGGGGCCGGCCGACGAGGCCCGAAGAGAGGAACGTGATCGAGGCGGGGCGGAGCACACCTCCTTCGAGACGCCGACGGCACTCGGACGCGATACTCGTTTTGTGTCGAGGGCGGAGTTTTTCGTGAACGACGAACCATAGCGCACACGAGCACGCGGCGGTTGTTCGGCACGGGGTTCGGGTGATTCAATCCCGATGCAGGCATTCCAGGCATTCTTTGAGGTTTTGTATTTCTTTTGCCTGTTCCTTGAGCCATTCCGCACATTTTGCAAGTGCGCGGCGACCCGATGGCCGTCCGACAACCTTCTTCAACCTGCCAGGTTCATTCGGTAGTCCGAAGTCTTCGGGAGACTTCCCGTAACGGCGGGTCAGCGTATAGGCGAGCCACTCCCTGAGACAAGGAACGACCACGACCAAAAACTTCGTTTTTCGTTTCATTTTCCTGAGTTCGTTCTTCTCGGGACACTCTTTGACCTTTTCGAATTCTCCGAGGGGGCGCGGCTCGTCGTGTTCAGGGTCGGCGTCTATCATTCCCATCTCGCCTTCGCAGTCGATGATTTTCTTTATCACATCTTCCTTGCCGTGCCCTCGTGTTAGAACGGCTTCAGGCAGCCCCAGCACTTTGAGGACCATTTTGGCGTATTTGCTCTCAACGAATATCTTCAAAACTACTCCTCTTCCATGAAATCATCGAGATTGGCCAGTATGCTGGTCGCATAGTCACGGACGGTACCGCTGTCCAGTTTCTTCAGACGCGTTCTTCTCTCTTTCCTGGAGAAGGAGACGAGGAAGCAACTGAAATCGCCTTTCCTCACTTCCTCCGCTTTTGTGGCAAGTGTATAGATGACTTCGGGGCTGTGTGTCGTGATGAAGAACTGGTTGTTCGATAGGGCTATCTGTTCGGAAAGTGTCACCAGATATTCGGGAAACGCATGTGCTTCGGGTTCTTCCAGAGCGACCACCGAATCGTCGTTCGTGAGGACCGCCGCGAGGTGGAAGAGCATACGCTTGAATGTGTCGGAGACCTGATAAGGCTCGAAGGGAATCACTCGTTTTCCGCTCAGTTTCATCTGGAAAGCGTATCTCTCCGGCTCAAGAACGAGTTCGAATCCGAGTTCCTCGAGCATCGGCTCGACCGCCTTCATAAGTCTCTTGTTCTCTCCTGAAAGGAAGACTTCGGATATGTTCCTCCCGATGGGGGGAAGAAGGTTCCTCACACCTGCGGTCAGCCTCTC
>CAYPNR010000113.1:0-4996 GCA_964412125.1 uncultured Planctomycetota bacterium | reverse complement strand
GCGGTGATTCGCGTCGCCTTCTCCGATTCTGCTTGACTGTAGCCGCTTCCCTCCATATCATCTCCGCCGATCCAGGAAGGAGTCAGCCGTGTCGCAGGACAAAATACGCGCTTTCGAGACGCGATACCTCTCGGATAAAAAGTTCGACTTCAACGTCGGCGATACCGTGGTCGTGCACTATCGTACCCGCGAGGCCGGTAAGGAAAGAGTCCAGCCGTTCAGAGGAACGGTCATCCGCCGCAGCGGCGGCGGCCTGAGAGAAACCTTCACCGTTCGTAAAATGGTCGCCGACGAGGGCGTCGAACGCGTCTTTCCGCTTCACTCGCCGAACCTCGTCGGAGTCGAAGTGGAGCGTCACGGACTGGTGCGTCGCGCGCGTCTCTACTACCTTCGCGATCGCGTCGGCAAGGCCACTCGCGTCAAGGAGCGTATAGTCTCGCGCGACAGGAAAACGAAACGCACACGAAAGAGACGCGGAAGGGCCGGCGCGCGGAAGCGCGTCGAGGAGCCGCCTCCCGCCGGGGAGCGCTCCAGCGAAAAGCCGACGGAGACCGAACAGACGGCCGAGCAGGTCTGAACGGCTCCGCCGCGCGTCGACTTTGGCGTCGGCGGACTCGCTCGAAAGCCTCCGCGGCTTATAATGGCTCTGAAATCGTCTCGAATTAGGAGTTTCAAGATGGCGGTGGTCTGCGTGGTCGGAAGCAAGGAGAGCGGCAAAACACGTGTCGCGGAGGCGCTGATCGGCGCGCTGGTCCGACGCGGCTTGAAGGTCTCCGCGCTTAAAAAATCGCAATCGGCCGCCTCACTCGATCCCGCCGCCAAGGACTCCGCGCGTCTGAAGGCCGCGGGCGCCGCTCTATCATGCTTCGCCGGACCGCAAGGCTCGTTCCTCTTCTCGGATCCGGTCGACCCGGACGCTCTTATCGCCCTGCTGGAGGTGCTCTCCGACGTCGTCGTCGTCGAGGGATACCGGGACGGTCCGCATCCGAAGGTGGCGGTCGACGACGGAGACTACAAAGGAGTCCTCGCGCGCGTGCGCGCGGGCGGGGAGGGCTGGGAGAAAGCCGTAGAGGCGGCGGCGGAGAAGGTCGTCAAAATGAAACGCAAGACCGCGGCGTTCTTCGCCGACACGCGTGTCGTGCCGCTCAATCCCTTCACGCGGGCCGTCTCGGTCAACCTCGTCAGGGGACTCGCCGTGGCTCTCAGAGACGCGCAGGGGGAGGTCGTTGCAATAGTGACACGCTCCGAAGGCGGCTCGGAGTCAGAATGACACCGCCTCTTCGTCCCGATCGCGTCGAAAGCGTGCATTCCGACGGTGGCACAGGTTTTGCTCATCCGAAGAGCGGATCGCCGGAACCGGCTTTTTGGAGGATGTAGCGATGGCGCTGGTTCGCTGGGGAGATTGGGATCCGCTCAAGACCATGGAACGCATGATGGATGCGTTCCTGCCGAGTCGCGTCTTCTCCGAGAAGATGCTGGAGATGCGCTTCCCCGCGCTCGACGTCGAGGAGAAAGGCGACGCGATGGTGGTGACCGCGGAACTGCCGGGCATCAAGCCCGACGACGTGAAAGTGGAGTTGGACGGCGCGCTTCTGACGATAACCGGCGAGAAGAAAGAAGAGGTCGAGAAGGAGGACACAGAAAGGAAGGTTCACTATCGTGAGCGCGCGTTCGGCTCGTTCTCGCGCACCATCCGTCTCGCCGAGGAGGTCGATCCCGAAGCGGTGGCGGCCGTTTTCGAGGACGGACTTCTGAAGGTGACGCTGAAGAAGGCGGCCGCGAAGAAGCGCAAAGAGATTCCGATCAAGGGCGGCAAGAAGAAGTAACGCGACTCGATGCGGATGACGGCGCGGACGCGAGGCTCCGCCGGGCGGCGGAGCCTCTTTTTTTGGAGGCGTCCCGGCGGGCGGTCGCGTCGCGCCGCTTGACAGGCGCCGCCTGTCGAGGTATAACCTTTTGCGGGCGAGGTTGGAGATCGGGCGATGAAGAGGGTGCCGCTCGGCGCCATCCTCCAGGAGATGGGTGTCGTCACGTTCGAGCAGGTCGAGGAGGCGCTTGAGTTTCAGAAAAGGGAGGGCTGCAAGATAGGCGAGGCGCTCATCCGCCTCGGATACGCCACTCAGCAGCAGGTCGCGCAGGCGCTCGCCAAACAGTTTCGTATGCCCTATATCGATCTCGACTCCATTCAGGTGCCGGAAGAGATCGTCGCGGTCATCCAGCCTGAGGTCGCCGCCGAGCACAGAGTGATTCCCATACAGAGCAAAGAACGGGTGGTCACCGTCGCCATATCCGATCCGCTCGATTTCGAAACGATCGACAACGTGCGCTTCATCCTCAACAAGGAGGTGGAGTGCGTACTGGCGACGGAGGACGCGATCGCCTCGGCGCTGCGCGACTACTACGGCATCGGCGAGGAAACGACGGAGGCCGAGCGAATGGCGGCGGACGCCGGAGAGGAACTCGACGAGGTGGGCCTTCGTCGCGAAGAGGCGGAAGCGATGGTCGACAGCGACGTGGACGCGGACGACGCTCCGGTGATCAAACTGGTCAACACCCTCATAGCGGAGGCGGTGAAGCAACGCGCCTCGGACATCCATATCGAGCCGTTCGAGAAGAAGTTACGCGTCAGATACCGTGTGGACGGACTCTGTATCGAGCAGGAGGCGCCGCCGAAGCGGCTGCAGGGCGCCATCGTCTCGCGTATCAAAATCATGGCCAAACTCGATATGGCCGAAAAACGCAGACCCCAGGACGGCAGTATCAAACTCAGAATGTTCGGTCGCGATCTCGACCTCCGTGTCTCGGTGGTGCCCGCGACCTGGGGCGAGTCGGTGGTCATCCGCATCCTGGACCGCGAGAAGGGTTTGATGTCCCTCGGCAAACTCGGTTTCCACGAGGACGACTACAAGAGGTTCACCAAACTCATAAAGCGGCCCAACGGCATCTTCCTGGTGACCGGGCCGACCGGCTCCGGCAAGACCACCACGCTTTACGCCGTCTTGAGCGAACTGAACCGCTCGGACGTGAAGATAATCACCGCCGAGGACCCCATCGAGTACCACCTGCCCGGCATAAACCAGTGCCAGGTCAACCGCAAGGTGGGTCTGGACTTCTCGCGCATAATCCGCGCCATGCTCCGACAGGCGCCGAACATCATCCTCGTCGGTGAGATTCGTGACCGTGAGACCGCCGACACCGCGATACAGGCCGCTCTGACCGGACACCTGGTGTTCTCCACGCTTCACACCAACGACGCGCCCAGCGCTCTGCCGCGACTGATAGACCTCGGCGTCAAGCCGTTTCTCGTCGCTTCGGCCATAATCGGCGTCATGGCGCAGAGGCTCGTGCGGGTGCTGTGCACGCATTGCAGGGAGCCTCACGACCCGCCGCGCTCCGAACTGGCGGCCTGCAACATCTCTCCTCAGCAGGCCGAAGGCGTCACTTTCTTCCGCGCCGTCGGCTGTCCCGAATGCGGCTATCGCGGCTATCGCGGCCGTATTGGTATCTTCGAGATGATGATCCTCGACTCCGCGCTGCGGCAGATGACCTTCGACAGAAAACCCGCTCCGGAGATACGCAAGGCCGCGCAGGCCGCGGGCATGGTCTCGCTGCAGGAGGACGCGGTCAGAAAGGCCATGGCGGGCACCACTTCGCTTGCGGAAGTGCTGCGCGTCACCGCCGCGCAGGAGTTCGTGGGATAGTCGGCGCGTCGCGCACGACCTCCAAACGTTTTGAGGCGATGAGCGATGCAGATAGAACGCCTTCTCGAAGTCGCCGTCGGTCAGGGAGCCTCCGACCTGCATCTGACCGTGGGCTCTCCGCCGGTCTTCCGCGTTCATGGTCGTCTCAGACGACTCGAATCGCCGCCTCTCACGCCGGAGGACGTCACCTCCATGATGAAGGCGGTCACCTCCGATCGCTGTCAGGAGGAACTCGGCGAGAAGGGAACCACGGACTTCGGCTTCACCTACGGCGACAGGGCGCGTTTCCGCGTCTCCGTCTATCGCCAGCGCGGCTACGTCGGCATCGCCTTGCGTATCCTGCCGTCGCGTTTCATGTCCTTCGAGGAGATCGGACTGCAGCAGCAGATAAAGAATCTGCTGCTCAAGCCGCGCGGACTCTTTCTCGTGACCGGGCCGACCGGCTCCGGCAAGACGACGACGCTCGCGACCATGGTGGACTTCATCAACTCGAATCTCGACCGCCA
Source organism: uncultured Planctomycetota bacterium (assembly GCA_964412125.1). GTDB lineage: Bacteria > Planctomycetota > SKW154 > SKW154 > SKW154 > CAYPNR01. Next base: position 789 of record CAYPNR010000113.1, on the reverse strand, counting down.
CATCGTCACGATAGAGGACCCGATCGAGTACTATCACACGCACAAGAAGTCGCTGGTGACGCAGCGCGAGGTGGGCGTGGACGTGACCGGCTTTTCCGAGGCGCTGCGGCGGGTGCTGCGAATGGACCCGGACGTGATACTGATCGGCGAGATGCGCGACCTTGAGACGATGCAGGCGGCCATCACGGCGGCCGAGACCGGCCATCTCGTTTTCGCGACGCTTCACACGATAGGCGCCGCGGAGACCGTCGATCGCATCATCGACGCTTTTCCGGTGCACCAGCAGGAGCAGGTGCGCGCGCAGTTGTCGACCGCGCTTCTGGCGGTCCTGTCGCAGACGCTCCTGCCGCGCGCCGATAAAAAGGGTCGCATCGCCGCTTTCGAGATAATGGTGACCACCCCCGCCATAGCCAATCTCATCCGCGAGAACAAGACCTTCCAGATCCCCAACGCGATAGTCACCGGCAAGAAAGACGGAATGACGCTTCTCGACGATCATCTGTTCGCGTTGTTCGTCGGCGGCAGAATCCGCTATCAGGACATGATGGAGCGCTCCAAGGATCCGGTCTCGCTCCAGAAACGCGTGAAGGACTACTCCGCCAGGAAGGGCGGCAAGTGAGCGAGTCGGCGCGCCGGGGGCGGATTCGACATTCCCGTCGCGGCCGTTATATTTTAGAGGGCTGTGGGAGGAAGCGGTTTTGAGGACGCAGATCGTCGTCGTCGTCGCGTTTGCTGCGCTGATCGTCGCGGCTCTGGCGCTTGCGCGCGCCTTCGTTCCGACCGTCGGCG
>CAYPNR010000112.1:0-4999 GCA_964412125.1 uncultured Planctomycetota bacterium | reverse complement strand
CCGTCGGGGCGATTAGCTCAGTTGGTTAGAGCGCTTGCTCGACAAGCAAGAGGTCGGTGGTTCGAGTCCACCATCGCCCACTCTTACGCGCTTCGGAAACAAAGACGACGCGAGTCCGCCCGGCGCGGGACGCCGGGGACCGCGGCCGTGAGAGCCGATAGTTGAGAAGAGACCGTTTTGGGGGACGGAAGTGTGCTGAGAGCATTCGCCGTGATGGCGGTTCTGATCGTCGGAGCGACCGCCTTCGCGGGAGACGGACTCGCGGGCTGGTTGTTCGACGGAGCCGACGCGGACGCCGTTCAGAAACAGGACGGCGCGTTGCTTGAGGGACTCCATCTCGACGTCCACTTCGCCGGCGTAACCTGTTTCGACGGCTCCACGGGCAACCGGATGCCCGTCTGGCCGGTGCACGGGCGAATCGACATGGACGTCTATCAGTCCTCGATGCCGTGGAACCCCAGCGCGGTGGAGACGAACACGGAGTCGCGTTTTCACATGCCGTGGGCGTATCTGTACGCGGCCGGGGAGTACAAGAACACCAGGGCTTTCGTGCTGCTGAACTTCGTCAAGGAGCCGCCGCCCTGGGCGCCGCCCGGCGTCTACTGCGGCTGCGTCGTCCACGACTTCTGGTTCGAAATCGATCCCATCGAGAAATATCAGAATTACTTGAAGGTCAGGGTCGGCCAGTTTCTGGTGCCCTTCGGCGTGCGCCAGCAGGCGCGGACGCCCACCGACCTGCTGGCGATGCGTTACAGTCAGACCGCGCTCGCGGTGTTCGACGACGGCGCTTCCTTCCGTGACATCGGAGTGATGGCCTACGGCAGGATTCAGAAGTTCGGCTTCCTCTTCAAGTACTGGGGCTACTGCGTCAACGGCGAGCGGATGAACGTGACGCACGACAGCAACGAGCGCAAGGCCTGGGGACTGAGGCTGGTGGTGAAGCCGAAGTACAAACTTCTGGAGAAGTTGATCAAGAAACTCTTTCCCAAGGAGAAGGTCGACGGCGTCGAGTTCGGCCTCTCCTCGCAGAGCGCCGGCCCGCGCGCGCGCCCGAGTTACTACAGTTCCTACGGGCCGCCGCAGCCGGACCACACCGATCGCGACCGTTTCTGTCTCGACTTCAAGGTCAACACCAGCCACTTCTGCGCGTTCTTCGAGTACTTTCAGTCGGTCGACAGCCTTGTCTACGAGGACCCGGTCGGACCGGCTCCCGTGATGTGGGTGTGGGTCGAGGAGAAGAACCGCCGGACGGAAGGCGCCTATCTTGAAATGGCCTACTGGCTGATGATAGACAAGAGCATCGACCCGAAGAAGGTGCCGTGTCCGTTTCTGAGCAAGCGGCGTCACTTCGGCCTGCAGGTGGTCGGCTACTGGGACTACTACAACCACGGTGGAAACTACCACATGGAGGCCGCGACCGGCAGTCGACACCGTCCCGCCGTGATCTACGGTCTCGGCGTGAACTGGGACATAAAATGGTACGTTCGCCTTTCCGCTTTCGTGGAGAAGCACGACTACGGCCGCTACTACGGCGGCAAGTACATGGGCATAGACGACTACGGCAAGTGGCGCCTGCGGGTGTGCCTGACCTGGGTGGCGTTCTGAGTCGGACGAACGACGAGACGAAACGAACGACGGGGTCCGAACCTTGCGGTGCGGGCCCCGCGTTGTTTGATCGCGCTCCGATGCCGGGAGGAATGAGTCGTGGGAGAGGAGTCCTTGCGAAGACTGCCGCGGATGGACGCGCTTCTGGAGCGCGCGGGCGGACTGCTGTCGCGCTGGAGCAGACCCGTGGTCGCCGCGCTGCTGAGAGAGGTGCTCGAGCGGGCGCGCGCGGACGTGCGCGCGGGCGCGCCGCCGCCGGACGCCGAAACGCTGCTCGAGCGGGCGGAGCGGACGGCGGCCCGGGCGCTCGCGCCCTCCGTCGTCTCCGCCGTGAACGCCACCGGCACGGTCCTGCACACCGGTCTCGGCAGAAGTCCTCTTCCGCCGGGCGTGGTCGAGGAGATATGCGCGCTGGCCGACGGCTACTGTGTGCTCGAAGTGGACCGGCAAACCGGAAAGCGGACGAACAGGATAGGGCACTTAGCGTCGCTTCTGGTGCGGCTGTTCGACGTGGAGGCGGCGCTGGCCGTCAACAACGACGCCGCGGCGGTCATGCTGGCGCTGGCGACGCTGGCCTCCGGCGGCGAGGTGATCGTCAGTCGAGGCGAGTTGGTGGAGATAGGCGGCTCGTTCCGGCTGCCGGAGATAATCGCGGCCGCCGGCGTGCGACTGGTGGAGGTGGGCACCACCAACCGCACGTATCTTTCCGATTACGAGCGGGCGATGACCACCTCCACGGCGGCGCTGCTGAAAGTGCATCCCTCCAACTACCGCATGAGCGGCTACACCGAAGACGTTCCGCTTCGCGCGCTCGCCGAGTTGGCGGAGGGAACGGGACTGCCGCTCATCTATGATCTCGGCTCCGGAGCGGTCTCCGATGTGGGCGAGCCGACGGTGTGGCGCGCGCTGGAGGCCGGTCCGTCTCTTCTGACCTTCAGCGGCGACAAACTGTTCGGCGCCTGCCAGGCCGGCATCATTCTCGGACGCAGGGCCCTGGTGGAGCGGATCAATCGCAATCCTCTATACCGCGCCTGTCGTCTCGACAAGTTGAAGATAGCGATACTGGAGCGCGCGGCGGTGCTGTACCTGGCGGGCGCCGAGGATGCGTTCGCGACGCTCTCCCTGATCCGCCAGTCGCCGAAGGCGGCGGCGCGACGCGCGCGGCGCCTCGCGCGACGCCTGCGCGCGCGCGGGGTGGCCGCGGAAGTCAAACCGTCGCAGGCCGAGGTCGGCGGCGGTACGATGCCGGAGGTCCGCCTTCCGTCCTTCGCCGTGGAGATAGTCGTGGAGGACGGCTCGGAGGAGCGCCTCGCACGACGCCTGCGCCTCGGCGAGCCGGCCGTCTTCTCCCGCGTTCGCGAAAACACACTGGTGCTGGACATGTTCTGCGTGTTCGACCGACAGTTGTCCGCCCTGGCGGACGCCGTGGCGGCGGCGTTCGCGGACGAGACGCCTTAGCGCCCCGGTCACTCGCGGCACGCGCCTCTTTTCTCGGCGGACGGGGACGCCCGACGATCAATACGGCGAGTCTATGTCCGAGCCGCCGCCGGGGGACTCCTTTTCCGGCTCCAGTATGCCCTTTTCGGTGAGGTACTCTTCCAGGGCGAGAACCATCTTCTTCACTTCGTGAAACCTCTCCACGGGCACCGAGACGCCCTGTCGCGTGGGCTGTAGTTTGTCGTCGTCGTCCCGGAACCAGATTCTGATGTCTATCCGCTTGCTGCCTCGGTACTCCGAGACGGAGGCGACGACGGACTGGGTCCTGTTCTTCTCGAACTGGTATACCTGCTCGGCCATTCTCTCTTCCTCCACGTCGGCTTAAAGGTTCCTCGCTCCCGCAATAAATGTAGCACATCGGGGGGATTTGTTCAACGTAAACGGAGTCATCGCGGCGGGAAAGTGCCGCTCGAGCGACGATTGCGGCTCCGTCGGGTCTCAAGCGGAGGCGATGTGCGGACTGACGATACCGAGGCGGCGCATGACGCCGCGGGTGTCTATCACCAGACGCGAGTGTTTGTTGAGCGACGCGTAATCGACATCCGCGTGATCGGTGATTATCAGACAGGCGGCGCACTCGGAGATCGTCGTCGACGTGAGCGGCGCCGACTGCATGCCGAAAAACTCCGGATAGTGGCGCAGACGACCCACACGCGGCACGTGCGGATCGTGGTAGACCGGCTGGACGGAAAGCGCGCGAAGGCGACGCATGATCGGAAAAGCGGGAGACTCACGTGTGTCGGCGGTGTTCGGCTTGTAAGCGACGCCGATCAGCAGCACTTTGGAGCCGGCGAGACGCACGCCGCGTCGCGTGGCCTCCTCCAGCAGTCGCGAGACCACCCATTCGGGCATCGCGCGATTGACCTCGCCCGCCAGTTCGACGAAGCGCAGGTCTGCGCCGACCTGTCGCGCGCGATGCGACATGTAGAAAGGATCCACGGGAATGCAGTGGCCGCCGAAGCCGGGGCCCGGGTAGAAAGGTTGATAGCCGAACGGTTTGGTGGCGGCCGCCTCCACCACCTCCCACGTGTCTATGCCGAGACGGTGGAAGACCGTCTTCAACTCGTTGACCAGCGCTATGTTGACGGCGCGATAGACGTTTTCGAGTATCTTCACGGCCTCGGCGGTGCGGGCGTCCGTCGTGCGGACGACGCGCGTCACCACCCGCTCGTAGAACGCTTCGGCGAGATCGCCGGATGGTCCGTCGAGACCGCCGACCACCTTCGGCGTCTTGCGAACCGTCCGCTCGGCGTGCCCGGGATCGTCCCTGTGCGGAGAGTAGGCGAGAAAGTAATCGACGCCGCAGCGGAGACGCTTCTTCTCCAGTACGGGACGGAGCACCTCCTCGGTCGTGCCGGGATAGGTGGTCGACTCCAGTATGATCAGTTGGCCGCTCCGCAGATACTCGGCTATCCGCTCCCCCGTCCGGACGATCGCGCTGAGGTCCGGCTCGCCGTAGGGGCCCAGAGGCGTCGGTACGCATATCGCGATCACGTCCGCCTCGCCCATGTTCATGCTGTAGTCCTTTGCGACGAACCGTCCGCTGCGGACCGCCGCGTCCAACTCGTCGTCGCCGACGCCGGCCACGTACGAGCGCCCCCGCTCCAGCGACGCGACCTTTTCGGGGTCCGTGTCGACGGCGTAGACGTGATAGCCCGCGCGCCGGACCGCGAGCGCAAGCGGCAGGCCGACGTAGCCGCAGCCTATCACCGCCACGCGGGCGCTCTTCTGCTCTATCGCCGAGAGAAGTTCGTCGAAATGACTCCCCAACGCGCCTCTCCGAGTAAAAGGATCCGCACGAGGAACGCCCGCGCGGGCCGGGCTTCTCGTCTCGTCGCCGTCGGGGCGCCGCTCACGAGGTCGGCGGCTGCTCGGCCGGTGGTTCCGCTCCGGGCGC
>CAYPNR010000111.1:0-5156 GCA_964412125.1 uncultured Planctomycetota bacterium | reverse complement strand
AACACGAGTCACTCCCCCAGCAGTCGACGGAACCTCTCGCGAAAGGCGCGTTCGAAACGCGAGTCGTGTCCGGCCGGCGGCCTTCCGCCGGCTCCGCCGCCGGGCCTCGCCGGTCCGCCGCGGACGTCCGAGCCGCGTCCGCCCGAGGCGCCGGCGAACGGCGGCAGTCCCGCAAAGTAGGCGCCGGCGACCGCCGCCGCCACGATCAGTATCAGAATCAGCACCGCCAGAGGAACACGACTGCGCGGAGCACGTGGCTCCACACGCTCCGCCGCAGACGGCCGTCGTATCGTCACCTTCCAGTTCTCTTCGGTCGGCGGCTCCAGCGGTACCTCGCTGTCGGAGTCGTCCTCCGTCGTCGCCGCCTTTTGTTCCGGGCGTTGTCCGGCGATGATCGGCGGCGGAGGCCTGCCGACGGCCGCTTCCTCCACGGTGACGGGCTCCACGTCCACCTCGATGGGCGCGTCCATCATCCTCACGGTGGTCGCCAGTCGCTCCTCCTTGAACTCCACCTCGAACGGCTTCTCGGAACGTCCGAAACCCCTCCGCGGATACTCGGTCAACTCCATCCTCGGAGTCGGAAGAAGAAAAACGTCTCCGCCTATCTCCTTCAGTTCGAGTTTACCTTCCACTCCCCGTCTCATGCGACGAGATCCTCCTTCGCGCCCACTCGATCACCTCGCTCTTCATCCGCGTCGCGTCCACGCCCATCACCTCGCAAAGCGAAACGCCCGGACCTTCGCTCACCACCCGCGCGAAATAGCGTTGAAACAGACGCAACCGGAGCGTCGGATCGCGTTTCAGTCTCACCCGCATAAGCCACCACACGAGTCCCAGCGCAAGCGCGCGCTCGCCTTCGGTAAGGTCGGCGGACGGCGGCCGCGCGAGAAGACCTTCCATGTCCACGTCCCCGGCGGCCGCCACCGAGGCGACGTCCTCCTTCCCCAGAAACGGCTTGCCGAAGCCTCCGCCCTGAAGCACCGCCCGCGAGTAGTACTCCACCAGTCCCTCCTCGAGCCACGCGGGCAGGCGGTCGGAGAAGCGATGGAGATGGAGCCGCGTGTGGAGACGCTTGAGACCCACCAGGCCGCGTCGAGAGGCGAGCATGTGCACCTCGCGTCCGCCGGTCAGCAGAATCAGGTCCGGCTCGGACAGATCCGGCTTCGCTTCCGCGATCAGGCGTCGCCAACCGTCGACGTCGGTGTGGACCAGCAGCGAGAACGAGGGCAGCGCCTTCGGCGGCCCGGCGCTCTCGGAGTGCAGAAGAGCGTGAAACGCCTTGATGTACTGCGCCAACTGCATCTCCAGGCGGCGCTTCACTTCCGGATCGCCGTCGACCGCGCGTATACGATAGGCGAGCGCCACCTGCGGGCCGCGCACGACTTCCTTCCGCGCGGCGGCTTTGTCGGCGGTCCCCTCGTAGGTGGTCACACAACCCGCGGCGCAGACCGCGCACGCCACTAACAACCGGCTCATGTGAATCCCTTCGTGGCGCAACTTCCACCGCTTCCGCCGGAGCATCCCCTGGCTCCCTTGCCGAGACTGAACGGCTTGAATATCCTCTCGTGCCCCTCTTTTGAGCCACAGTGCGGGCATTTCACCTCGCCACCGCGGCGCAGCACGAAAACGTCGAACTCCCTGCCGCATTCGCCGCAGCGGTAAGTGTAAGCCGGCATATCCATGCCCTCCTCGTGCCATCCCGGTAAAATATACTCTCAAGGCCGGGGTAAATCAACAGTCCGCCGGACACGGGGCCCGCCCGGCGGGCGGGAATCACAGAGCGCGCATCCCGAGAACCTCCCGCGCGAGGGAGGTGAAATCCTCGGCTCCGTGACTGCCGGAATCGTACTCGAAGATGGTCTTTCCGAAGCCGGGCGCCTCGGCCAGACGCACGTTCACGCGGATCACCGTCTCGAATACACGTCCGCCGAAGAAGTTGCGTACGTCCTCCAGAACCTCCCTCGCGAGATTCGTACGCATGTCCACCATGGTCGCGATCACGCCCGTGACGCGAAGCATGGGATTAAGACGACGACGGACCAGAGCGACCACTTCAACGAGTTTGCTGATGCCCCGGAGCGCGAAAAACTCCGTCTGCACGGGAATGAAGACCTCCCGCGAGGCGCAGAAAGCGTTTATCGCCAGCAGCCCCAGAGACGGCGGACAGTCGAAAAGTACGAAATCGTAAGCGTCCCTCACGCCGTCGAGCGCGCCGGCGAGCACCGCTTCGCGACCCACCTCGCCGGCCAGTTCCACCTCCGCCGCGGACAGATCGAGTCCCGCGGGAAGCAGGTCCAGTCTCTCGCGAACCTCTCTCACGAGCACCTCGTCCGCCGGGGCGTCGCTCACCAGGACGTCGTACAGCGTCCGCTCGAGGCGATGAACTTCGACGCCGAGATGAATGGAGGCGTTCGCCTGCGGGTCCACGTCGACCAGCAGGACTCTTTTGCCGGCCCCGGCGAGTCCGGCCGCGAGATTGACGCAGCATGTGGTCTTGCCGACGCCGCCTTTCTGATTGGCCAGCGCTATCGCGCGACTCATGGGGCACGGCCTCGCTTGTCCACGAAACGACCCGCGTTGGCGTGAGCCAGGCCCTTGAGGAAGCCGACCTCCGCGCCTTCGCCGAAGGCTATCGTGTTTATGCGCACCCGACTCACGCGATTGACGCGTCGTATCTCCCGCAGTATGCCTTCGGCCGTCGGCACGGCGCCCGCGTTGGGCGAGCCGTCCGACAGCAGATAAATCGTGTCCACACTCTCGTCCTTCATCGCGCAGCGCAGCGGATCGTATATGTTGGTGTCGCCGCCGGGCTTCACGCTCTCGATGAAGCGATACGCGGCGCTCTTGCCGCTTTTGCTCGCCTTCACCAACTTCTTCTGCCACGCTCGATAGCCGGTCTCGAAAACTATGATGTTGAAGGAGCACTTCTTCGGAAGCGCTCCTATGCAGCGCTTCAGTTCGCCCTTGGCGATCTCGAGTTTGGTCCCTTCGTAAGTCTTGCCGTCTATCTCCACCTTCATCCGCATCTCCATCGAGCCGGAGATGTCGAGTACGAAACAGATGTGCGCCGACCGCACCTCCATGCCGTAGTAGCGGGGCGCGAGGAACGTCCTCGGTCCGCGGCCGTGCGGAGCCTCGACACGCGGCTCCGACGACCGTTTCCCACCGGCGAGCATGTCCGGATCGCCGGGCTTCTCCGGAAACTTGAAGTCCCCGCGATTGGCGAGCCACCAGTCGCGCCACGCAAGCGGATCGTTGCCCATGCTCTGTGCGGTCAGCACGACGAGCGCGCGATGTATGTCGTCGAGCAGGCGGCCTTCGGCTCCCTGATAGGTCTCCACCAGAAGGTCGACGACGCGTTTGTCTTTTACGGCGCTCAGCCCCTCCACCGCCGCCGAGCGGACGCGCCACTGCTTCTCGACGAGCAGTTTCTTCGCGTAGGCGAGCGCCGCGTCCGCGTCGAGATGATCGAGCATCGCGCCGGCGACCGTCCGAACGCGCCAGTCCTTGTGCTCCAGGGCCTTCTCGAGCGCCTTCTTCAGCAGAGCCTCGTCGCCGCCGATCTCTATCGCCGGCAGCAACTCGCACAGCAGAGAAGCCTTGCTCGTCTTCGCAAGCAGAACGCCGAGCGCCTCGCTCAGGCCCTTCACGCCCATGTCGCAGACCAGTCGCAGCACCGTCACCGCGTCTCCGCCGCCGCGCTTTATCGTCTCGCCGAACCGCTCCAGCAGCAGAGCGCCGTTCACCTTGCGCAACGCGGCGTGCACGGCGTCGGGGAAGTATTTGTAGTTGTTTTCGTCCGGCGCCGACAGCGAAGAGTAGCGGCGCGGCGTCCTTCGGCCCGCGGATTCGGCCGCGAGCACGTCCAGAAGCGCGTCGACGGCCTCCTTCGTTCCCATCTCGGCGAGGGCGAAGGCGGCGTAGATGCGCGGGTCCTCCGCCGGGTCCTCCGCGATCACCTTGCGGAGCAGTTTGACGGCCCGCGCGGTCTTGTGGCTCCTCAACTCCCAGATGATGAGGGCGCGTTCCTTTATGCCCTGTATGCCCTTCGCGGACGGCGTCGCAAGCGACTCCCTGTACCGCTTGAAGATGTCGTTTTCCGACTCCGCAACGAGATGGCCGCAGAGCGCGACCGCCAGCGCCGCCACGATCGTCGAGCGCATCAACTCACTCCTACACGTCCGGCGGAGCGTCCGCCTCTTCATTATTATACCCCGCATCCGCGCGATCAATCGGCGGAGGGAGGCATGCAGTAGTCGATTATCGCGGAGATCGTCTCTTTCAGTTCGAGTCTGTGGACTATTCGATCGACGAAACCCTTACGCGCGAGGAACTCGCTGCGCTGGAATCCGTCCGGGAGCGACGTCTTGATGGTCTGCTTGATGACGTTGGGACCTGCGAAGCCGAGCAGCGCGCCGGGCTCGGCGAGCGTGACGTCGCCGAGAGCGGCGAACGACGCCATGGCGCCGCCCATCGTCGGATGCGTCAGCACACTGACGTAGAGGACGCCGGCCCGCTTGAGTCGCGCTATCGCCGCGGAGGTCTTGGCCATCTGCATCAGCGAGAGCATTCCTTCGTCCATTCGAGCGCCGCCTCCGGAGCCGCTGACGAAGACCATCGGCACGCGTCTCTCGAGCGCCGCCTCCGCGAGAACGGCTATCTTTTCGCCGACGACCGAGCCCATCGAGCCCCGCATGAAGCCGGGATCGGTGACGCCGAACGCCACCTCACGACCGTTCATTCGTCCCAGACCCACCATACAGGCGTCCTTCATGGACGTTCGTTTTTGTGAGTCGCGCAGCCGCTGCGCGTAAGGCTTTCTTCCTTTGAAGCCGAGCGGGTCGGCGGGCTCCATCTCCGTCGCCATCTCCTCGAACGTTCCTTCGTCCAGCAGCAGTTGGACGCGCCGACGCGCCGAGATTTCGTAGTGATGCTCGCAGCCGGGACAGACGTTGAAGCGCTCCTCGAAAGGAGTGACGGGAATCTCCTCTTCGCATCTGGTGCATTTTATGGTCCCGCCTTCCAACGGTTCTTCGGCCCTCACGCGTCTTCCTCCAAAACTTTCCGGCGGGGCACACCAACAGTAAAACACGACGCCTTTTGCCGCCGCAACAAATTTTCGAATTCCGGGCGCGCCCGGCACGCCGCCGCCGCCG
>CAYPNR010000110.1:0-5699 GCA_964412125.1 uncultured Planctomycetota bacterium | reverse complement strand
GGCGGCCTCGAAGTAGGACGAGCGCGGCGCGGTCGAGAGAGGCTCATCGAGCGGCGTTCATTCCCAACTTACGCATCTTCTGGCGGAGCGCCTCTCTGCTTATGCCGAGCATCCTGGCCGCGGCGGTTCGATTGCCGGCCGTTTTCGCCAGCGCTTCGCGGATGAGGCGCCGCTCGAGCGCGGCGCGCGCGCGCGCGAGGTTCAACTCGCCGCCCGGCCCGGCCGGCTCGCCGTGCCGCAGATAATCGGAAAGATCGTCCGGGAGCACCGTGTCTCCGCGAACGAGCACGGCGAGACGCTCGACCTCGTTCTGCAACTGACGCACGTTGCCGGGCCAGTGGAACGCCGCCAGCAGTCGTTCCGCCTCCGAGGAGAGCACGAGCGGTCTGCGGGCCAGGCGCTTGCACGCGGAAGCGAGGAAGTGCCGCCCGAGCACCGGTATGTCCTCCGGGCGCTCGCGCAGCGGCGGAACGTGAACCTCTATGACGCAGAGGCGCCAGAACAGATCCTCACGAAACGCGCCCGAGGCCATCAACGAACGCAGGTCGCGATTGGTGGCGGAGACCACGCGCACGTCGACGGGCGTCTCGGTCGTGGCGCCTATACGTGTGACGCGACGCTCCTGAAGGACGCGCAGGAGTTTGGCCTGCATGGCGGCGGGCATGTCTCCGATCTCGTCGAGCAGCAACGTACCGCCTGCGGCGAGTTCGAACTTGCCCGGGCGCTGCTCGACGCCCGTGGCGGCGCCGCGCTCCACGCCGAACAACTCGGCTTCGAGAAGCGTCTGCGGCACGGCCGCGCAGTTGACGGCGACGAACTCGGCTCCGGCGCGGCCGCTTTCGTAGTGCAGGGCCCTGGCCACCAGTTCCTTGCCGGTGCCGCTCTCGCCGGTCACCACCACCGTGGCGTCGGACGCCGCCACCTGCAAGACGGTCTCGCGCAGGCGACGCACCGCGGCGGAGACGCCGACTATGGCGGCGACGCCGCGCTCGGAACGAAGCCGGTTGAGCAGTCTGGTGTGCTCCTCACGAAGGCTGCGGGTGGCCTCGCGCAGGTATCTGTAGCGGCGCATGGACAGAACGACCCGCGCGACCTGAGCGGCGGTCGCCTCCAGAAGCGCCTCCTCATCGCGGCCGAACGCGCCGACGCGTCGGTTCAACGCCTGCAGCACGCCTATCCGCGTGCCGTCGCGTCGCGTCACCGGCACGCAGACCACGCTGCGCGTCTTGAAGCCCGTCCGTCCGTCCACCTCCGGCAGGAACCGCGGATCGGCGTAGGCGTCGTCGACGCACAGCGACTCGCCGGTCTTGAAGACCCAGCCGGCCAGACCCGCCATCTTGTCTATGCGGATGCCCGCCGAATCCACGCCGAGCGCGGCCTCGGCGCTGAGATGCGACATGTCCGCCGAAAGCAGAAAGACGGACGCCCGCTCGGCGTCGAGCAGTTCCGCTATGAAACGCGGCAGATTCTCGATGAACGCGCCTTCGTCCTCCGGATCGAAGTCGCTGAAGAAACGAAGCACCACGGCGTAACGGTCGTCCGCCACGACAAACTCCTCACGCGGGAAGTGCGATTTTAGCCCGGAACATGCGCCGCGGTCAACGCTTGGGGAAATAATAAGAAGCGACCGAGCCGAAGACGGCGACGACCATACGCCCGTCGGCGCCGACGCCCAACGAGCGCCATCGCGTTCCGAGAAGTTCACGTACCTGGTCCGGCTCGGACCACATCAGCGGATCCCATCCGCCGAGCAGGTTTCTGTGATGCCCCGTGGAGTCGCGCCAGGCTGCGAGCGCGCCTTCCGGTCCGGCGGACTTCTTGCGGCCCTTGAAGATGTTCTCGCCCACCGCTCCGTCGTAGCCGCAGGCGGCGGCGCGCTCCTGCGGCGTGGCCCTGCCCGGAGTCGGCGAGACGTGACCGAAATATCCGAGGCGGCTCATCTCGCGGGCGTGCCCGCGCGCCGCGCGACACAGACGTCCGTCGATCACAAGCGGCAGCCTTCCCATCGCTCTTCTGTAGTCGTTGACGTATCTGGCCAGCAGGATCTCGCCGACGGTCGCTTTCCAGCCTCCTTTTTTCGACGCGCTCCTGTCCGCCCTGAGTCGCGCCGCGAACACCTCTATGAACGCCTGGAAGTGCCATCCGCCGAGGCCCTCCGCCGTCTTCCAGGCCGCTTTGTCGTCGCCGGCGGCCAGCCGCAGCATCGCCTCGAGCATCTTCCCCTCGGGCGCGGCCTTCACGCCGAGCACGCGAAGCAACGCGATCACCGCCCGCTCGCGTCGCAGGTAGACGCCGAGTTTCTCGAGGCGCCTCTTCGCGTCACGCTTCGAAAGTTTGCAGACGCCCCTGACGAGCCGCTCCAGCAGAATCCGATAGTAGTTGTACGCGGCCACCGCCCGCGCCGCGTACCTCGCAATCGCAGAGCGACAGTCGGTGGTGTAAAGCACATGCAGCGCCCGCAGTCTCTCCGTCCGCCAGCGCAGATGCCAGACGCAAAGCATCCGCCGGGACGCCCCGTCCAGTCTTCCCGCGCCGGCCGCGAAACACATTCTGCGTCGCGTCTCCTCAAGCAGCGTCAGCGCGCTCTCGCGTTGCGCCCTGCGCTCCTCCTCCGGCAGATCGGCCGCGGCCTTCGGATCCTTCAGGAGTCGGCCGAGAACTCCGCCGACCTCCGGCAGCGGACCGGTCGTCGCGGGCGGCTCGACGACGACGGTCTTTTCGCCGCCGCCCGTCCCGTCCAGGCCGAGTTTCTTGCGCGCGCCGTAGTGGTCCGGCTCCAGTATCAGCGCCTTCTCGAACTCCTCTTTCGCGCGCTCCGGCAACTTCACCTTCTCGCACCACAGTCCCAATTCGTAGTGCGCGTCCGCGTCGCGCTCCGGCGTCTCCTTCAGATGCCGCCAGTAGATCTCGTCCGGCTCTCCTTCCTCTATCTTCTCCACGCGCTCGACTTCGACCAGCGCCTTGATGCCTCCGCCGGTCACCACGACGACGTAGTCGTCGCCGCGCTCGACCACGCGCCCGACCAGCACCTGACCGTTGTTGAGATAGACTATGTCGGCGAGGAGCGCCGCAGGCGTCACAAGCGCCAGTACGAGTGCCGCGATTCGCAACGCGAGCCTCCGCAACAGAACGTATCAATCCACTTAAAATCATATACCGGGCGACTCCGCGGATGTCACACTGGTGTAAAATAGGAAGCGCGGGCGAGAACCGACGCCGGCGGGCGTCCTCACCGACCGCGGGAGAGCGACATGTGGGCCGTCAAAGCGGACAGAGTCCTGGCCGAATGGGGCTGGGTAGAGAACGGCGTCGTATGGATCAACGACGACCGCATCGAGGCGATCGGCGCGATCGGCGCCGCAGGCGTGCCGACGCTGGAAGCGGTCGGCTGCACGGCCGTTCCCGGCTTCATCGACCTGCACGTGCACGGCGGAGGCGGCGCGTCCGTATGGAGCGCCGAAGAAGAAGCGGTCGACGGGATGCTTCGCGCGCACTGCAGAGGCGGCACGACCGCGCTTCTGCCGACGATCTATCCCGCCGAGCCCGAAGCGATGGAGGCGCAGATACGCGCGATCCCGGCGAAGCGGCCGGACGGCGGAGCGACCGCCTTCGGAGCGCACCTGGAAGGACCGCATCTGAATCCCGCGCGGATGGGCGGTCTGGCGCCGCGGGAGAGACTGCGTCCGCTGGAGTCCGCCGAACTGCAACGCCTGCGCGAGGCGTCCCGCGTTCCGCTGCGGCTGGTGACGCTGGCGCCGGAGGTGCGCGGCGCCCTCGACCTGATACGACTGTGCCGGCGCAGCGGCGTGAGCGTCGCGCTCGGCCACACGACCGCCGACTACGAAACGACGCTCGCGGCGATAGAAGCCGGCGCGACGGCCGCCACGCACGTCTTCAACACTTTTCAGTTCGCGCGCAACGCGCGCGACCCGCGCGCGCTCGAGGCGCTGCTGCTGGACGAGCGCGTCGTCCCCCATCTCATAGCCGATCTCGCGCACGTGCGGGAGCCGTTCATCAGACTGCTGCTCCGCTTGAAAGGTGCCGAACGGATCGCGCTCATAACCGACGCTCTCGCGGAGGCGGGCACGCCGGAGGCGCCGCCGGTGAAACTCGCCGCCGACGGCCGTATCCTCGGCTCGACGATGCTGATGATCGACGCCGTCCGCAACCTGACGCGTCGTATGGGCCTGCCGCTGGAGGACGCCGTCACGATGGCCTCGCGGGTGCCGGCCGCGGAGATGGGTCTGAACAAGGGCCGAATAGCGCCGGGCGCCGACGCCGACGTCACGCTGCTCGACGCGGACCTGCGGGTGCGGGCCACGATCGTGGAGGGAACGGTCGCCTTCTGCGACGGACTCGACGTTCCGCGCGGCGCGCCGGTCGAGCGGGAGTGAACAGCGGACCTGCCTCCGAAACCGCTCTCGGACTTGCACGGCGGAAGAGGCGGCGTTATATTGTGAGACCCGGGGCTCGTAGCTCAACGGCAGAGCAGCGGACTCATAATCCGTGGGTTGCAGGTTCGAATCCTGCCGAGCCCATCCTCACGCGGCGATACGCCGTCGGACTCACCGGAAGAAGACCGAAAAACCCGCGAACAGGCCGAGTCTCTCGAGACTGCCGCCGAAGTCGCGGTCGTACTCGATGTGGCGGATGTCGAAACGAAGGTCCGCGCAGACGTCGCTTGAGAGTCCCACTTTCACGCCGGCCGAGACGCCGATGACCGGCGCGAAGTCGGAATCGGAATCGCCGGAGACGTTATCGCGCGCGTAAACGAAGCCGAACAGCGGCTTTACGTACGGAGTAATCTGCGGCTTCCGCGAAACGTCGCTGAACAGAAACGTTACGGTGCCGAGCACCGGCAGTTCGAAATGATAGGTGTTCACGCTGAACAGGCCGTAATCGGTACGCGAGTGACTCCAGAAGAAACCGGTCTCGGCGCCGACGCCTATCTCTTCCTTGATGTAGTAAGTGAAACTCGGCAGGAAATAGAGTTGCACCTGCCAGGTGTCGTCGGTCTCCTCCCAGTACCACGCGGAGTGGAAGGAGGCCTCGATGAGGTCGCGGCCGTAGCGGACGGCGCCCAACTGCTGACAGCCCGTCGCGGCCAGGGCGAAGACGAGGAGGAGACAGGAAACGAAACGCATGATTCGACTCCTCAACAGGGGCGGCTTCGTCTGACTACTCACCGAAGAAATCGTCGAGTTTTCCTTTGAGTTGGTCACCGAAACCGGCGTCGAGTTCCTGACCGCCGAAGACTTCCTCCTTGCGGCCGGCGATCTCATTGAAGACTTTTTCGAGTTTGGAGGCGGCGTCCTTCGTGTAGAGACGAACCATGCCGATCGTGGTGCTGTTGTCGAAAATGGTCGCCAGGATCGTTCTGTCGCCGATGAGGGCCAACTGTATGTTGTCGCGCGCGCCCTGGTGGAAGAGAACCGAAAACTCTTTCTCGCCGAGCAGGCGCGCCATCTCCCGCGTCGCGGCGAACGAGCCCGCCACTAACGCGCTCACCGTCGGAAGATCGTAACTCTCGGTCACTCCGACACGGGTTATCAGGTGACCGTCCTTGTCTATCAAAATATTGCCTTTTGTGCCCGCCAGTTTCTGGAACTCTTCCAGGATGCGGTTGATGCGGTCCACGTCCTGCTCGTAAAAGACGAGCCGCTTCTCCCGCAGCAACCTCGAGTCGCGTTCCTCTTTCG
>CAYPNR010000109.1:1632-5840 GCA_964412125.1 uncultured Planctomycetota bacterium | reverse complement strand
AGCGCCGCTGCCGTCCGGCAGAACGAGTATCTGCCACGCCCAGGAGCCGCCGCTCTGCGGCTCGAGACGGAGTATGAAATACGCCGTCGAGTCGATGTCGGTGTAGGTGAACTGCACGCGGCGGTTCCAGGCGACCGTGGAGGTGTTCTGCGGATAGGAGATGCGCGGCACCTCGGGCAGCGAAACGCTGCAGGCCGGCGGAAAAGCGGACAGGCCGGTCAGGCGTCGCTCCGACCGCCACGTTTCGCCTTTCGCCGCGTCGCCGAACGTGCCGCCCGCCCTCGCGATCAGGAAAAAGAAGTCGTGCGTGGTCGAAGGCCATATGTGCGAGAGTCCGAAAGCGGGCGTGGCGGCCGCGGAGTCCACACGACCGAGTCCCAGCACCTGCATTCCGTTGATGAACAGTTCGGAGTCCACTGCGCCCGCGATCGCGGCATACTTGTCGGGATCGACGACGAGGTCCGAAGACGTCGGCGGCTGCATCGTCGAAGGCGGAGTCGAGTTGTCCATCGGCGTGTAGATGTTGCTGTCGAGCGCCACCGAGCCCATGTCGTGACAGCGAAGCACGCCCACCGACGGTCGCGGATCCGCGTTCACCTCCACCACGGCCGCCGCGCGCATGGACGAGCCGGCCACCAGCACCAGTCGCGGGTCCAGAATGGAAACGTAGTAGTGCCGAATCGCGTCACGCACGCGAAACGAAAAGTTCTCCGTCACAGGTCCCGGACCCGACGGGTCGTACGCCGAGTGTCCCGCGTCGTCGCTTCCGGAACTGTCGGAGATCACGAAATAGGTGCCCTGAGTCTTCGCAATCGCCACAAATCCCCAGTTGGGCGTCGCCACCTCCGTCTCGCCGTAGAGGACGTAGTCGTCGCCGAGCCGCCCGCCGTCGGGCTCCAGCAGAAGAGTGAGATGTGAGGCGTTGAGGCCGTCCACGGTGAAGTACTGATAGCCGGCCGCCGCGACGGTCACCTTCACCGGCGTGGTGACGTCCTGGAGGAGAGCGACGCCGCTGGCGTCGGTGTACTGGAGGCCGAGTCCGGGAAACTCGCCGGTGTAGACGGCGGCGCCGGAGACCGGCTGTCCCGAGCCCAGATCGTAGACGCGCACGGTGAGCGTCCCCGGCGAGGTCAGCGGAGGTCCACTGAAGCCGACCCTCGTCAGGTTGCCGACCGTCGCGTCGAAGTAGTGAAAGCGACGCGGTCGCGAAGTCGAAACGGCGATCGCGTCCAGGCGCGCGTCGGAGAAGCCGAACTCCGCGCCCGGCGTGACGTCGTAGGCGGTGACCGTCAGGTCGAGGTCCGTTCCGTCGACGAACGGATTGTCCGCGAAGCCGTCGGGCACGTGGCCGAGCGGCACGGTGACGGACGGCGAGCGCGTGACGAAGAACCACTTCAGGCCGGACTGCGGATCGGAGACCTTCGCTTCGTAGAAGCCCGAAGGCGTGGTGTCGCTCCACGAGAACGCCGGCGCGGAGTCGTAGACGACCTCGGCCGTCGCCGGCGAGTAGATCTCCGGCGCGGCGACGCAGGAGAGGTCGACGTCGCCTTCGAGCGGACTCTGTCCGATCTTGCGGGCGGTGTAGAGGCGTCCGTGGATGTCCATGCAGCGCACCTGCAGCACGTAGTGCGTCGCCTGTGCCGCTTCGAAGTAGTCCATGTCGGCGGCGGCGTAGTTGCCGGTGCCGGTGTAGAAGGAATCGTTGAAGGAGGTCGAACTCACCGAGAGCAGGCCGGTCTCGTTCGGAAAGCGCAGGCGCATGGTGACCGAGCCGCGCCAGACCGGCTGCTGGTACTGCGGCAGCAGCACGTCCGCCGGCAGAGTCAACTGTCCGGAGGAGCCGATGGTGTGCAGCGTCGATGAGGCGTCCGGCGCCGGCAGGTCAAGCGTAAACGACCCGCCTTCGCCGAGCGGCTTCCGCGCCGTAGCGACCGAGGCGCGGAAGTTCGGCGCGGCCAGATACGAGCCCCAGACCGCGGCGGAATACTGACGGCCGGGCGTTATGCCGAACCGACACGTGCCGTCGTTCGGATTCGCGTCGAAGGTGACTATACTCTGACTGCACGCGCCGCGGCCGACGACGGGCTCGCTGCCGGAGGGGATGTTCACCGTGAGATCCGCCGTCTGAACGCCCGCAGAAGGCATCAGCAGCACCGAGACGCGATTGCCCGTGACCGGCGCGATCGTGACCGGACAGTAGCCGTCGGCGAAAAACGAAACGAGGTGATCGGGTTTCACGCCGTTGAGACGCGCGTGTCCCTCACTGTCGGTCTGCGAGGTCGACGTCGGACTTTCGTCGCCGCTTCCGGCCGTCACCGTCGCGCCGGATATCGGCGAAAGCGTGCAGGCGTCGTGAACGTAGACGTCGAGTCTGCCGCCGCCCGCGGAGAGAGCGCCTCCCACTCCGCCTACGCGAAGCAACTCGAAAGAGTAGTCCCGTTCGTTGCCCGCGCCGTCTGTGACCTTGACCTCGACCGTCTGCGTCTTCGCCGCCTTCAGTTGCGAAAGCCATATCTGCGCCTCGACGCCGGAGGTCAACTGGCCCGTGTACACTCCGTTTCCGTCCAGACCGACCTCCACCGCGACGTCCTCGTCCGGCGTGGCCGCCAGCATTATGTCGCCCAGCGGATGTATCCAGCGGGAGACCGCCGCTATGTCGAAGCCGGCCGGGTTGCTCACCACCAGCGTCGGCGGCGCCGTGTCCTTCAGCACCGCCGCGACGGTCTGCGACGACTCCCATCCGGAGCGCACTATGGTGGCCGAGAGGGTCAGACCGCCGTCCTGGAGGCCGCCGGCGTCGATCGGACCGATTCTCTGGTAGGCGCCGGGCGTCAGCGGCCGCACGCACCAGACGGGAGACGAGACGCCGTCGTCGAGGACGACATGTATGAAATCGCCCTTGGCGGCCTCGGCGGGCAGTCCGACCTCGACCTCCACGCCGCTCTGCGTCTGCAGATTTATGGTGTTCTCCGGACAGCCGGCGCGCGGGGGAATGCGGACGTAGGTCGGCTCCAGCGCGACCGTCTGAAAGTCGATTCTTTCCTGATGGCCGAGCGTCAAACCGTTCTGCGCCCGGACGTCCGACGCTATGGTGAGCGTATAGGAGTCCGGCGACTGCGGGGCCGTGGTGCTGACGGTGAAGATCGTGCCGGAGCCCGTGACGTTGACCGCGACGCCGCCGCCGGAGTTGCTCATCGCCACCCCGGACTGCAGGCTCGTCAGGTCCATCGCCGTGGAGAAGGCGAGATAGACGGTGACGGTGGAGTGATGCGGCACGCTGGTCCCGTCGGCCGGCGTAGTGTAGACGAGCCGCGGGGCGCATGCGGCCGTCGTCACGTCGAACTGGACCAGGTAGTCGGAGGAGAGTTGCGCGCCCGTCGCAGAGCGTACGGTCTGCAGAACGGTGAGAGTGTGACTCCCTTCCGCCATCGCGGCGGCCGGCGCGACCGCGACCGTGCAGAGATCGACCAGCGCCACAGATCGCGCGACACCGCCGCCGGGGCCGGTCAGAAGAAAATGACCCTGGTCCACGTCCCTGCCGTCCACCGGCTCGGAAAAGCCCACGAGTATGACGGTGTCGGCCGGCACCGACTCGGCGTTCCCGGCCGGATGCGTCCAGACGACGCGGAACGCGGCTCCGCCGCCGCCGCCGGAGTCGCCGCCGCCGGACAACGCCAGCAGCACAGCCGCCACTCCGCCCGGACCGCAGGAGCACAGCAGCGTCGGCAGAAGGAGAAGCAGAAGTCGTTTCTTCATCACTGTTCCTCTTCCTACGCCTTCTATAAGAATATGACGTTCGAGAAGGACCTTTTCTGTAACGAGCGGCTTCTTTTTGCGACGCCGCTACCCGCGCAGCAGCAATACGACGTTCAGCACTACGCTCACGACCAGCACCGCCAGCAAAAGCAGCAGAAACAGTTTCATCTTACGCTGGCTGCCGATGGCGGCGTCCATCTCCGACTGGAGTTTACTGGTCACCATTTTTTCGCGCTTTATGGCGGCGAACATCGCCGTTCGTCCGAGGAAACTGTCGCTCGCCTTCGGATCCTCGCTGAGTCGCGCCACCGCCAGGGCCTCTATCAGTTCCTCGACGCTCTGGTAGCGCTTCTCCCGCTCCTTGGCCATCATCTTCATCACCACGTGCGCCAGGTCGCGGCTTATGTTCTTGTTGAAGTCGCGGGGGTCCGGAACCTCGCCGCGAACGTGCC
>CAYPNR010000109.1:0-1532 GCA_964412125.1 uncultured Planctomycetota bacterium | reverse complement strand
CGGCTTATGTTCTTGTTGAAGTCGCGGGGGTCCGGAACCTCGCCGCGAACGTGCCTGGCGAGTATCACCCGCGAGGGACCGTCGTACGGCGGCTGACCCGTCACCATGTGAAATATGCTCACCCCGAGCGAGTAGATGTCGCTTCGGAAGTCCAAATCTTTCTGCCCCATCGCCTGCTCCGGCGAGATGTACTCCGGCGTGCCGAGAACCGTCTCTTCGCTGCCCTTTTCCATCTCCAGGCCGAGACGCGCGAAGCCGAAGTCGCCCAGTTTCGCGATGTCGTCTTTCGAGATGAGTATGTTGCCCGGCTTTATGTCGCAGTGGACCACCTCGTGCTCCCAGAGATAGTTGACCACCTTGGCCACCTGTATCGCGATGTCGGTGGCGTAAGCCGGATCCATAGGCCCTTCCTGGTCCACCATCTGCTCGGCCGTGCGGCCCTCGACCAGTTCCATGGAGAAGTAGTACTTCCAGTCCTGTTTGCCGACGTCGTAGACGGTGATGAGATTGGGATGGTTGAGTTTGCCCAGCAGTCTGGCCTCCAGCAGGAAGCGCTTGCGGAAGTCGGTGTCGTCGACCCACTGTCTGTGCAGGATTTTGAGCGCCACCACGCGATTCATCGATAACTGCATCGAGCGGTAGACCACACCCAGCCCGCCTTCGCCGATCCGACTGATTATCTCGTAGCCGCTGACGGACATCTCCTTTCGTTCGCGGTCCTTCGCGAGTCGCCGATGCGCTATTTTGACCGCCTGCAGTTGCTTGCGGGCCATTATGTTGTTCTTCAACACGTAATCGTCGAACGACAAATCCGGCTCTCGTCCGAGAACCCGCATACATTCCTTCAACTGCTCCGGCGACATGAATCCGTTCTGCACGGCCAGTTTCGCGTACAGCAGGTCCGCCTCCCGGGTCATCGTCGTTCTCCAACAGTCTCAATAATGAAGACGCGTTTGCGGAGGCAGTCGCGGCATCAGAAATCGGTCACGCGTCTCAGTTTCTCGAAACGCTCCTCTATGGCGTCCGCGGCCGTGGTCGCGAAAGCGTCCGCGCCGACCGCCTCGCAGCAGAGACTCGCCACGGCCGTCGCGCGCGCCAGCGCCGCGGGCAACGTCCGTTCGTCCGCCCCGCCGGCCGCCGCCAGCGCGCCGAGCAGCGCTCCCGCGAACGAGTCGCCCGCGCCGGTCGGGTCCTCCACTCTCTCCAGCGGATAGGCGGGCAGACAGTGAAAGCGGCCGTCGGACAGCGCCGTCACGCCGTGGGAGCCTTTCTTCACCACCACGTGTCGCGCGCCGCGCCCGGCCAGCAGACGCGCCGCCCGCGGCACGTTCTTCGTTCCGGTCAGCATCTCCGCCTCGTGCTCGTTCAAGACCAGCATGTCGCAACGCGACAGAAGATCGTTCAGAGCGTCGCGTTCCGTACGAATCCAGAGGTCCATGGTGTCCAGGAGCACGAAAGCGTCGGACTCCATCTGCTCCAGGACGCGTCGCTGCAGTTGAGGCGCGCTGTTGCCCAGGAGAACCCACTCGCAC
>CAYPNR010000108.1:0-5990 GCA_964412125.1 uncultured Planctomycetota bacterium | reverse complement strand
TTCTGCCACAGACGCGGGCTGCCGGTGCAGGGCGTGGAACTGCTGCGCGACGGCTGCGTGAACACCGCCGTGGACGAAGACGTGCTGTTCGAACGTATCTCGACGGAGGCGGAAGATGTGGCGTCTGATTGACGCGAGCGGCAACCGCGCGGCGGAAGGCCTGCGCGTCTGTGAGGAGATTCTCCGTTTTACGGGGCTCGAGGACGGCTACATCCGCGCCAAGCGACTCCGACACCGTCTTCGCGCGCTTCTGGCGCCGCATCGCGACGCGCTGCTTGCGGCGCGCGACACCGCGGGCGACCCCGGCCGCACAAAAGGCGTCTCCGGGGAGTACCGCCGCTCCGGCGAAGCCGCGGTTTTCGCCGCCAACGTCCGTCGCGCCCAGGAGGCCCTCCGCGCACTGGAGGAGGCGATGAAGACGCACGACGCGCGGGCCGCCCGGAAACTCGAGGCGTTGCGTTTCGCCGCATACGCGCTGGAGAAGGAGTTTGCGGGCCGCGTGGGCCGCCTCGCCGCGCTCCGCGAAGCGAGTCTCTACGTCGTTTGTTCGCGCCCGCGCGAGGAAGCGTTACGCGTGGCGGGGGCGGTCGCCGGCGTCGCCGGAGCGTTTCAGTTACGCATGAAAGGCGCCGACGGCGCGACGGTTCACAGGACCGCCGAAGCCGTAAAACGTATTCTGGCCGGCAGCGGCACGCTGTTTATAGTGAACGACCGCGCGGACGTCGCGGCCGGCGTCGGCGCCGACGGCGTTCATCTCGGTCGTCGCGACCTTCCGATAAGCGCGGTTCGCAGGTTTTTCCCCGGCGTGGTCGGCGCGACGGTCCACACGCCCGCGCAACTCCGCAGACGTCTGCGGACGGCGGACTATTTCGGCGTCGGCGCTTTTTATCCGACCCGGACCAGGTCGCACGCGCGCGCGCGCGGCCCCGCGCTCGCCGAAATTATGAAGGGCTGCGACAGAATCTGGTTCGCCATCGGCGGCGTCACCGAAGAGAGACTCGACGAGTTGGCGGCGGTCGGCGTCGAGCGTGTCGCCGTCGGCGAGGCGATCTGCGCCGCGGCCGATCCCGGCACCGCCGCGCGACGCATCAAACGCCGTCTCGAACGGCTCCTCGCGGAGCGGAAGGACGCGATCGAAGGCCGTATAGTGGAGTTGTAAAGTCGTGCGCATACTGCGCGCCTTCCTGACCGTCAGCGGTCTCACGCTGGCCAGCCGCGTTCTCGGTCTCGCGCGCGACGTTCTCTCGGCCGCGGTCTTCGGCGCGGGTGTCGTATACGACGGTTTTCTGCTGGCCTTCACCGTTCCGAACCTCTTCCGGCGCTTCTTCGGCGAAGGTGCGCTCTCGTCCTCGCTGGTTCCGGTCTACGCCGGTCTCTGGCGCGAGGAGTCCAGGCGCCGCGGTTTCGTCGCCGCGCTGCTGGGACGCCTGCTGCTGTTGCTCGGCGCGATCGCCGCCGCGGGCTCGGTGGGCGCGTGGCTTGCGGCGCCGCTCGTGGGGCCGCTCAAGTGGCGACTCGCGTTGCAGTTCCTCGCGCCGATGTTCCCGTACATGCTGCTGGTCTGCACGGTCGCCGTCTTCGGCGCGCTGCTGAACGTGCACGGCCGCTTCTTCGCGCCCGCCGCCGCGCCGGTCGTGCTCAATCTGTTCTGGATCGCGGCCGTCGCGACACTGGGTTTGTGGGCGCGGCTCGAACGCGTGCGCCTGGCCGAGACGCTGGCCGCCGTCGTGGTCGCCGCAGGATGCGCGCAACTGCTGCTCGTGCTCGTCTCGGCGCGGCGCGTCGGCGTGCCGCAGGTCGTCTCGCTGCGGGCCGATCCCGCGGTCTCGCGCGTGCGGCGCCTGATGGCGCCGATGCTCCTCGGCGTCTCCGTCTTCCAGTTGAACGTCCTGGCGGACCGTCTCATAGTCGTCGGTTTCGTGCGGAAGGCCGGAGGCGTCACCGCGCTGTTCTACGCGGACCGTCTCGTTCAGTTTCCACTGGCGCTTGTGGGAATAGCGACCGCCACCGCTCTCTTTCCGGCGCTCGCGCGCGCCGCGAAGGGCGGAGACTCCTCCGGCTTCCGGCGCAGGCTGCGGGACGGCGTGCGCGGCGTACTGCTGCTGGCCGCGCCGGCCGCCGTCGGCCTCGCGATGCTGTCGAGCGGCGTGGTGCGCCTGCTTTTCGAGCGCGGCCGCTTCGACGCGCTTGCGACGCGACGCACCTCCGGGGCGCTGCTGTTCTACTGCGTCGGACTGCCGGCGTTCTGTCTCGTTCACGTTCTGGCCCGCGCCCATTACGCGCGCGAGCGCACGCGCGCGCCCGTGCGCGCGGCCGTCTGGGCCATGGCGTTGAACCTGGCGCTCAACCTGCTGCTGGTGCGCCACCTGGCGGAGGCCGGCGTCGCGCTGGCCACCAGCGTCACCTCCACGCTCAACTTTCTCATGCTCTGGGTGGCGCTCGGGAAGGAGGAGCGACGCGCGGTGCGCGGGGGACTGGCGGCGCTGGTCGCCGTCGCGCCGGCGTCCGCGGCGCTGGCCGGCGCGGTCTGGGCGCTCGGCCGCCTTCTGCACGGACCGCTGTACGTTCTGCTTGCGATTCCCGTCGGCGCCGCGGTATACTTCGGCCTGCTCGTCCTCATGCGGCTGCCGGAGGCGAGACGCTTGATTCGTGCAACGCTCGGACGCCTCCGGGCGTCCTCTTGATGGAGTTGGAGGAGAGACATGATATGCGGCGCGCGTTTACGCTGATCGAACTCCTCGTCGCCATGGCCATCATGGTGATGTTGATGTCCATGCTCGCCTACATCTACGCGAGTTCGCGCAAGATCTTCACCGAGTGCACCGAGACCACCGAACTCTACCAGCGTATCAGAACCGCCTTCGAGATGCTGGAAAGAGAGTGGATGACCGTGAAGGTGATGCACGACATGGAGTTCTTCGACGACGCCCAGCCCTGGAACGGCCATTACGACGAGGTCGGCGACGTACCCGGAGTCTACGGCAACAGTGAGCGCTCCTACGGTCTGAGGGAGCATCTGCCGGGGGCGCTGCGGAACCTGTTGAAGTACGTGGCTTCCGCGGCCATATACGGCAACACTTACACGGACCGCTCCAGTGTGAGGCGTCGCGCCGACATCATCTATTTCAAGTCGATGACCACGATCAAAGGCCGCCTCAGAGAGGCGCTCATAATGTACAAGATCGACGACGGTCCGCTGTCTGCGAAGCCGCCGGGGCTTCCGGTGCTGAAGAAATACGTTCTTTACAAGACCGACAGCGGCTCGCCGCCGTATCAGGAGGAGCCGTCCGACAAGAACGGACAGGACATCTGCGTGGGCGTGACCGACATGCGGGTAGACTATTACTACGACGACCCGACCGACAGCAAGCCGCCGGACTGGCTGACGGTCAAGGACGGCAAAGTCAAGGAGTTCTGCTACCGCGGCTGGGGCCGGATCCTCGACGACGGTCGCCTCACCGTGCCGGACAGCACCGGCGAGTCGTTCGACTACCCGGATCTCGACCAGTTCCGCCAGATCGCCTCCGGCGACAAGATGTATCTCTACAGCGGCTATCCCAACGAGAAGCAGAACCCCGGTCTGCCGGACGACCGGAAGTGGAAGACCGTGGACGACGGCGACTATCGCATCGAGCGGATCGAATACGAGAACAACAAGCCGTACATCGTTTTCGCGAGGAAGTGGCCCGGCCTTCCGACACATATAAACCGTCTGCGGTTCCGATGCGGTTATCTGCCGGCGGCCATCCGCGTGACGCTGCGGATAGTCAACCGCCGTGGTCGGATGCCGCGGACGGTGAGTCGCATAATACGCCTGCGGAGCAGATAACGCCCTATGAGCCGCTCGAACGGCCGAGCGGCTTCAACGCTTCCGCGGGTCCGCTGATGCTTATTTCACGCTCCGCGACTCCGAGATGCTCCATCCGCACGGTGATTCTGTCCGGCGGCAGCGCCGTCGCGACGCGCTCGGCCCACTCCACCGCCAGCAAAGCGCCTTCGTGGAGTTTTTCCAGCGCCGGCGAGATCGCCTCTTCGAACTCCGCGGCCGTGCCGACGCGATAGGCGTCCGCGTGGTAGAGGACGGCGCGGTCCGTCGCGTGGACGTGCATTATGACGAACGTCGGACTGGTGATCCTCCGCGGCTCGACGCCCAGCGCCTCCGCCATTCCTTTGACGAAGACGGTTTTGCCGGCGCCGAGTCGGCCGACCAGCGCGACGCAGCCGCCGCCGAGCGCCAGCAACGCCGCGGCCAGCCTCCGACCCGTCGCGCGGGTCTCGGCCTCACTCGCGCTCCTTATCTCAATCGTGCAGCCAGCCGGACGCCTCGAGCGGCTCAACGTTTTCCCCCCTCGCGAGCCACAGGCCGCGCTTCTCCGTCACGCGTCCCACGACGAAGACCGGCGCCGCAAACGTCCGCAGCCTTCGCAGCCTCTCCACGTCCGCCTCGTCCGCGCAGAACAGCAACTCGAAATCCTCTCCGTCGGCGAGCGCGTGCTCGAGCGGCGTACGTCCGTCGCGTTCTGAAAGGACGCGCGCCGCGGCGCTGACCGGCACCGCTTCTGCGTCTATGACGACGCCTGCGCCGCTGGCCTCGGCGAGTCTTTCGGCGTCCGCGGCGAGACCGTCCGAGATATCGATCATGGCCGAAGCGCCGCATGCGGCGATCGCGGCGCCTTCCCGCAGGCGCGGCGTGAAACGAAGATGCTTCCCCAGGATCGAGCCGCCCAGGACGCCGGTCGTGCAGAGGAGTTGCCCGGCCCGCGCGCCGCTCCGCGGCACGGCTCGTCGCGCGCGACCCACCGCCGTCGTCACCAGGACCGTGGGCGAGTTCCAACTGCTGTAGTCGCCTCCGGCCAGTCTCACGCCGAACGGCCGGCACGCGTCGAGCAGGCCTTTCACTATTTCTTGTGCGGCGGTTTTGTGACGCGGGCCGAGCACCGCCGCGCAGAACAGCGCTTCGGCGCGGCCGCCCATCGCGGCGATGTCGCTCAAACTGACCGCCGCCGCTTTGTAGCCCGCCGCCCTCGGCTCGGTCTCCGAGGCGAACTCCACGCCTTCCAGTATCGAGTCGGTCGTCACCAGCGTTCCGTCGGCCAGCGTCGCGCAGTCGTCGCCGGGGCCGGCCGGATCGCCGGCGTCGAAGCGCTCGTACAGCCATCGCAGGAAATCGGCTTCGCTCATGGTTCGTCCGCCCCGGCGGCCCTGCGCAGCGCGCGCACCCACTCCACAGGGACGCTGGCGGCGCCGAGCGGCGCGAGACGATCGTGGGCGTGGAAGTCCGAGCCGCCGGTCACCAGCAATCGCCTGTCGCGGGCGAAACGCTCGACGCGACGACAGAACTCGGCGGCGTTACGCGCGTCCGCGCGCGCGCGCCGCCCCGACGTCCCGTACGGATAGATCGTCTCCACGCCGCGTACGCCGCAGGCCGCGACGTCCTCCATGAAGCGCCAGATGTCTTTCGGACCGGTGATGTGTCCGGGATGCGCCAGGACCGGTACGCCGCCGGCGTCGCGCACCACCTCCAGCGCCTTGGTCAGCGGCGGCTTCTCTATCGCCACATAGGCGTCGCCTCCGTGCCCTATCGGTCCGCGAAAAGGTTCGTCCATGTCGGAGGCGTATCCCGCGCGCACGAGCGCCGCCGCCACGTGCGGTCTGCCGGGCGTTCCGCCGTCGGCCTCACGCTCCACATCCGCTTCGTCTATGCGCATCCCCAGCGCGCGCAGGCGTTCCACCATCCGCGCCGCACGCTCGCGTCGCCGCCGAAGCATCTCCTCCGAGAACCATCTCATCGAGTCGGCGTCCGGACGAATGAAGTAACCGAGTATCTCCATTCCTTCGCCTTCGAACTCGCATTTCATCTCGACGCCGGGGACGACTTCCACGCCGAGTCGGAGTCCCGCCTCCCGCGCTTCGGCCACGCCGGCCGCGGTGTCGTGATCGGTTATGGCGATCGCGGCGAGACCGACCTTCGAGGCCGCCTCGACCACCTG
>CAYPNR010000107.1:0-6024 GCA_964412125.1 uncultured Planctomycetota bacterium | reverse complement strand
CGAACCGCCAGAGTGCGAGATCGGCGGTGTCGTAGTAGATCGTCTCCACGACGGAGTCGGTCAGCCGCAAAAGATGCTTCGCCGCCGCGGCGGCCAGGCGTCGTATCCGACGCGGCGCTATCACCGCCTTCAACTCGCGCCGCTCCATCGTGGTCACAGACATTTCCCCGTTCCCCGGACGCTCTCCCGCCGAGTGTATAACGAGCGACCGCCGCGGATTCGTTTAGCGGGACCGTCCCGGCGTCCGTCAGGGCAGAGCGTAACAGTAGGCGCATCCGCGCCGACAGGTGTTGTAGGCGCCGATGTCCACCGAGCGCGTGCAGCCGCAGCCCGCGCGCTGGCCGCCGTCGCGGCGTGCGTCCGCTTCCTCTCCCGCCAACTCGGATAGCAGACGTCCGTCCACGCAGGAGGAGGGTCTCACTCCCGCGACGCCGAGCAACTCCGGCTGGCAGCACGCCATAAGAGAAATACCGTGTCGGCCCGCCGTCTCCGCCAGGCGCGCAACGATCTCACGCTTGCGGGCGAGCGGCGGATCCACGAACTCGACGCCGAGACGGCGTTGCCTCCGAAGGACTTTCGGATACAGCGTCGCAAACGAGAAAACGCATCGGGAGACGCCGACGCGGGCCGCCGCCGCGGCTATCCGCTCGAACGCGGAGAGATTGTCACGTACCACGCCGTCGCGGCCGCGCCAGAAAACTATCGGATCGAATCGCCAACTGATCCTCTCCGGACCGAAACGACGGGCGAGAGTCGCGAGTTGCCGGAGTCGCGCGGCGAGCGGCGGCAGTTCGCCTTCGAGAGGGGAAGGCGTGTTCACGGTGAAGTGGAAGAAGAGATGATAGGACGAAAAAGCGTCGACGCGGGCGAGCAGCGGCGCGAAATCCTTGCTCCAGAATACGATGGTGTGAACGTCGCGCGCGAGCAGCGAAACGCGGCGCGTCGGACCGCCGAAGGGGCCTTTCACCTCGCAGTGTCCCGTCGAGAGCGCGCCCAGAAGCCGGTCTATGTGGTAGGAGGGAACGTCGCTTCTGCGGGAGCAGGAGATGACGGTTCGCACCCGTGCGCTCACTTTCCGTTGTGGGGCTCCCCGAAATCCTTGCCTTCCTTGATGAGACGCCGCGTCTGCTCCTCCGCTTTCTCGAGCAGGTCGCGACGCAGTTTCTCTTCCTGTAAGGCGGCCAGGTCCGGTTCGAGGAGACTCGACATCTCCATCAGACGACGATCGGAGGGGTTCTCACTCAACATCTTGCGAAGTATGGTCTTCGCCTTGCTCATCGTCTCGATCGCCTCCCGCAGCAGGGCCTTGTCGAACTCGGCCTTCAGCAGACGCTTGCGGTAGAACTCGTCGCGCAGGCGCTGACCTTTCTTGAAAAGCGTCTCGAGCGACTCCGCGGTCTTAACCGGCGCCTGCGTGGGCCCGGGCTTGACGCTTTCGGTCTCGCCGTCGGTCTTCCGCGGCGCGGGCTGAGACGGCTGCTTTCCGGTCTCGGTCGCCGCGGGTTCCTTCTTCGCGCCGTTATCCTTCGGAGGAGGTTGAGCGCATCCGAACAACAGCGCCGCAACGCTCAGAACGACGATCGTCGGCTTCATTCGTCGGTCTCCTTCGGGCGGGGACGAAAGACGCCCGGGAGAAACGATCTCCCGGGCGCCTCCGAACATTCCTATTTCTTCTCAGGCTCGGTCTTTTCGCCGCCGGTCTCCGGCTCGGCCTTCTCGCCGCCGGTCTCCGGCGCAGCCTTCTCGCCGTTCTCGACGGCCGGCTTATCAGGCTGGCCGTTCTCCTCGGTCCCGGCGCAGCCGAATACGAACACCAGCGCCACCAGAACACACAGCATCAGCAACAAACCACGCATGCCCACTCCTCCCAAGAGTCCTCACATGAACCGTGTTCCGAAGAACAAATCCTGACTTCGATGACGTCGAATCGCCTACTTGCCGCTGCCGCCGGTTTCCGGCTCGGTCTTCTCGCCGCCGGTCTCCGGCGTCGCTTTTTCGCCGCCGGTCTCCGGCGCGGCCTTCTCGCCGTTGGTGGCCTTCTCTCCGGACCCTTTCTGCGGGGTCTCACTCTTTGCGCAGCCGAAACTCACAAACAGCGCCACCGCCACCATCAGCACCAGCAACAGTACCTTCTTCATCCACACGCCTCCTAAAGCGCCCCCGAATGGAGAATAATTTATGACCCCGCCGGAGCGGCTTGTCAAGATATCTTCTCGAAAAACAGTTCTTCAACGACCGCTTTCCGAGCGGCCGCGCTCCCTGTCCTCCGCGCTCAGGAGCGCTTCGTAGTGCGGTGTGATGCGCTGTTTGATGAACCGCAGCACGCCGGAGTTGTGCGTCTCCTGTTCTATTCGGGTGACGTCGTCGAGAGCCTTTCTGTAGTACTTGAGAGCCTTCTGTCTCGCCGCCGGATCGCCGGTCTTCTCGTAAGTCGTCCTGTTGCCGTCGGCGTATTTCACGGCGCGCTCGACTCCCTGCATCGGACGGTAGTAGTCCAGTCCCAGACCCGGATAGCGCCTGGCGAACTCCTCTTCGGACACCGCGATGCGCCATTCGCCCTTCTCGGCGTCGCTTGCGGTCGTCCTCGGCCGTTCGGCGACGCAACCGATTACGACGAGCGTCAGCGTCGTCGGAAGTATCAGTCCTCTCATCTGGCGTCTCCTATTACCTCTATCTTCGCTTCTTCAATGACTTCCGCGGCGGCGCGACACGCCGCTTCCTCGCCGACCAGCGCCACTACAAAGCCTTTGTCGGGCACGCATTCCTTCGCGGTCTTCATGAACGCGTCCGCGTCGATCGCCTTTACCACATCCACGTACTTCGTCAGATAGTCGCGGGCGTAGCCGTAGTGGTCGTGGTAGAGCCACTCGATCAGCGTGTCGTAAGGGTTGCCGAAACGGTGACAGAAAGAGTTGATGAAATACTCCCGTACGTAACGAAGAGCGTCGTCGGTCGGACGCTCCTCGCGAACCGACTCGATCTCCGCCAGAAGGCGGGAAAGCGCCTGCGGCGCGGACTCCTTCTTCGTGCGACAGTACGCGAGAAAAGTGCTGGTTTCCGCCGAAGGAATCAGAGACGCGTAGGCGCTGTAGGCCAGACCGGCTTCGTTGCGCACCTTCAGGTTTATTCGTGTGGCGAGAATGTAGCGGAGCACGTCCACGATCGGTTTCGATCGCCGCCTGCGGCCGATCGGCGCCTTCCACGCCACCACCATCGTCGTCTGCTCCAGTCCCTTCCGCGGCGCTATGTAGACGCGAAACTTCTCCGCCCGCGTCGCCGTCCCGGCCGGCGGAGCGTCGCCGGGCTCCTCGTCGCCCGCACCGGCCGGTCTCCATCCTTTCAGCAGGTCCACCAGAACGCTCGCGTCGACCTGCGGCTCGAGACCGCCTTTCTCGTTGCGCCTCGCCGGCAGAACCAGGCCGAGACGCGCCCGGGCGGGCACGAAAAAGCGTCGATGCCACGCCAGCAGATCCTCCCGGGTCAACTTCTCCACCTCCCCGGGCAGTCCGCCGACCGGATTGCCGAGACCGCCGCTTCCGTGGAGACGCTCCACGGCGATGCGCCGCGCCAGCCGCGTCGGACTCTCGTAACGGCGACGCAGACGGCCGGCCAGCGTCGCGCGACGCCTTTCGAATCGCTTCGCCTCGAACCGGGGCCGACTCACCATCGCGAACAGAAGCCGCGCGCCTTCCTCGAACTGCTCCGGCAGCACGCGCAGACGCACCTCCAGCGCTTCCCTTCGAGCCTCGCAGGTCAACTCGCCGGCGAGAGCGTCCACGGCCTCCTCGAACCGCTCCGGACTCATTCCGCCGCATCCTCCGGCCTTCAGCATCTCCATTCCGAGCGTCGCGAGACCGCGTTTGCCGGCCGGGTCGTATGCGCCGCCGCCCCGCAGCAGCAGCGTCGCCTCCACCAGAGTCGCCGTGGCGTCTTCCACGCGGCAGACCGTCACGCCGTTTTCGAGCCGCCGCGAAGGCGGACGCTTCAGGGTCCACTTCAGCGGAGGCACTCGAATGTCCTCGGGACGCCCGGGCGTCTCCTGTGCGGGCGCCGCCGACGCAGCCGCCAGCAGAGCGGTCAGCAGGACACGCGCCGCGTTGGTCCTCGTTTTCATTCCGCCTCCTCGAGGAGAACCGCGTTCATCCGCTCGCGCCTGAGATAGCGACGCACCACGCGTTTGACGTCTTCCACACTCACCTCGCGCAGACGTCTCTGGTATCCGTCGATGTTGCGCCAGTCTCCGGTCACCGTCTCGTAGTATCCCAACTGCCACGCGACCCGGGCGCAGGACGACAGGGCGTCGGCCGCCGCGAAAAGCGCCTTGCCCAGGGCGCGTTTCATCTCCTCCTTCGTCGGTCCTTCCTCGCTCAGGCGTCGCAGTTCCGCCAGAACGGCTTTCTCGGCCTCCGCGTTCGTTCCGTCCGGCGAGGTGCCGACGCGGATGAGAAAGAGGCCGTCGTAGCGGGAGTCGCGGTTCCAGCAGTTGACCTCCAGCGCGAGACCGCCGTCGACCAGTCGGCGGTACAGACGACTGCTGCGGCCGCCTGAGAGTATCACGGCCGTCAACTCCAGCGCCGCGAAGTCGGGATGCGTGAAACACGGCCTGTGCCACGCCAGCATCAATCGATGCGTCCACGGCCCGCGCAGGAGCGCGCGACGCTCGGCGCGCTGCTCCGGTTCGTTGTGCGGCACGGCCCGCGCCGGCTCGCCGCGCGGTATCCGCCTGGCGAAGTAGCGCTCGCACAACTGCTTCACCTTTTCGCGTTTCACGCCGCCGACCACCACAAGCGTCATATTGGCGCCGCAGTAGCGCTTCCGGAACCACTCGCGGAGCCGGACGCGGTTCATGCAGGCGACGTCGCGACGGAATCCGATCACCGGCCGCCGATACGGATGCTCGGTGAAGGCGATCGAGCGCATCTCCGCGTACATCCGGCCCCACGGATCGTCGAAGACGCCGGAGCGCATCTCCTCCAGCACCACGTCGCGTTCGCTGTAGAACTCGCGGAAGACCGCGTTGGAGAAGCGGTCGCTTTCGACGTGCGCCCACACCTCCAGGCGATTGGCCGGCAGACAGTAATAGTAGGCGGTCCAGTCGAAGGAGGTGGACGCGTTTATGCCCGAGGCGCCGTGGAAGCGGAGCACGTCCCAGTACTCCTTCGGCACCCAGAGTTCCCGCAGGCGCTCGAGAATCTTCCGACGTCTGTCCTCCAGCCCGGAGACGGTTTTCGCGTCCGGCCCGCGTTCGGCGCGTTCCGCTTCGATGCGGCTCGTAACCTCGTCGAGTTCCGCCAGAAGCGGTCGTTCCGAGTCGTAGTCTTTCGTTCCTATCGTGCGCGTGCCCTTGAAGAGCATGTGCTCTATGAGATGAGCGGCTCCGCACATGCCCGGAGGATCGTCCACGCTTCCGTTTTTGATCCAGACCTGGCAGGCGACCACCGGCGCGTCGCGCTCCACCACCAGGAGTTTGGAGCCGTTGGAGAGGGTGAACTGACACACCTCCGGCGCGGACGCCTGCGACCCGTCCGGCCGCGCGACGCCCGCCGCCGCGGCCGCGACGAAGACGAGCACGCACAAACGCTTGACGAACGCCTTCACCGATTCTCTCCAGTCGCCCGCAGGAGGCGTCGCCGCCCGTGCGGCTTGCATCGAGTGTATCGCGCCCGTAGAATGCGCTCAAGTGAAAAAGGAGCCGACCACCCATGAAGCGGCTCGATACGATCGCGGCGACGTCGGTCGGCGTCGGCGTCGGCGCGGCGGCTTTCCTGGGCGCGTCCACCACCGGCGACGTACTGGCGACGGCCGGCGGTCTCGCCGTACTGCTGCTGTGGCGCGTCGGCGCCGCGGCGGCCGCCGCGGCGGCGGCCGTCGTCGGATGGCTGCTGCTGCTCTGCGCGCTGTGTACGAGTCCCCGCTGGTGGCTGGCGCCGCAGAAGACCGTCGCCGTCGCCGTCTTTGTCGTACTGGCGGTTCTTTTCGTGCGGCGTTGCGTCGGCGCTGCGACGGCCGCCGCGGACGACGACG
>CAYPNR010000106.1:0-6030 GCA_964412125.1 uncultured Planctomycetota bacterium | reverse complement strand
AGCGCCGCCGCCGCGCTCGCCAGTACACCGGCGTACCGCCACACGCCCGGAAAACCGCTCGTCTTCACCCGCGCCGCCAGATCGACCGGCGCCGTCTCCCTCGGCAGCCCGCGAAGAAGGCTCACCAGCCGCTTGAGTCGCGCCGCCTCACGCGCGCAGCCGTCGCATCCCTTCAGATGCTCCTCCATCGCGCGCCGCCGCTCCTCGTCGAGCAGGCCGTCGATCCAGTCGTTCAGCGCCGCTCTCACTTCGTCGCATCTCATCTCGGCGTCCTTCATCGTACCGCCGCCATCCAATTAGACCACGCCCGGCCCCGCAGGTTCTCATTCCGCCACGAATTCCCTGTCGAGAACCTGTTCGAGCGCTCCTTTCAACATCTCCCGCGCCCTGTGAACGCGGGACTTCACCGTTCCGACCGGACACTCGATTATCTCGGCGATCTCGTTGTAGGAAAGTCCGTCGATGTCGCGCAGCACCAGCGGCGCGCGTATCTCCTCCGGCAACCTGAGTATCGCCTGCTGCACCAGGACGTTCACCTCGCGTCGGCTCGCCTCTCTCACCACGTCGGCTCCGCCCGAGACGGAGGCGGCCGGCGGCTTCTCGACCGCGGCGTCGAGCGACGCCGGCGCGTGCTCGCGCAGCCGACGCATCCGCTTCAGATGAGTGTAGGCGCAGTTCAACGCGATCCGATAGACCCAGGTGTAGCGGCTGGACGCCTCGCGGAAGCGGTTCCACGAGCGGTAGGCCCGCATGAACGCCTGCTGGAGCGCGTCGAGCGCCTCCTCCGCGTCGCCGATTATTCGTAGTACGACGTTATAGATTCTGTCGGCGTAACGCCGGTAGAAAGCGTCGAAGTCGCTCACCGCGGAGCCGTCCAAGTCCGTCGCGCCTCGTGTATTACACCCCATTATACGCGTTCGCGTTCCGATCCTCAAGCCCGTAAGGCCGCAAACGCAGCCGATCGAGCGGCGGCGAGCCGAGGACGTCGGACTTTGCATCGCTCCGTCCGGGCCGGTATGATGGTCTCCGTCGGAGAGCGAAAAAGGAGAAGCGTGTGGCGGCGCGGAAGAGAGCACTCGTGGTCGACATAGGCAGCACCACAACGAAAGCGCTGCTGTTCGAGCGACGGGGAAAGCGTTACGAACTCATCGGCGACGCGCAGGCGGCGACGACCGTCGAGGCGCCGACCGAGGACGTGACGGTCGGACTCGTCGAGGCGATAAAGGCCCTCGGCGCCGCAGTCGGTCGCAGACTCCTTCGCGACGGCAGGCCCGTCGTCGGAGAAGGCATCGACGCTTTTCTGGCGACCTCCAGCGCCGGAGGCGGGCTTCAAATTCTGGTGTCGGGACTCGCCAGGTCGGTGACCGCCAAAAGCGCCTACCGCGCGGCGTGCGCCGCCGGCGGCGTCCTGCTGGACGTCCTGGCGATAGACGACGGTCGTATGCCTCACGAGAAAGTCGAAGCGATAGAGCATCTCCGACCGGACATGATTCTCATAGCCGGCGGCGTGGACGGCGGCGACGTCGGCAACGTCGTGCGAATGACCTCGATAATCATGGGCGCCCGTCTGAAGCCCAAATACGTCCCCGACGGCAAGATGGTGGTCATCTTCGCGGGCAACGCGGACGCGCGGCGCCAGATAGAGTCGCTGCTCGGCGGAAAAGTGGAGTTGAAGATCGTCGACAACCTGCGGCCGGCGCTCGACCGCGAGAATCTGGAGCCGACCAGCATCGCGATACACGAACTGTTCACCGAGCACGTCATGGCCCGCGCGCCCGGCTATCCGAAGGTCGGAGAGTGGACCACACTTCCGGTCGAGCCGACGCCCGCGGCGGTGGAGCGGATGCTGGAGGCGCTGCACGAGCGGAAGTCGGAGAACATGATGATGGTGGACATAGGCGGCGCCACGACCGACGTGTTCTCCTGCTACGAAGGCGGCTTCAGTCGCACCGTCAGCGCGAGTCTCGGCATGTCGTACTCCGCCAGCAACGTGCTGCTGGAGGCGGGCGTGGAGAACGTCATGCGCTGGCTGACGAAGGAGATGCCGGAGCGACTGGTGCGCAACATGATAGCCAACAAATGCATAAACCCCACACGTCTGCCGCGGGACGAAGTCGAACTCGAACTGGAGCAGGCCCTTGCGCGCGCGGCGTTGAGCCGCGCCCTCAAAACGCATCGCGAGATGTCGGTGCGCCTGAGTCGACCCACGTTCAAGGACTGGATCAAAAACGCGGTGGTGGCGGAGCCGCGGATGGCGCCGGACCGCTACGAACACCACTACATCGACATGGGCAAGGTTTCGCTGCTGTTCGGCTCGGGCGGCGTGCTCTCGAGAGCGCCGCAGCGCTGGCAGGCGGCGATGATGATGATAGACGGACTCGAACCGGTCGGCGTCACCACTCTGGGAGTGGACTCGATCTTCATGACGCCTCATCTGGGGATGCTGGCGGCGCTCGACGAGGACGCGGCCTGCGCCTCTTTCGAAACGCAGTGCTTCGTGCCGCTCGGCGCATGCGTCTCCTTCTCCGGCCCGTTCCGCGCCGGAAAGCCGGCCGGCCGCGTCGTCCTGCGCGGCGACCGGCGCGAGGAGACGCACGATCTCGACTGGGGCGACTTCCTGATCGTTCCCGCCGACGAGGACGAAGAGTTCGAAGTCGAGGTCACACCGGCGCGCAGGGCGGACGCGGGCGCCGGCCGCGGCCGCAAGGTGAACGCGCGCTGTCGCGGCGGCGCGGTGGGCGTCGTCATCGACGCGCGGGGCAGGCCCGTGGCGCCGCCGGTGGACGAAGACCAGCGGAAAAAAGTCGTCGCGGAGTGGCGTCGCAGATTCGAGGAGACCTGCGGATGAACGTGCCCGAGGAGAAGATCGTCCGCAGAAGACGTCTCGCCTTCAACTCGGAAGTGCTGGTGAAGCCGGGACAGAGCGTGCGGCCGCACACGGTCGTCGCCAGAACCATGCTGCCGCTGCCGCGTCTCTTCTTCGCCTCGGCGTTCCGCGCGCTGCCGGGCGGCAGTCCCGAAGGATACCGCGTGGAGTGGCTCAAGAAGGCCGGCGACACCGTCGACCTCGACGAGCCCGTCGCACGGTTCACGCCCGCGGAGGCCGCCCCGGACGCCGGCGGAGCCGCCCTGCTCTTCAGGAGTCCCGTATCCGCGATCATCGAGGAGATTCTGGAGGAGACGGGACAGATTCGGCTGCGGGAGGTGATCGACTACAGCCGGCGTGAGGGAATCGCGTACGTGGGCGAAAGACTGGGGCTGCGCGGACGCAGGCTGAAAAGGTATTTACGATTCAAGGAAGGCGACTTCGTCGAGAAAGGCCAGGCGATCGCCATGCGCGTGACCGAAGGCAACGAGCATCTGCCCGGGACGCTGGCGATCGCGCGCGCGCCCATCGCCGGCGTGGTGACCGAAGTGGACCTGGAGCGCGGACTCGTTCGACTCGAGCGCCGTTTCAAGGAGGTGGAGTTGCGCGCGGGCTTCTTCGGCGAAGTGGAGTCGATAGACGAAGGCGCGGTGGTCATAAGCACCAGAGGCCGCCGCGTGTGGGGCGTCTGCGGCGTCGGCGGAGAGGCGTTCGGACGACTGCGGGTGGCCGTCAACGGGCCCGACGGCGAACTCATTCCCGAGATGATCACACAGTCAGACGCGGGCAACGTTCTGGTCGCGGGCGCCTTCGTCACGCTCGACGCCATGCGGAAGGCGGCCGAAGTGGGCGCCAGCGGCATCGTCACCGGCGGCGCGGACCATCTCGATATCTGCCGCCTCCTCGGCGCGGACTTCGCCGTCGCCTTCACCGGAAAGGAAGACATGCCGTTTCCGCTGATCATCACGGAGGAGTTCGGAAAAGCGCCGATGAGTCCGGACCTGTTCGACTTCTTCCGCCGCAACGACGACTCATGGGTGCACCTGAGCGGCAGAACGCAGATCCGCGCGGGTGTGGTACGCCCCGAGATAATCATCACCTCGCCGAAGCGCTGACGTTCGGCGGCCCGACGCGCGGCGGGAGCGCCTCACTTCTCCGCGGGCCTGAACCACTTCGGCGGTCCGCTGAACCTGCCGGATTTGCCCGGCGCGTTCGACTCGACCAGCCATCGGGCCGCGGGTATAAGCGGCTCGGCCACCACCGCGTACTTGCCTCCGCCGAGCCGCACCAGATGGTAACGCGCGTATTCGTCCTGGACGATCGTCGGCGCGACGACACGATAGTCGGAGAAGTCGAACCAGCCCGGCGTCTCCATGTCCTTCCACTCCCGCGGCAGTCTGCCGGTGTTCATGTAGTGTATCTTCACGGCGGCGCGCAGGTCGTCCGCGGCGGCGGCCATTCCTTCTTCGACGCCGGCGACGCGCCATTCGAGCACGGTGTCCACCGCCGGATACGCGACGGCGAGGCCGGCCGCGGCCGCGTTCGCCGCCAGAAGCGGCGTCTTCCCGCGCCGCTTCAGAATCAACCAGCCCTTCTCCAGCCGCCCCGTCAGCGTCACCGCCTCCAGTCGTCGCGCCACCACTTCGCCGGTCGGCAGAAACCACGGCTCCGACTCCTTTCGTTTCCTGCGCGCGAAAAACGGCACGAAACTGTTGTAGAAGAACGCGCCGGCGGCCGGAAGATTCAGCCACAGGAGCACCTGCGCGTCGCCCGCGGCGGTCAGCGCCGACGGCGTCTCGTACGCCTCGGGCGCGCGCAGCGCCGCGCGCGCGACGCCCGGCTCGGTGGCCAGCGCCGCCGCTTCCCCCTTCACCAGCAGATAAAACGGCACCTGTTCCCGACCGACGTCCGGAAAGACCCACAGGCGTCGTCCTTCGCCGAGGTTCTTTTTCACGCCGCCCGCCCTCCGCGCCGCTTTCTCGACGGCTTCAACGTCGATCCCGCGGCACAGCACGAGGCCGTGCGGCCACGCCCCGTGCGCCGGCAAAGCGACATACAACCCGCACGGCCGACCCGAGAAGGAGCGCAGCAGGTCCACGGCCTCGTCGGGGAAAAGACGTTCGCCGACGCCCCGGTCCGCAAGCGCCTTCGCAAGCACCGCCCCGTCCGCGTACAGGCACAACAGGGTTCTCTCCGGCGACCGCGGCACGCCTTTCGGCGCCGACACCTTCACCGCCGCCCCGTCCACGGAAAACGGCATCGCCAGCGCCTCGTGCCACTCCGTCGCCGTGCGCCAGCCCGCCGCGGCCACCCAGCCTTCCGCGCGCTCCAGTAAAGCGCCGCGGTAGTTCGCCGCAAAAGCGTAGTCGGTGCCGCGGTCCACGCCGAGCACCTTCAACGCCTCCCTCCCCGCTCGAATGTCGCGCGGCTCCACGAACAGAGCCACGTGCTCCTTTTCCACTCCCCGTCCGACCACTATCACCGTCCGCGGCGGATCGTCCACCCACGCCGCCCGCAGGTCCGTTTTCCTGAACCACGCCCGTCTGCCGAGCGTCTCGAACCGTTCCGCGCCCTCCGTGACGCGCTTCTTGAGCGTCTCCAGTGCGGCGCCCCTCTCATGCAACGTGATCGCCACGGCCCACTCGCCGAACGGTCCCATCCAGACCACGGCGCGCGCGCCTTTCCCCAGCCGCGAAAGCGTCGCGAGATCGCCCCCCAACCGCTCCTGCAGGAACCGATCCAGTCCCTCGCCCAGTCCCAGAGCCTTGCGGACGCCTTCGTCATCGAGAAGGGCCGCGGCTTTCTGTTTCCTCATCGTCCGGAGCAGTTCCGGCGCGTCGCCGACACGCGCCACGACGACCGCCCGCCACTTGCCTTTGCCGGCGCGCGCGGGCGACTCGTCTCCTCCGACGCAGAGTCCGCAGAGCGCCGCGCAGACTAAAATCTCCAGGGTCCGCAACTTTCTCCCTCCCCAGCGCCGCCGCCACAATGATATCGCGTGTCGCGGGCCGCGGCAACACCCCGACGCCGCCCGCGCCGGTGGGCGAGACGCGACAGGCTGACAACGGTCATGCGGGGCTCGCGCAGCGCCTTTGGCGGATTCTTTCCGCCGCCGCTATAATCCGCCGCGGACGCGGGTAAAAATAACAGCCGCCGTCAGGAGG
>CAYPNR010000105.1:0-6086 GCA_964412125.1 uncultured Planctomycetota bacterium | reverse complement strand
AGCCCGTGAAGGACAAGAAAGAGCCCGCCGGGGAAAAGAAAGAACCCAAACAGTCCGCGCCCGAGCCGAAGACGGAAAAGCCCGCTCCATCCGGCGAAAAGGCGGAGGAGAAGCCGAAGCCGCCCGAAAAGAAGTAGCGACGCTTGGAAGCAGCGACGCCTAATCGGACGGCGCACACCGACACGAACGTTTCCGAAGCCGCCTGGGCGCTTAATAGCCGCCGGCCGGCGTCCAGATGCAGCCCGTCAAAAAGTCGATTATCCAGCCCCACGGGAACCAGAATATGTCGAGGATGAACATGCCGACGTCGAGACTGCCGCGCTGGCTCGGTGACAGTCTCGCTCTGTCGGAGTAGAATATCGTGGCGCAACCGGACGTCACGACGACCACCGCGAGGAGCACCAGCAGAATCAACCAACGCTTCTGCATCCGCGGACCTCCAAAACAGGTGACCGAGAAGCGGACGTTTCTGTCGCAGATCATGTTATCCCGAGGTGAGGCGGTGTCAACCCAATTCTCCGGGTCGCGGGTCTCCGGTGGCGGGCCGCGCCCGTGTTTCGGCCCAGGCGCGAAGCGCTTCGACCTGCTCGCGCATCGTGACGGACAGCGGCACGGTCTCGCGCAGCGCGCGAAGAACGTCGTCGGTGGCGAGCGGTCGCATGTCGTCGTCGAAAGCGTCGAACAGCGCCGCGATTATCGCCTGCTCGATTTCGGCTCCGGTGTGGGCCTCGGACGCGGCCACCAGCGCGTCCAGATCGAAATCGCCGGGCTCGCGGTTCCGCCTCTTGAGATGAATCGCGAATATCTCACGTCTCTCCCGTCCGGACGGCAGATCCACGAAGAATATCTCGTCGAGGCGTCCGCGACGGACGAACTCCGGCGGAAGTTGCGAGACGTCGTTAGCGGTGCAGACCACGAAGACCGCGGTCGTTTTCTCCTGGAGCCACGTCAGGAAGTAGCCGAAGACGCGAGCGGTGGTGCCGGCGTCGGACATGCCGCTGGACTTGACTCCGGAGAACGCCTTCTCCACCTCATCTATCCACAGGACGCACGGCGACATGGTTTCGGCCATCTGAAGCGCGCGACGTATGTTCTGCTCGGACGAGCCGATATATTTGCCGAAGATACGAGAGACGTCGAGCCGCAGCAGCGGCAGACGCCACAGGGACGAGATGGCCTTGGCGCAGAGCGACTTGCCGCAGCCCTGCACGCCTATCATCATCACGCCTTTGGGATAGGGCAGGCCGAACGCGCGCGCCTCCTCCGAAAAGGCGTTGCGACGCTTCCGGAGCCAGCGTTTCAACTCGTACAGTCCTCCCACGTCGTGCATCGTCTCCGAGGCGTCCACGTACTCCAGGAGACCTGAGCGCCTGACCGACTGCTTTTTCGCCTCCAGCACCAGTTCCACATCGCTGTCGTCGAGAGAGCGTCCTGTGATTACCGCCTGGCAGTATATGCCTTCGGCCTCGGCGAGCGTCAGTCCGAGAGAGGAGCGGACGATACGATGTTTCGCCTCGGGTCCGAGCGAGACCCTGACGCGCGGATCGGCGGCGAAACGCGCGATGAGCGCATCCAGCAGCGATTCGAGTTCCTCGTAGGTCGGCAGAGGAAACTCGACGACGGCGATCTCCTTTTCGAGTTCGACCGGCACTTCGAGACTCGGCGCGAGAATGATCACGGTTCGATGCACGCGACGCGACTCCTGTATCATGTCGCGCAGCAGACGCACCACCACCGCGTCCCGCAGATACGGATGGAAGTCCTTCAGGAGCCATACGGCGCGTTTCTCCGTTCGGCGTATCTCCTCTATCGCATCTGCGGGCTTGTCTTTACGGATGACTCCTCGGCCGTCGGCGTCCACGATGCCGTCGGAGACGGTCCAGACGAACAGATCCTTACCGTGCGCGGCGCACATCTCCTGCAGCGCTCTCTGGACCCGGCGTTCTTCGGAACTGACCACGTACAGCAGCGGATAGCGACTGCGGACGAGCAGGTCTATTCTTTCCATCGTTCTGCGCGCCGACTCGCCCCACAACACCCGCATCACCGGTCTCCAAGACCCCAAACGGAAATGCTGCCGTCGTCGCAGCCCACGACCGCCCGCAGACCGTCGGGATCGACGGCGATGGAGACGCCTTTCGCGGGCAGTCGAAACGTTCTGAGCGGCTTCACGGTGTTCTCTCCGGCTGCCGGCAGCAGGACGAAGACGTCCGCCCGAGTCGCGACCAGGAGTCCGTCGAGTCCTGCGAGGGCGCGGAACGGCGCCTTCGGAGCCTTGCAGAACGTACGGCCGTCCTTCAGAATTCGACCGTCGGTGCCGGAGGAAAACACGCTGTAGAGCACGCTTTTGATCTTGTCGTTGTCGATCTCCACCGTTCCGAGACCGGTTCTCAGTTTCGTGAGCGTTCCGGTCCGTTCGACGAACTCTCCGCGGAACGTATCCTCAGCCGTCACACGGACGTCCGGGGCCAGTTTCAACGCGAGCACGGCGCCGGAGTGCCCCTTACGTCTGAGCACCTCTTCCGACAGGTCCGCCGTGAGGATGTGTATCGCGTGATCGGAGCAGGCCGCGGCGATACGTCCGTCGGGCAGCGGAAGCAACGCGTTCACCCAGCCCGCCCGCAGAATCCTCCGCTCGGAAATTTTCTCTCCGGTCGCGAGTCGCCGGCGGACCACACGTCCGTCCGAGCCGCCGGAGTAGAGCGAGCCGTCGCCGGCGACGGCCAGCGAGCGCACCCAGAGACGGTGTCCCTTGCTCTTCCAGAGCGGTTTCAGGCTTTTTCCGTCGAGCCGGTACGCGGCCAGACCGCCGTCGGACGCGCCGAGCACCACCGTATCGCCGCAGGTGAGCAGGGAGCGCACCGGCGCGTCCAGTCGCAGCGTCTGCAGTTTCGCGCCGGTTCCGTCGTGCAGGACGAGATTCTTGTCCACGCCGGCGGAGACGATCAGTCCGGAGGGCAGGGCGCCCGCGACGGTGCGACCGGCGTGGACGCGTCGCGAAGTGACGCTGAAGCGGTGCCACTGGCCCGAGCGGACGGCGGCGGCGAACAGGATCTTTTTCATTCGCCGGTCCCTGGCGCGGGTGAGGGCGTCTCCGGCGGCGTCGGCCGCCTCTTTCCAGCGTCCCTGACCGAACGCCTCCACGGCCGCCGCGGCTCGTTCGCAGAAGTCTGCGCCGTCCTTCGCGCCTTCGTCGCTCGGATCCATCTCCAGCGCCCGGCGATAGGCGGCCGCCGCTTCACGATATCTGCCCGCGGCGCGCAGGCCGTCGGCCTTCTCCACCAGGCGTCTCATTCGTTCGGTCCGCCGCGCGGCGCCCGCGCGCCGCGCGATCTCCTTCTTGAGAGTCTCCACCCTCCGGGCGAGAGGCACGTCGAGACCGTCGAGCGCCTCGAGCGCCGCCTCCGCCGTCTCGGCCGCCTCTTTGAATCTGCGCTCATCGAGGAGCCGGTACGCCTTCTCGTAAGCCTTCCTCGCTTTTTCGAGTCGCGCGCCCCAGTCCTGTCGCGTCGCCCGCTCGCGCGCCTCGCGGACGCGCGCGAGTCCGTCCCGCG
Organism: uncultured Planctomycetota bacterium; assembly: GCA_964412125.1. Classification (GTDB taxonomy): domain Bacteria; phylum Planctomycetota; class SKW154; order SKW154; family SKW154; genus CAYPNR01. The sequence continues at coordinate 2,532 of CAYPNR010000105.1, read as the reverse complement.
CCATCGCCGCCGTTCCGCCGTATCCGGAGGTCGTCGCTTCGCGGAACCGACGCTCCGCGCCGTCGAGGTCGCCGGCCGCCAGCAGGCGTTCGCCTTCCGTCACCGTCTCCAGATATGAAAGGAACTTTTTCGGATCCTCTTTTCCGGCGGCGCCGATCAGAAGTCGTCGCGCCCACTCCTCGCGCGGCTTCCATGCGCCGCCGCGTAAGTCGGCTATCTCCCGCAGGAGACGGCAGACCTTCACCGTGGATGTGAGTCTCTCCAGCAGCGCTTCCGGTGCGTCCCCGCGCGTCCTCAGTCTGTCGACGATCTCCTCCGCCGCGTATAAGTCTCCGTCGCGCAGCGCTTTACGAAACGCGACGAGAAGCGGTCCGCGACCGTCGACGGGCCCGGGCGGCGGGCCGGGGCGCTCGCCTCCGTCGCCGCTCTTTTCGGGTCGCGCCGGAGCGCCGCTCCGCAGCGCGAGATACGTGCCGAGTCCGCCGACGCCGACGAGCAGCAGCGCGAGCAGCAGGTACAAGGGCGCTTTCGAGCGAGCCTGCGGATAGGCGGCGGCGGGCCGCGTCGGAGGATATGCGGGCGTCGGCGCGCCGGGATGCGGCGGAACGGGCGCGGTCCGGGTGGGCTGCGACGCTCCGTAGGTGGCGAAGGTCTGTCCCTGGGCCGCCGGATAAGGCGCGGTGGGCGCCGCGGCGGGCGTTCCCGCGCGCTCGAGCGCCGCGCGCGGCGCTTCGCCGCGCTTGTGTCGGATGAGGTCTTCGAGAAGGTCCTGCGGCGTCTGGTAGCGCATGAGCGCGTCCTTGGCCAGCATCTTCATCACCACCGCTTCCATGCCGGGCGAGACGTCCGGATTGAGGCTGCGCGGCGGCGGCGGCGCGTCCATCAGGTGTTGCTTCATATACGCCATGGTGTTGGGTCCCTGAAACGGAAGATGTCCCGTCAGCAGTTGATAGGCGGTCACGCCCAGCGAGTAGAGATCGCTTCGGGTGTCCAGCGGCTTGCCCTCGCACTGCTCGGGACTCATGTAGGCGGGCGTTCCGAGAATCTGGCCGGTCTGGGAGACCATGGTGTGCAGTTCCGCCGTGTCCTTGGCTATGCCGAAGTCGAGAAGTTTGATGTCCCAGCGCTCCATATCGGTGACTATGACGTTGTCGGGCTTGATATCGCGATGGATGACGCCGATCTCGTAGGCCTCCTGCAGGACGCGGGCCATCTGTTCGAGAATGCGGACGACGGCGCTCTCCGGCAGGGGACGTATCCGTCCGGCGACGACGTCGGGAGGCGCCTCCGGCGCGGAGCCGGCCGTCTCCAGCAGTCGTCCGCGCATCACGTCGGTCAGACTCGCTCCCGTTATGAACTCCATGGCGATGAAGTGATGGCCGTCGCTCTCGCCGTGCTCGTATATCCGCACGACGCGTGGATGGGCCAGTTTTTCCAGAAGCAACGCCTCCTGATGGAAACGTTTGATGAACTGCTCTATCTCCGCGATGTGCGGATGTATGACTTTGACGGCGACCGTTCTGTTGCGTGAGGTGTCGATGCCTTCGTAAACGGCGCCCATGCCGCCCGAGCCGAGCCGCCGCTTTATCACGTAGCGTCCAAGTCGCGTGCCCTCGGGAAGCATTATTCACCGTCTCCGCAACCACCGGCCCGGCCCCGATTTTAACGCCGTCGGCCGACACTTCCATTCAAAACCGCGGGAGGCCCTTCAAAAGAGGTGACGCCCGGGCGGTACTTCGTATTCGAACTCCCGCGGCGCGAAGCGCTTGAGAGCCCTGCTCCGCGCGGATGTAACATAACGTCTATTATCGGAACCAATGAAGACGCTCGTAACGAATGTCGGCGGTGGTTTTACGTTGCGCGCGCGCGCGCGCCGGAGTATAATTCCTCGTCACGGCGGGGCGGGAATCGGACAAGGAGTGGCGCGGATGAGCGGGGAACTTGAGAAGAAGATAGAGGAGTGGCTCGCCGAGAACAGAGCGCTTCTCTGGACGGTCATGTCGCACAAGGAGACGGCCGACGCCGCGCTTCGCGGAGCCGCTTCCGAGCCGGACGTCGTGGTGGGCGCCTGCGACAAAATCGAGGAGTCGCTCGACGGAATAAAGAACACCGTGAGACGACTGTATTCGCTCCTGTATGAAATAGTGGACGCGGCGGAGAAGTCGCTCGCCGGAAAGGGCGGCGTGCGGGCGCGGGCCGCGTCGCAACAGACGCCCGCCGCGCCTGCGGCGCCGCAGACGCCTTCTCAGCCCGCTCCGCCGCAGGTCGCGACTCCTCCGGGGCCGGAAAAGACGCCCGCGCGCCCTGCCCCCGACGCTCAGGTCGCCCCGCAACCGGCGGCCGCGCCGGTCGCCGCCGAGCCTCCTTCGCCGGCTCCGCAGACCCCGGCCGCGCAACAGACCGCTCCGCAGCAGCCGGCCTCGCCGCCCGCTTCGGAGTCCGCCCCGGCAGCGCCGCAGCCGACTTCGGCCGCTCCCGCCGCCGAAGTCGATCCCGCGCCGCTGCCGTCCCTGGAGTGCGAGGTCCTCGAAA
>CAYPNR010000104.1:2328-6239 GCA_964412125.1 uncultured Planctomycetota bacterium | reverse complement strand
CGAAGGTCATGACGAACGCATCGGTGTGCACGGTCAGGAAACCGCCGCGGCGGCGGCGATGGTAGAGAGAGGCGTCACGACCCGTGGAGCCGTCGTAGTAGGCGCCGCCCACGCCCAGCCATCCGGCGAGCCTGATCGTCATCGTGCCGGAGAACGTCTTCTCGGAGTTGTCTTCGGAGCGGTTGCGGCCCGTGCCGTTGAAGAGGCCCAACTGGTAATGGACGCCGAGCCGATCGGTGTGCACGGCGTCGCCCAGCAGCCAGCCGTGGAACATGAAGCCGAGATCGAAACGCAGGTCGGGATCTTCGGAGTCGGGCGCGGCGCGCAGCCCGGTGAATCCCCAGCGGGTCGACATCGAGTAAGTCAGAAGAGGCAGTTCCTCCAGAGGCTTCTGGACCTGGTAGCCGAACGGCGTCCGCATCTGGCCGAAACGGAAGCGGACGAGATCGGGACTCTTCGGAAGGAACAGTTCGAGCCATCCTTCCTTCAGCGGCTTCTGTTCGTTGCCGTCCAGCGACACGCGGAACAGGGCGTAGTCGCCCACGCCTGCCTGCAGCAGCGCTTCCGCCTTCAGAAGGTCGAACTGATCCATACCGCCGCGGTAGTAATTGTAATCGTTGTCGTTCTCGTAGTATCCGCCGCGGGCCACGACGTTGAGGCCTATTTTCGCGTCCTTGAGCGCCACCGGCGGCAGGGGACGGAACTTCTGCGGAACGGCGCCTTTCTCCTTCACCTTGAAGCCGCCGCCGCCGAGCAGTTCGACCACCGCGGACGCTCCGAACTCCTCGCTCTTCTCGCCGCCGGTTATCTGCACCTTGCCTTCGGTTCGCTTGTCGACCTCGAACGAGTAGGTCTTGTCGGCCGGATTCATCCGCAGCCAGAGCCGCGCGCCGGAACTCAGAACGGCTTTCACGCCCTGAGTCGTCTCCAGCGTCGCTCCCTTGTCGGCGTCTTTCGAGCACTCCACCTGCAGAGTATCGTCGGAGACGAAGACGAGCACCTTCGCGCCGCACTCCGGAAGGAGCCTTCCATGAGCCGTGACGACGACGGTCGCGCCGCCCGCCTTGACGACGTCCAGGCGCGCCTGGTTCGTCTTCATCACCAGCGTTTCGTCCTCGCGGTCGAGAGTGAGAAGCGAGCCGGGATGTATACTGACACGCGACCCGTCGTTCAAGAGCACCTTCATGAAGGAGTTTTCGCCCTCGATGGTTCGGATCTGCGTGCCGGCCAGTATTTCGCATCTGACCCAGTCCGGTCTGTAGCGTATCCAGTCGCTCGTCGGCAACGGATCTTTAAGTTCCGCGCGTCCGTAGCCGTCGCGGACTTCGCCGATCACTTCGGGCCTGTCGGCGAAAAGGGAAGCGCAGATCGCCACCGCGCCCACCACCAGGACCCATCTGAACACTTCTTATCTCCTTATGATGTGAACGCCCGAAATTAACCTCCCGGGTCCGTCCTCTGTCAACCACAAAAACAGTATTGCCCGCCGCTCCTATTCCTCATCCAGTATATCGCGCAGGAGGTTGTCGAGTTCAGCGTCTTCGAATTCTTTCAGGCTCTCCGTCCTCTGCGGCGGAGGCTCACTCATCACGTCTATCGAGTCCGCGTCGGTGTCGTAGACCGTCTCTTCGCCGGCCCGCGGCATCGGCGCGACTTCTCCTTCGTCCGTTTCCTCCGGCCGCGGCACGTCTCCCAGCGACATGAAGTCGTACACTTCCTCCATTTTCTGTTCGCGCTCGGCGGTCGGCTGCCGCGGCGGCTCCTCCATCGGCTCCTCCGCCGGCTCCTCCGCCGGCTCCTCCGTCGCGCCCTCCATTCGGACCGTCCGCATCGCTTCGATTCGCTTCACCTCGCGCCGCGCCGCGCGCGTCCCTTCCTCGTCCAGGGCGCGTTTCGCTTCCTTGAGCGCCTCATCGACGCTCTTCTTCGCGGGCGTCGGCTCCGCGCCGGTCGGCGGCATCAACTCCGCAGGCGTCCTGGCGACCGGCTCCTCCTCGCCCGTCACCTTATCCACGCAGTCCGGACAGAATATCGAGCCGTTCACCTCCTCGGCCTTGCCGGAGATGAGATCGGCCTGGTCCACCGGCTGGCCGCATAGTTCGCAGACCTGCTTTTTAGTTTTCTCGACGACGTGGGCGCCTTTCTCGGCGAGAAAGAACTGCAGCACCGTGAAGCCTATCTTTATCTGGTCGCCGTCCTCCAGCAACTTCATCCTGATTCGCTTGCCGTTGACCAGCGTCGCGTTCCTGCTGCCGAGGTCTATGACGCGATAGCGACCGCCCTTGCGCTCGATCTTGCAGTGCTTCCGCGACACCTTCAGGTCCGGAAGCGGCACTTCCGCCTCGCTGGAGCGACCCACGTAGAAGACGTCCTTGCCGTCCAGCACGTAGACGCGATCCTGTTTTTCCTCGGAGGAGAACACTTTTATGTGGCCCACGATGTTCCCGCCCGGTCCGGCTCCGCGGCCCCGCGACGCGCGTCCCGCGCGACGACCGCCGCGATTCCTGCTCGTCGGGTTACCCTCGCCCGTCGCCGGGTGGGCCGGGACGCGTCCGCCGCCCGGCCGGGCCGTTCGTCGCCGCCGCGGCCGCCGCGGCGCTTGCGTCTCGTCCGCGTCCGCGCCGCCCGCGGTCGAGGCGTCCGCTCCGGTTTCGGCCGTCTCCGGCGCTTCCTGTTCGGCGGCCTTCTCCCTCGCTCCGCGGAGCGCGGCCAGTTTGCCCTTGCGCGGCACGTTCTTGGCCATCTCTCCATCCTCCCGTTACAGTGCTTTCTCCGCTATGTCACGCCGGTAGTGCATGTCCGGAAACGATATCTTCCCGATCGCCTCGTAGACGCGTTCGCGCGCCTCTTCCATGTCCTCGCCCGTCGCCGTCACTCCCAGAACGCGTCCTCCGGCGGTGACGACATGCGGGCCCTCGCGCCTGGTTCCGGCGTGAAACACGACGACGCCCGGCACCTTGCCCGCCTCTTCGAGACCCTCTATCGGAAAACCCGTCCTGTACTTGCCCGGATAGCCGCCGCTGGCGAGCACCACGCAGACCGCGGGGCGCTCGTCCCACTCGATCCGCGCCTCTTCGAGACGACCCTCCGCACACAGGTGAAGCGCCTCCAGCAGGTCGCTCTTCAGCCGGAGCACCAGCGGCTGCGTCTCGGGATCGCCGAAACGGACGTTGAACTCCAGCACCCTGGGGCCGTCGTCGGTCAGTATCAGCCCGGCGTAGAGGACTCCCGAGAACGGCCGACCCTCCGCGTTCATCCCGTGGATCGTCGGAACCAGTATTCTCTTCTCCACCTGCCGATACGCGTCCTGCGTGAGGCAGGCCGGAGGCGAATACGCGCCCATGCCTCCCGTGTTGGGACCGAGCCCGTCGTCGAAGACGCGTTTGTAGTCCTGCGCCGGCTGCAGCGGCACTATGGTCTTGCCGTCCGTCAGCGCGAGAAGCGAGACCTCCTCGCCTTCCATGTACTCCTCCACCAGCACTCTGTCGCCGCTTGCGCCGAAGCGCTTCTCCTTCATCGCCTGCTCCAGCGCGTCGAGCATGTCGTCGACGTCGAAGCAGACGAACGAGCCCTTGCCCGCGGCGAGGCCGTCCGCCTTGACGACCACGGGAGGCTTCCGCTCCTCGACGTAAGCGCGGGCGGCGCTGTAGGAGGTGAACACCCGGTATTCGGGCTGCGGAACGTTGTGCTTGCTCATCAACGAGCGCGCGAAGACCTTGCTCGACTCCAGTTCGGCGGCGCGCCTCGACGGTCCGAAGGCGGAGACGCCTTCCTTCTTCAACGCGTCCACCAGTCCGGCCGCGAGCGGCGCTTCCGGACCGACCACCACGAAGTCCGCTTTCCACTCTTTTGCCAGTTTCACCGTCTCGTCGATGTCTCCGACGTCGACGGCGGCGCAGTCGGCGAGTTCC
>CAYPNR010000104.1:0-2228 GCA_964412125.1 uncultured Planctomycetota bacterium | reverse complement strand
TGATTCACGCCGAAGGCGGATTCTTTGACGTAGGCGCTGGTCTTGAAGCGGAACTCTCCATCGGAGTGGTCCATGGCGAAGTTGCCGACGGGCAGACCGTAATTGGCCCGGTTGATGAACTCGCCGACCGCGCCGCGCTTGTCTTCCGGCACCCGCACGTCTGCGACGGAGTAGAAAGCGACCACATGGCCGCCGATACGCATCATACAACTCCAGGCGCCGCTGTCGCCGCGGAAGCGCATGTAGAGTATGTGCTTCTGCTCTTCACGTTCGAAGCGCCAGTCGTCCTCGACGAAGAATCTCACGGCCGTGTCGAAGAGTTCGCTCTCGGCTTCCGCCTCGTGCATGACGGTCTCCTTAAATCCCATCCGGCAACGCCGTTCGTCCCACGCGTCGCTTGCATTCTAACAGGACTCGTGCGGTGAGACACCAAAAAAGCCGGCGGCCGGGCGAAAAGCCGCTCCGGCGCGCCGCTTGCGGAAAACGTTTCGCGGCTCTGCGCGGACCGTCACGCGAGCGCGCGCGCGAGCGCCTCGTGCAGTTTTTTGAGGGCGGCGGAGAGTTCGCCTTCGACCTCGACGGGCGCGCGGCCGGAGAGCATCGCTTCGTAGGCGCTCGACGAGAACGGCAGTCGTCCGAGAAATGCGATGTCGTTGTCGCGCGCCCACTTCTCCGCCTTCTCCGCGAACTCGGGATCGAGGTCGGCTTTGTTCACGCAGAGTCCGCTGCGGAGACGTATCTGCCGCGCGAGGTCGGCGACGCGCGCGGCGTCGTCGAGGCCGGCGGTGGTCGGCTCGGCGACGATGAGAGCGAAATCGACGCCGCTGAGCGCGGCGATCACCGGACAACCGATGCCGGGCGGACCGTCTGTGAGAACGGTTCGGCCGTCGGCGATCTCGGCGGCGTGCCTGCGCAGTTCCGTCACGAACTTGCCGGAGTTGCCCTCGCCGGGCAGAACCGCGCCGTGGACGATGGTACCGAAGCGGCACGGCACCTCCTGCCATCGGCCGCTCGTCCGCTCCTCCATTGCGACGGCGCCTTCGGGACAGGCGTAGTGGCACGCCGCGCAGCCTTCGCAGGCGATCGCGTCCACCTTCGCCGGAGGAGCGTCGAGATGAACAGCGTCGAAGCGACAGACCCGCACACATTCGCCGCAGCCGACGCAGGCCGTTTCGTTCACCACGGCCAGTTCGCTGCCCTTGTAGTCGTGCGACTCGCGCGGCTCTTCCGCGCCGACCACCATCGCGAGGTTGGGCGCGTCCACGTCGGCGTCGACGAGAACGCAGTCCCCGTCGAGCGCCGCCAGCGAGGCCGTCACCAGCGTCTTGCCCGTGCCGCCTTTGCCGCTCACCACGCAGATTTCCACGATGCTCTCCTTAATCATCAACTCTTCACGGCGGTGCGTCGCGCGACGCGACGCGCCATCTCCCACCAGAGCGCTCCCATCCGCTCCTTGAACTCCGGCAGGGCCGCCACAAGCGGTCTGCCGCGCGAGTACGCCTCGGCCACGCCGCGCTCGTAAGGTATCTCCAGCAGGATGGGCATCTTCAGTTTCCTGCAGAGTGTGTAGGTCTCGGCCGGGTCGCCGAGACCGGCGCGGTTGATCACCACGCCCGCCTGTATGTCGAGCGAGCGGACGACCTCCGCCGCCATGCGGAGATCGTGGGCGCCGAACGGCGTCGGCTCCGTCACCAGCAACGCGAAGTCGGCGCCGTGAAGCGCCTCGACCACAGGACACGCCGTTCCGGGCGGAGAGTCGATGAGCACGCACGAATCGTCGCCGGCGCGTCTCTTCAACTCCGCTATCATGGGCGTCGCCATCGGCTCGCCTACGTCCAGTCTGCCGCCGAGGAACTCGATGGTCCGCCAGTCCGTCTCCACGTAGCCGCGCGTCAACTCGCCCGTTCTGCGGCGGCGCCAGCGCACCGCGTGTCGGCGACAGACTATCTCGCACGTGCCGCAGGAGTGACACAGTTTCTCGAACGGCAGTATCCCGTCGGGAAGCGCGGCGAGCGCGTTGTAGCGACACGCGCGTACGCAGTCTCCGCACAGGTTGCATCGCACGGGGTCCATCTCCGGCACGACCACGGTGAATTCCTCGCGCTCGGTGACGGTCGGCGACAGGAGCAGATGTGCGTTCGGCGCCTCGACGTCGGCGTCGACGAAGCGCAGCCGCACTCTGTCTCCCACCGCCAGCGCCAGAGAAACAGCCACACTGGTCTTGCCCG
>CAYPNR010000103.1:0-6280 GCA_964412125.1 uncultured Planctomycetota bacterium | reverse complement strand
ATGAGAAGCGGACTTTTATTGCTGCTGGCGGTCGTCCTGACGGCCGGCTGCGGTAAACGCGAGGACGAGAACCTCGGTACGAGTCGGATGTGGGGCGGCGCCGACGACGAGATGTTCATGGGAGTCGCCGCGGACGGCGCCGGGAATCTCTACGCCGTGGGATACACCAAGTCGTTCGGCTCGGGCACCGACAGGGACGTCCTGGTGGTCAAATTCGACTCGAACATGAACGAGATATGGGCGCGGACCTGGGGAGGCAACTCGGACGAGGCCGCCGACGCCGTGGCGGTGGTCGGAAGCGTCGTCTACGTGGTCGGACTGACGCATTCCTGGGGCTCCGGCTCCAGCGACGCGCTGCTGATGGCGTGGGACACCGACGGCGGCCTTTTATGGTCGCGTACCTGGGGCGGGGGACAGGCGGAGGAGTTGCACGCGCTTTACGTCAACGGCACCGACCTGTACGCGGCCGGGGACACCGAGTCGTTCGGCGCCGGTCAGAAAGACGGACTCCTGCTCAAGTACGACGCCTCGACGAATCCGCCGACGCTGTCCTGGGCCTCGGTCTGGGGAGGCACGCTGAACGACAGGTTCTACGACCTGGAGGTTTCCGGAGGCGCGATATGGGTCTCCGGCACCAGTCGCTCCTTCGGCGCGGGCGACCTCGACGTGCTTCTGGCCGAGTTCGACACCGCCGCGGGAGCCCTGCAGAACGCCTACACCTGGGGCGGCACGTCCGACGACGGCGCCAACTGCCTCCTGCTCGACGGCACCTCCGTGATCCTCGGCGGATATTCCGCGTCCTTCCGCGTCGGCTCCAACGACACCCAGGCCCTGATGCTGTCCTTCGACACGGTCGGCGCCGGCGTGGACTGGGCCGCGCTCTGCGGCGGCGACGGCTCAGAAGCGATTGCCGACTTCGTCAAGACCGGCGGCGGCTACGCTTACGTCGGCACCGTGCTCACGGTCGTGTTTCTTCTCCATCCGGTCTACGGCTACTGCGACTCCGACGGCACTCAATGGAGGATGTGGCACTGGGGCACCGGCGGCGCGGACCTGTTCAACGACTGCGAGATGGTTTCGGGACAACTCGTCATGGCCGGCGGCGTCACCAACCGCACCGACGCGTGGTACGCGATGAACGCCGCGGAGATGGACGTCTCGCTGATGTCGTCGTTCACCTCGCGGGCCGGCACCGGCACCTCGCCCTCCGGCGCGCTCGAGCAGGCGGTGACCGGGACCGCGACCGACGTGACGGGACAGGCGCCCGGCGGCGCGAAACTCGACGCCATTCTCACCAAGATCGAGTGACTCGCGGAAAGCGCGCGCTCTCCCGGCCTACCGTCCGGAGAGACGCTCTCTCAGGCGGCGTATTCCGAGGTCCATCTGCACCGCCTCGGTTATGGCGCTGTTTTCGAGGCGGTCGCAGGCGCTGGAGACGTTCGAGTACAGTTTCATGACCGCCGCGAGAGTCTCACCGCTCTCGCTGAAGCAGAGGGGTTTGACGCGCCGCTCGCAGGTCTGCAGTACGAAATAGTCGAGGACGTGCGGGATACCGGCGTCGCGGGCGGCCTCGCGCCAGTCCACACCGAAGCGCGCCACGACGGCGCCGAAGGCGCGTACGTGGTGCAGAAAGCGCCTCAGCGTCGGAAACTCCTCCAGCGCCTCGGTCGCGCCGGTCCCCTTCAGGCACCGCACCGCCTCGTCGTAGTGGCGCGCCGGCAGGTTTATCGTTATCCCCGGGAAACTGAGGAACTCGTATCGAACCGTCTCGAACGGCAGCATCGACTCCGCCTCATTCGTAGACGACCACCGCCTCCACCTCCACGTCGACGCCCTTCGGCAGCGCGGACACCTCCACGCACGCGCGCGCCGGCAGTACGTCTCCCTTGAAATAGCGGGCGTAGACCTCGTTCACCTCGCCGAAGCGGCTCATGTCGGTGATGAACAACGTGACCTTGACCACCTGCGCGAGCGTCGCGCCCGCCGCTTCCACGACGCGTTTCAGGTTCTCCAGCGCCCGCTCCGCCTGCTCGCCGAGTCCTCCCTTCACCGTCTCGCCGCCGGCCGGGTCGAGTGGTATCTGCCCCGATACGAACAGCAGTCCGCCGGCCCGCACCGCCTGGGAGTACGGTCCCACCGCGGCCGGCGCTCCGTCTGTGCTTATCGCTTCCACGATTCCGTCCCCCATCGGTCCTCCGCCCCGCCTCCGGAGCGCGGAAATTGTACACCGCCCGGACGCGGGCATCAACGCATCCGTGCGGACTTGCGCGGGAGACTGCGATATGCGAGAATGACGGCGCCTGGAGGAGTCGTTCTGTTCGGAAACGTGAGGGTCATCGGCGCGGTGGTGGCGGTCTGGGCGGCGACGGTCGCCACGGTGGTGGTCGGCCTGACGCAGCCCGAGCACGGCGGAGTCTTCTACAGCGTGCCGCTGGCGCTTGCGGCCGGCGTGGCGGTGGCGGTGCTGAACTGGCGGAGTCGCGCGCGCTGGCGCGCGCGACTGGTGACGCTGGCCGTGTTTGTGGGACTGTGTCTGGTGGTGGCGCTCGTGCCGTGGTTTTCCGAGCGGGGCCGGACCGGCAGCAACCTGTTCGGCGTTTTTTGCGGTTTTTTTCTGGCGGGCGTGACCGCCGAGGCGGTACGCTATTTCAGAGCACGGAGGCGGAACGCGCCGTAACGCAGAGGGAGAGAGGCGATGAAGAGACTGCGTTTTCGGCGCCAGTTCCGCGACGCCCTGCGATCGGGACGCAAGACGCAAACGATACGCCTGTGGAAACGACCTCCGTTGAAAGTCGGCGATCTGTGCAGCGTGCGGGAGGTCGGTGTCGTGGAGATTCTGACGGTGGAGCCCGTGACGCGCGAGCGGCTCTGTGAGGGCGACGCGCGACGCGAAGGCTTCGATTCCGTGGAGGAACTGCTGGAGACGCTGCGGCGCATATATCCGTCGGTGCCCGACGGGAAGCGTTTCTGGCGCGTGCGCTTCCGTCTTCTGTCGCCCGCCGGCGACGATGCACCGCCCGTCTGAGTCCGTCGCGAACGAGTCGCGTCGCTCCGCCCCGGGGGTAGTGCCCCGGGGTTTTTGATGGAGGAATTCATCTCGTGTCCGAACGAATGGGCGTGCTCCGCCTGGCGATGCCTGTTCTGGCGCAGCAGTTGGTCGTGACGCTGATGATGGTGGCGGACACGGCGATGCTGGGCTGGCTGGACGACCCGGCGGCTCTGGCGGCGCTGGGCGGCGTCGCGCCGGTGCTCTGGATGCTGATGGTGTTCGGCCGCGGCGTGGGCACCGGCGCCTTCGCGGTGGTGGCGCGTCGCGTGGGCGAAGGGGCGGGAGAGGAAGCGGCGATCGGCGCGGCCGCCGCCTTACGCGTCTCGCTCGTCGCCGGCGCGCTGGCCGGTCTCGCCATGGCGTCGGTTGCGCGGCCCGTCGCGACGGCCATCGGCCTTTCCGGTCACGCCGCGACGCACGCCGTCTGCTACGTGAGCATCCTCGGCGCCACGGAGCCTTTCGCCTTCTTCGGGCTGACCGCCGCCTCCTCGCTGCGCGCCGCGGGCGATACATTCCGCCCCATGCTGGCCGGTACGATAGCCAACGTCACGAACGTCCTTCTCAACTGGCTGCTGATATTCGGCAAGGCCGGATTTCCGCAGTTGGGCGTCGCCGGCGCCGCAATCGCGACCGCCTTCTCGCAGACCCTCAACGCTTCGCTGCTCGCGGTGCTGCTCGGTTTCGGCCCTCTTTCGCTGCGCTTCCGCCACAGTCGCGCCGTCCGCCTCCGCCACCTCCGCACGCTCGCACGTCCCGCGCTGCCCGCGCTCGGATATCCGCTTGTCTCCAACACCGGCTATCTGGTCTTCACCGGCGAGGTGGCGACGCTGGGCGAACTGCCGCTCGCCGCTCATAGAATAGCGATAGCGGCCGAGTCGCTCTCCTTCCTCAGCGGCGACGCCTTCGGCGTGGCCGGCGGCTCGCTTGTCGGAAGGTCGCTGGGCGCCGGCGACGTGTCGCGCGCGCGTCGCCTCGCCTCGCACGCGATGTTCTTGGGCGTTCTTGCGATGGGCGCGGTCGGCGTTCTGCTCGCGGCGATTCCGCAGCAGTTGTCGTCGCTCATCTCCGCGACGCCGGCGGTCAGGCAGGTCGCCGCGCGCGCGCTTCCGGTCGCGGCGCTCGGACAGGTGCCGTTCGCCTTGTGCATAGTGCTCTCCGGCGTCTTCAACGGCGCCGGCGCGACGCGACTGCCGCTGTACGCCGGCGCGGTGGGAATGTGGCTGGTGCGGATACCGATGGCGTGGCTGCTGGCGCACAAGATGCAGTTGGGACTGGCCGGCGCCTGGGGCGCCGCAGGCCTGCACTTTTTGATACAGGCGATCCTTATGGTTATCCTGTTCGCCGGAAGCGGCTGGTCGAGGCAGAAAATATGAAATGGACCGCCTGCGCCACCGGCGGGACGCTGACCGAGACGGTCGCCCGCAGAGCCGCGGAGGGCCGTTTCCTCTACGCCCTGCGCCGGCAGGACGCCGCGGCTCTCGCTCGTCTGACCGGCGCGCCGGTGACGCCGCTGGCCGAACTCTTCCGGGACGCCGGCCTCCGACCGGCCGCCGATCTCGACCGCGCGGCCGATAGGTTCTCCGCGGAGGAGCCGGGCGCGTATCTGAAGGAGCGCGGCCTGCACGACCCGCTCGTGGTCTTTCCGTCGTCCGTCGCCGCGCGCGTGAGACGTCCGGCGGTGCTGGTGCTGCCCGCGGGAATTCCGTCGCGGCCGCCGGCCGGCTGGGGCGAGGCGTTCGACGAGGCGATTCGCTTGCGGTTCGAGCCGCGTTCCCCCGCGCCGCAGGTGCTGCACGCCTGTTACGGCATCTTCGACCAGGCTCGTCACGCGCTTCGACTGCGGCCGGACGCGGTCGTCTTCGCGACGGTCGGCAACAGCGCGCTGGCGCTGCTCGAAGAGGGGAAGGAACTCTCATATCCGCCGACGCGTTTCGCGTTCTATCTCGACCGGCTCCGTCGCGCCCTCGGCGGGTTGCCGTGCGGGCCGGATCGCGAGATCGACTTCCTGAGGACGCTCGCGGAAGAGCCGGTCATCGACTGGGAGCCGGACGCGGAAGCGACGCTTCTGTGCGGCGTGGACGACGCGCCGGTGGTTCCGCTCGGACGCGTGGCGCTCATCGGCATGGTGGAGACGGAGTCCGGCGAATGCGAACGCGAAACGCGGCACGCGCACGCCCTGAGCACGGAGTTGCACCTCTTCCGCTACGCTTACGCCGGCGGCAAGCCGCGTACGGCTTCGCGCGCCTACGAACTGCGCCGGCTCGAGACCGGCGGAGACGAAGAGACGCTCGAAGCGCCGGACGAAGCGGCCGCGCCGCCCGCGCCGCCGGCCGCCGTCTCGACGTCGGCGGCCGCCGCTGCGCCGCTTCCGGCCGCGGATGAGCCGCCGGCGGCGCAACGCACTCTTTCCAACTCCGCGCTCAGGGCGTATCTCGCCTGTCCCCGCAGATTCTTTCTCTCCCGCGTGCTGGGGCTGGAGGAGCCGCCGTCGCCGCCGCGTCTGGTCGGTCTGGCGGTTCACGCGATACTCGAGGCGCACCACTCCGCAGGCGCGCCGGCCGACCCGGAGACGTTCGTCGAGGAATTCGTCCGCGGCGAGGCCGGCGAGCGGATTACGCCCGTCGAACTGAGACTGATCACACGCGAGGTGCTCGAACTCTACGCCGCCTACCTCGAAAGCGGCGTCGGCGAACTCGGAGAGACGCTGGCCACGGAGAAGAAGTGGCGTTTCGACCTGGAGGGTCTCCCCTTCACCGCGAGGATAGACCGGCTGGTACGCGTGGACGGCGGATTTCTGCTTGTGGACTACAAGACGGGCAAGAAAAATGGACCGCGTGCGCACAAACGGCAAATGACAAGAGAGCCCGAACTCGGCAAGGACAATTGCGACTGGCAGGTGCCGCTCTACGTGACCGGCGCCGAGGCGGCCGGTTTCTCGCCGGTCGTGGCTTTCTGCTTCATATACGTCCGCTCCGGAGCCGGCGAGCGACCCGAGGCGGTCACCCTTCACGTTCCGGAGATCCGTGCCGAGATACGAAAGGGACTCGACAACGCGCTCACGGTGGCGCGGATGCTGCGGCGGGACGCACGTTTCGAGCCGCCGCCGCGCCCGCCGTGCAGGACGGGAGAGTGTTTCTTCCGCGTGGCCTGCGGCGGATGACGGATGAGCGCCGCGGGCCTCACCGCGGTGCAGGTCTCATTTTTCCCTGCACTTGAGGAAGAAGTCTATCA
>CAYPNR010000102.1:0-6373 GCA_964412125.1 uncultured Planctomycetota bacterium | reverse complement strand
GAGGACGAAGCGGAGTTGAACACGGAGTTACGGCGGCACATCAAAGAAATACTGATCTGGGAAGACGAGCGGATGGAGATACTGCTGCAGCGGACAGGTTTATTGGGGGCGGACGCGGATTTGTGCCACATGCTTATCGGGGCGGCGGGATTTGAACCCGCGACCTCAGCGTCCCGAACGCTGCGCGCTAAACCAGGCTGCGCTACGCCCCGAAATGCGTCGCTGTGAAATCGTCCCTCTCTCAAACAGCACGCCGCCTCAGACCGCGTTCCGCTTCCTCAACTTCAAAACGATTCCAGCGTCGACGCGATGGACCTATACAGGTTGCGGGCGCCCTTGTCAACAAGAAGTTCATGCTTTTGTCTCGTCCCACTCGTCGCAGACTCCGGGATAGAGATGCGGACGACGATCGTCGAACAGATGATTCCGCCCGGTTATCTCCTTCCGCGCGGCCCGCTCCGGCTCCACTTCCACGGTCGCAAACGCCTCTTCCTCGCCCAGCGAAAAAAGTGTCCGACCGTCCGGATCCAGCGCCTGTGAGCCGCCGGTGAAACGTAGTCGCGAGCCGCCGAGTCTGTCTTCGACGCCCGTGCGGTTGGCGGTCACCACGAAAACGCGGTTCTCGACGGCGCGGGCGAACATCGCGCGCTGGCAGTACGGCAGCACGAGATTGGCCGGATGACAGAGAATGTGCGCGCCGCGAATCGCCAGAGAGCGGGCGCTCTCCGGAAAAATCCAGTCGAAACATATCATCAGACCGAGTCGCGCGCCGCAGACCTCCACCACCGGCGCGGCCGCGGCGCCGGAGTCGAATATCTCCTTCTCCCGATCGAAAAGATGAATCTTGCGGTAAACCGCGCGGAGACCGTCCCGCGTCACCAGCATCGCGGAGTTGAAAAGACTCTCACCCGCGCGCTCGGCGAATCCCGCGACGACGCACGCGTCCTTCTCCCTCGCCAGTCGCTCCAGCGCGCGTCGCGTCGGACCGTCGTCGGCCGACTCCGCGAGACGCGCGGCCTCTTGACGGTCGCGGAACTGGTAGCCCGTCGCGAACAACTCCGGCAGCACAAGAAGATCGAATTCGTGCGGCGCGGCCGCGCTCTCCAGGCGCTTCAGATTCTCCTCCACCGC
The DNA here is from genome assembly GCA_964412125.1 of uncultured Planctomycetota bacterium. GTDB lineage: Bacteria > Planctomycetota > SKW154 > SKW154 > SKW154 > CAYPNR01. The sequence goes on along the minus strand of CAYPNR010000102.1, from coordinate 5,242 downwards.
GCCGAAGACCGGCGCGAACTGCCACACGGCCACTCGTGTCCGCGACACCAACGCTTCCTCCCGTGCGCCGCCGACTCAGTGCGTCTTCCGCATCAGCGCCGCAAGTTGTCCGGCGGCCGCGCGACGCTTCTCAAGATTGGCACCGGTCGCCTCCACATACGCAAGCGCTCCCGGCTCGCAGAACTTCACGCACTCCGGGTCGCCTCCGCAGAGTTCGCATTTGAAAACCGTTTCCCTGACGCCGTCGTAGCCCATGGCGCCGAACGGACATGCTTGTACGCAAAGGCGACATCGTATGCAGCGTTGCTCGTCCAGGCGTATTACGTCGGTCTCCGGGTCGCGCGTGAGCGCCTGCACGGGGCAGACCTCCGCGCACGGCGCGTCCTCGCATTGCTGGCAGACCATCGGTACGTAGCAGCCTTCCTCGTCCCATTTCACCACCTGTATGCGCGACCTCGTCGGACTGGAGACGCCTTCGTTGCGAACCGAGCACGCCAACTCGCACAGCCTGCAGCCGGTGCACTTCCGCGCCTCGATCGTTATGATTCTCTGAGCCACCGCGTTTCCTCCTCGCAAGGGAGCCGCGTCCGCGTCGCCGTCGATTCTAACGAGAACGGCCGCCTTTTCAAGTCTCCTCGCGGCGCCGCCGGCGGAGAGAGACCCGCGCGGATTAACATTTGACAAGGAAGAGCCTCCGACTAATATGCCTGTGTCGAGCGTTCCGCGCCGGGACGGGACGCCGGGATGGCGGGACGTGCGGGACCGACGGAGACGGAACGTCTCCTTCGGAGATGCTCGAGGAGGAAGTCCCATGAACTTGTTCGATATCCTGCGTCTCGAGTGCATCGCAACAGGCGTGGAACTCGCCGACAAGAGCGCGGCGCTGCGCGCGATCGCGGGCCTGTCGAAGAAGAGTCATCTGCTGCGGGACGTCGACGAGGCGGAGATCCTGGACGGATTCGAGCGACGCGAAGAGTTGGGAACCACGGGCTTCGGCGACGGCATCGCCATACCGCATTGCAGACTCGAAGGCGTCTCGGACTTCGTGGTCGGAATCGTGACGGTTCCCTCCGGCGTGGACTTCGAGGCGATGGACGGCGGCGACGTGCGGCTCATCGTCTTCATCGTCGCGCCCGCGCGGGAGACCAACGAGCATCTGAGAGTTCTGTCGGCCATCTCGCAGGTGCTTCGCATCCCCGGCGCCGTCGAGGAGATTCTTTCGGAGACCGACCCGGAAGCCGTGCGGGAGAGTTTCCTCAGATACGCGCGCGACGAGGTCGACACGAAGGGACACGCGAACAAGCACTTGTTTCATCTGTTCGTCCAGGACGAGGACGTTTTCCGGGAGTTGCTGAACACGTTCGCCGGTATGGAATCGGCCTCGATCACCGTGATCGAGAGCAAGAACAGCAGGGAGTATCTCGCGAAGATGCCGTTGTTCGCGGGTCTGTGGAGCGACAGATACGCGGGCTTCAGCCGGACCATCATCGCGACGGTGGACAAGACGATGACCAACGAAGTCATACGCCGTATCGAGAGCGTCACGGGACGTCTCGACGACGCCGCGCAGGTGATGGTGACCATTCAGGAGGTGTTCTACACGGCCGGCTCCCTGGAAACATAACGTAAGGCGAAGCGAGTCATGAATCTCGACATGTCCGTGCTGACTCTGCTGGGGCTCGCCGTGGTCTTCGGACTCTATGCGGGGAAGATGTCGCGGCGCATCAGACTTCCGTCCATCATCGGCTATATGGTCCTGGGCGCCGTGCTCGGCGGCTCGGGACTCGGATGGATGAGAGGCTCGCTTCTCGAGGAACTCTCCTTCATCACCGAGATCGCTTTGGGATTCGTCGCCTTCAGCATCGGCTCCGAACTGAGCATCTCCTCGATCAGGCGGGAGGGCGCGGGCATAGTGGTGGTCATTCTCGCGGAGTCGTTCGCCGCGTTTCTGGTCGTCTTCGGAGCGATTTATTTGCTCACCGGCGACGTGCCGCTCGCCCTCGTCTTCGGTGCGCTCGCGCCGGCGAGCGCGCCCGCCGGAACGGTCGCCGTGATACAGGAGTATCGCGCAAGAGGCAGCCTCACCAAAGCGCTCTACGCCGTCGTCGGATTCGACGACGGTCTGGCCATCGTCATATTCGGCTTCGCCAACGCCGTCGCCAGAAACATCCTCACAAGCGAGTCCACCGGCGTCTCCGAAAGTCTGTTCCCGATGATATGGACGCCCGTCAAGGAGATCTTGATGAGCGTCGGCATCGGCGCGCTTATCGGTCTTGTGTTCTCGCAACTCGTCCGCAGACCGAAAGGCCCCGGCGAAACGTTGATGGTCGTCTTCGGAACGGTGCTGGTGGCCACCGGCCTGTCGAGGTCGCTGCATATGTCGCTCATCCTCACGAATCTGGTGGTGGGTTTCGTACTGGCGAACACGCGACGCGGAGACGTGGTGAAGAAGGTGATGTCGCCGGTGCTTCAGATAATGCCGCTTTTGTTCGTGTTGTTCTTCTGTCTGGCCGGCGCGCATCTCGACCTGGCCGCGCTTCCCGGTCTCGGCCTTCTCGGACTGATCTACGTCGTGGCGCGCGGCGGCGGCCTCATGGGCGGAGCGTGGCTCGGCGCGGTCCTCGGAAAACTCGGCGGCAAGATCAGAAAGTATCTCGGTCTCGGCATTCTCTCGCAGGCCGGCGTCGCGGTGGGACTGTCGCTCATAGCGAAGCAGCAGTTCGACCAGATCGGCACCGAGCACGCCGCGGCGCTCGGCGCGGCGGTCATCTCCACGATCATGGCCACCTCCATCGTCTTCGAGGTGATCGGTCCGATCACCACCAAGATCGCGTTGAGCAAGGCGGGCGAGATTCCACACGGCTCGTCGGGCGCGGGCGACCGACGCGAATGACGGAGACGCGTCCGGCAGGTTCGGCGGTAAGGAGAACTCGTTGCGGATCCTGATGGTCGGACGCTTCAGACACAGACGATGGGTGCGCAGAACGACCGAGGAGTCGTTCGCGCGCGCGTTCGAGGCGCTCGGACACGAGGTGCGACGCCAGGAGATGGCCGAAGGACTGGAGCCGGCGCGGAAGGCGGCGACTCTGTTTCGACCGGACTGGACGCTTCTGAGCAAGGATTTCGACATGCGACCGTCGTTCGTCGAGCGCCTGCGCGAGGCGGGCGCGCGTCGCGTCGCGCACTGGCATTTCGACTCGATGTACGCGCTCGGCAAGTTGCGATGGTATCGGAAGGTGGCGGGCGCCTGCGACTTGGCGTTGAGCAAGGAACGAGGATTGTTCGAGAAGTTCAGGAAATGGGGGCTGAAACCGGTCTACTTCGATCAGGGTTACGATCCCGAGGTGATACGTCCCGGCATTCGACGCGGGTCGCTTGCGGGGCAGGTCGGTTTCATAGGCACTTTTTACAAGCGCAACGAACGCATAGCGCTGCTTCGCGCGGTGGCGCGCGAGTTCCGCTTGAGAGTCTGGTCGCAGAAGCCGGAGCGCTACGCGGCGATCGGCATCGACGCGCAGCCGGCGATGTTCGACGAGCAGGTCGGCGACATATGCGCTTCGGTGGACGCCGTGCTCGGCGTCAACATAACACACGAAATCGAAGGATACTGGTCCAATCGACAGTATCTGATCACCGGCGCCGGCGGCTTCTACATCTGCAAGTACACGCCGGGTCTGGAGACCGTCTACGAGAACCGCCGACACGTCGTCTGGTTCGAGACGGTGGACGAGGCCGTGGACCTGCTTCGTCGCTATTTAAGCGACGAGGTCGAGCGACGCCGAATCGCCCGTGCGGGTCACGAACTCGCACGTGACAGGCACACATACCTTCATCGTGCGGGAGAGATCGTACGTTCTCTCGATTCGGCGGTCTGACTTCGCGGCCGCGTCTCACTGTTTCAGGACGTAATTCCGCTGTCGCAAATCCTGGGATCGTCTGCTTCGTTGCGGTTTGAGACTACCAGCGGTCGTATCTCTGCGGGCGTCTGCCTCCGCTCCCTCCGCGTTCACCCCTCGGACGTGCCTCGTTCACCTTGAGCGTGCGCCCGTCGTGCTGGGTTCCGTCGACCGCCTCGATGGCGGCTTTCGCCTCCTCCGGGTTGGGCATTTCGACGAAACCGAAGCCGCGCGGGCGTCCCGTCTGGCGGTCGGTGATGAGCGTGACGTCTTCCACCGTGCCGTAGGCTTCAAACAGCCTGCGGAGCGACTCTTCGGTCGTGGAAAAAGCGACGTTGCCTACATACAGCCTCATCTGTCCTCCCTCATACGCACTCCACTCTGTCGCACCCGGCCCCCCGGACCGGGCCTTCTCCGACGCATAGTCTCCATGCATTCTTTCCCCAAAGCAAGCGGTTTATCGAAAAATCCCGCAAATTCCGGACCCGCGACGCACGCGCTTCGGACGTTCGGGAGCGGAAAGAACGTGCGACGGGCCGACGGGTGAGTATAATCACCTGCGATTGGGGGACGCTTGGTGTCGGACGGAACGAAGAACCCGGAATGGCCGGTGGCGGTCACTTTCGCGGCCGTCGCGGTCGCGGCGGCCGTGCTGTACGTCGTTCTCACGAGCGTCGGCTCGGGCGGCGGAAGATGGGTGCCCGGCGGACTGTATGCGCGACGCGAACTGGTTCGATGGGAGACGCTGCGACGCCTGGGTCCGAGTTGTCGCGACTCGTATGCGATCAGGCGGCGCGTCGCGGAACTGGCCTTTCGCGACCCGTCGGCGCTGGTCCGCGGAGAGGCGGTTGAGGCGGCGGCCCGGATATGGGGCGCGAAGGTGGCGGGACTCTTCGAAGAAGCGCTTTCCGATCCGGACCCTTACGTCCGGATGTCCGCCCTGGTGGGAATCTCCCGCGGCGGAGGCGGACTCCGATGGGCGCGGAAGATTCTGAAGAAGGCCGCAACCGATTCCGAGCCGGACGTGGCCGCCTTCGCCGGCACCCTTCTGAAGCGCTGCGGAGAACCGGCCGGACGGTCACGGTAGCGCGCCGGATACGCCGCATCGCCGCCGGACGCTGCGGACCGCCGCCGGACGCTACGGATTTTCGCGTTCCGGTCTCTGGAAGATGGGCAGGTACTCCATCGGCAACTCAAGCATCAGACAGGCGATGGCGGTGGTGAACGCCGCCCCGTAGGAGCCTCTCCAGCCTCTACCGCCGCGCGACCATCCGCCGCCGGCGTCCTGGTGCTTCAGAAGTTGCCTGTAGGTGGTCTTGTAGTAGAGTTTCCACATCTTCTCGCCG
>CAYPNR010000101.1:0-6377 GCA_964412125.1 uncultured Planctomycetota bacterium | reverse complement strand
CTGAGCATGTTGAAGAGCGCGACGCGGAGCATGTCGGTGGCGGGCCGGGTGGCGGAGCCCGGCGGGGCGAGGACCCTGCGTCTCAGGAGCGCGCCGCCGGTTATACGCATCATGGCGCGTCACCCGCACTTCGGACCCGGACGCCCGAGCGTCTTACGGCGGCGTTCGAGGCGTCTCCGCCGCGGTCGCCCATCCGTCGTTCCTCATCGAAGACGCCTCGATTCTATCTCCGCGCCGTCCCGCGGTCAACCGCGGCGGCGCGGGCGAGGAGGCGGGAAGCGGCGGTTTCGGCGGCGCGACGCCGACGCGACGGCGGTATTCGACGCGCGACCGGAAAACTCTTTCGACGGCGGGGCGCGGGCGCGTATAATCTGGCGAACCGGCCGGAGGGAGGGAGGAGTCCTGGCGCTTGTGGTGATACCGGCGCGGCTCGGCTCCACGCGACTGCCCGAGAAGGTGTTGCTCAACGACACCGGACAGTATCTCATCCAGCACACGTGGGAGCGCGTGAAAGCGGCGAAGTGCGCCGAGCGCGTCCTGATAGCGACGGACGCGGAAGAGGTGGCGGAGGCGGCGCGCTCGTTCGGCGCGGAGGTGGTCATCACGTCTTCGGAGCACACCTGCGGCACCGAACGCGTGGCCGAAATCCTGCGCGGAACGCCGGAACACGAGGTGGTGGTGAACGTGCAGGGCGACGAGCCGGAGATGGAGCCGGAGTTGCTGGACGCGGTGGCGCGTGAGGTGGAAGGCGGCGAGGACTTCGTGACCGCGGCCGCGGTGATCACCGAGCCGGCGCTGCTGACCGATCCGTCGGTCGTGAACGTGGTGGTCGACAGAGAGGATTACGCGCTGTATTTCTCGCGCTCCGAGATTCCTTATGAGCGGCACTACGTGGAGGACGCCGCGCCGTTCCTGGCGCATATCGGCATATACGGCTTCCGCCGCGAGGCGCTCCTCAGACTCGTCGACTCCGAGCCCGGCCTGTACGAACGCGTCGAGGGACTCGAACAGTTGCGGATACTGGAGCACGGCTGGCGAATCAAAGTGGTACGCGCACCTCGCTACCACGGCTCCGTGGACACGATGGCGGACTACCGCGCTTTTGTGGAGCGCTGGCGTGGCGGGACTCCTTAGACGGATCTTCCTGAAAAGAATAGATATATATGCGCCGTTCGGCGTCGTGGTGGCCCTGTGGATGTGGCCGTGCGAAGGCGCGTTGGGATGGGCGCTCTACGGAGCCGGCGCGGGACTGATCCTCCTGGGCGGACTGTTCCGGTTCTGGGCGGCGCGGTACTGCGGCAAACGTCGGCCGGAGACGCCGGAACGCCGCCTCGCCACGACCGGTCCTTACGCCCTGCTGCGGAATCCGCTCTACGCGGCCAATATGCTCATCGCCGCCGGCTTCATGCTGCTCGCCCACACCTGGTGGCTGGTGCCGCCGTTTCTGCTCTACGCGATCATCCGCCACAACCAGGTGGTGAGAAGAGAGGAGCGCTCCCTCGAACACCGGTTCGGCGAGGAGTATCTCCTCTACAAAAAGGCGGTGCCGCGATGGCTGCCCAACCCGCTGCGGCTGTTCCGCACGCGCGGCGAGCCTCTTCACTCGTGGGGCAAGGCGCTGCGGCGCGAGGCCGGCGGCACCGTGATGGTCGTCGTCTCGGCAGGCCTGATGACCCTGAAAAGTTTGTATCTGGCGCCGATGGTAACAGGAGGATCGACATGAAAAGATACGCGTTGCTGGTGACGGCGGCGCTGGCGGCGGCGCTGGCGGCGCAGGAGGCGGCGAAACAGGAGGTCGAGCCGAAACGCCTCCTCGTGGCCGCGCTCGACGGCGACGGCAAGGACGCATGGACAGGCTACGCCGTCTCGGACACACTGGCGTGGCGCCTGAAACGCGCGCTCAAGGAAGGCGTCGTCTACGACTACGAGGTCCTGCTGGTGGGCCTGCAACGCGGACTTCTGCGATACGCCGAACTGAACAAGGAGACCTCCGCGCGCAAACTCCTGGAGGTGACGCCGGCCGCGTACCTGCTGACGGGACGCGTGAAGTCCGACGACGGCAGGGTGAAGGTGGACCTGACCCTGTGGCGGAAGGACGGCGAAAGCCTCAAGAAGCAAGAGCGACACGTGGAGGCGGAAAGCGGAGACTGGGAGAAGGCGGCGGACGCGGTGAGCGCGGCGGCCGCGGACCTCCTCGGCTGGAAACTGGACAGGTCCGCGTTGAAGGGACTGACGGTCTCCGCCGCGGCCTTCGTCGACTACGGAAGGATGCTCCGCGCGAAACGCGATCCCGAGACCTACGCCGAGGCCGGCGAGACGGCGGCGAAACTCATAAGGTCCGGCGAGCGCGGAGCCGCCGCGCTCTACCACGCAGGCTGGCTCTACGCCACGCGCGCCGGCAGCGTGGGAGACGTGGAGGCGCGGATCAAACTCATGGACGCGGCGAAGAAGGCGTTCGGCGCGGCGGGCAGGAAACTGGCCGGGACGGCCGGCGTTCAGCCGTACGTGGCAAGGGCGCTCAACTCGCTCGGCCTGATGCACTACGCGGAAGATGAACCGGGAGACGCGGAGCGCTACTTCACGCTGGCGGTGCGGGCCGATCCGCGTCTGGCGGAGGCGCATCACAACCTCGCCAACGTGCGTCGCCAACTCGGCAAACTCGACAAAGCGCTCCAGGCCGGAGCGGTCGCCTACCGGCTGATGCCGGAGGCCGGAATCTGCATAGACATGGGAGCGGTCTTCATGGACATAATGGACAGGGCTGTGGAGGCGAAGGACGAGGCCAGGAAGAAGGAGAGCCTCACGAAGGCCGAAACGTGGTTCCGCCGCGCCGTCTCCCACGACGAGGACTCCCTCGGCGCGCATCAGTGGCTCGCCCTCGTTCTCGACATCCAGGGCAAGCCGAAGGAGGCGCTGCCCCACTACCGCCGCTACAAGCAACTCGGCGGCGCCGACGACACGACGCTCGACCGCCTGGACGAGTTGGAGGAGAAGTTCGGAAGCGACGGGGAGAAGAAGTAATGGCCAAACGCTACATCTTCGTGACCGGAGGCGTCGTCTCCTCCTTGGGCAAAGGATTGACGGCCGCCTCCATCGCCATGCTGCTGGAGAGACACGGGCTGAAGGTCGCCATTCAGAAGATAGACCCTTACATAAACGTCGATCCGGGCACGATGAGTCCGATTCAGCACGGCGAGGTCTACGTGACCGACGACCGTGTCGAGACCGATCTCGATCTGGGGCACTACGAGCGCTTCACCAACTGTCGCGTGGACAGGCGCTCCAACTTCACCACCGGCATGGTCTACTACAACGTCATCCGCAAGGAGCGCAGGGGCGACTATCTCGGCGCGACGGTACAGGTGGTGCCCCACATAACCGACGAGATAAAGCGACTGATCCGCCTGGCCGCGCGCGGCGCGGAAGTGCTGGTGTCGGAGATCGGCGGCACGGTCGGCGACATCGAAGGACTGCCGTTTCTCGAAGCGGTGCGCCAGATGCGTCTCGAAGAGGGCGCCGCTCACGTCCTGAACGTTCACATAACCCTTCTGCCGTACCTCGACACGACCGGCGAGTTGAAGACCAAGCCCACCCAGCACTCGGTCGGACGGCTGCGCGAGATCGGCGTCCAGCCCGACGCGGTCATCTGCAGAACGAGTGTGCCCATGGGTCCGGAGGAGGTGCGCAAGATCTCGCTCTTCTGCAACGTCGAGCCGGAAGCGGTGATCGAGGAGCGGGACGTCGAGCACTCCATTTACGAGGTTCCGCTGGTGCTCCACGGCCAGAAACTCGACAGGTTGATACTGCGCAAACTCCGGCTGCGGCCGCGCCGCCGCGCCGACTTCTCCGACTGGCGCGAGATGATCGAGCGCATCCGCAACCCGTCCGACGAGTGCGAGATCGCGCTGGTCGGCAAATACGTGCGACTGGTGGACTCGTACAAGTCGGTTCACGAAGCGCTCACGCACGGCGGCATCGCCAACCGCGCCGGCGTCCGCATCCGATACGTGGACTCCGAAGAAGTGGAGCGTCGCGGCGCGGCGGCCATGCTCGAAGGCATAAACGGCATACTCGTTCCGGGCGGCTTCGGCGAGCGCGGCATCGAAGGCAAGATCGCGACGGTCCGTTTCGCGCGCGAGCACAGGATTCCGTACTTCGGCCTGTGTCTCGGTCTGCAGGTCGCCGTCATAGAGTTCTCGCGTAACGTTCTCGGCCTCGCCGGCGCGAACTCCGAGGAGTTCGACCCCGAGACGCCTCATCCTGTGATCCACACGATGAAGAAGCACGCCGGCGTCCGCAGGAAAGGCGCGACCATGCGGCTCGGCGCCTATCCCTGCCGCCTCGCTCCGGACTCGCGCGCGCGCGAAGCCTACGAGCAGGACCTCGTCTCAGAACGCCATCGGCATCGCTACGAGTTCAACAACGCCTATCGCTCCGCCTTCGAGGCGGCCGGCATGCGTCCGAGCGGCGTCTACGAACGGGAAAACCTGGTCGAGATCGTCGAGTTGAACGATCATCCGTGGTTCGTGGCGGTCCAGTTCCATCCCGAGTTCAAGTCGAAACCGCTGAAGCCGCATCCCCTCTTCACGGCTTTCATCCGCGCCGCTCTCGACTATAAATATCGCCTGATAACCGGTTACGAGGCCGGCGAACTCCTCTCCCGATGAAAGAGACTCATCGGCCGGCCGACGATCCCTTCTTCACCCACTCCACCGTCCCGGCCACGCCTTCGGCGAACGACACCTCCGGTCGCCAGCCCAGCACCTCCGCGGCGCGTTCGGCCGACAAATATATCCTGTCGACCTCGCCGGTCCGCGCGGGCTGAAACTCCGGCTCGCCACTCCAGCCCACCGCGTTCCGTACCGCCTCGAACACGCCCGTCACACTGGTGCCGACGCCGGAGCCGATGTTCACCAGCCCCTCGCCGCGCTCCAGCGCCAGAACGTTCGCCCTCGCCACGTCGTCGACGTAGACGTAGTCGCGCTCGGCCGAGCCGTCGCCGAATATCACCGGTCGCTCGTCCCGGAACATCCGCTCCGCGAAGATCACCACCACTCCGGCGCCGCCGCTCGGGTCCTGCCTTGGTCCGTAAACGTTGGCGTATCGCAACGCCACCCACTCCAGACCTCGATTGCAGCCGTACAGATAAAGATAGTGCTCCACCACATGCTTGCTGACGCCGTAGGGACTCACCGGATTCACGGGATGCTCCTCGTCGACCGGCACGCGCCGCGGATTGCCGTAGACCGCGCCGCCCGACGAAGCGTAAATCACCCGCCTCACGCCGCGTGCCGCGCACAACTCCAGCAGGTTCACCGAGCCTATCACGTTCACCGACGCGTCGTGCGCGGGACTCTCCAGCGAGCGTCTCACGTCCACCTGCGCCGCGTGGTGGTTCACCACCTCCGGCCGCTCCCGCTCGAACACCTTCTCCAGCGCGGCCGCGTCGCGGATGTCGACGCGGTGAAACGTCGCCTTCGGGTTCACGTTGTCGCGACTGCCCCTCGAAAGATCGTCCGCGACCGCGACCTCGTGGCCGAGCGCGACGTAGCGGTCGACCACGTGCGACGCTATGAATCCCGCACCGCCCGTCACAAGAATCCGCATACCGCCCTCTCTCACAAAACCGAAGAGGAGAATTATACCGGTCCCGAAACGACGCTCCAGGAGAATCCCCGTCGCGGACGGCGAAGCGAAGACGCGGCGACGCGGAACACGACGGTCAGCCGACCTTCAGCGTCTCCACGGTGAGGTTGTCGTTGGTGTAGATGCAGAGCGCGGCGGCTATGCGGAGGGCCTCCTCGGCGATGCTGCGCGCCGGCAGGTCGGTGTGGCGCATGAGGGCGAGAGCGGCGGCGTAGGCGTAAGCGCCGCCCGAGCCTATTCCCATCACCGGCTCCTCCGGCTCGATCACCTCGCCGCTTCCCGAAACGAGAAGAAGTTCCTCGCCGGAGGCGACCAGGAGAAGCGCGTCGAGTCTGCGCAGCACGCGATCGGTGCGCCACGCCTTGGCCAACTCCACCGCGGCGCGACGTACGTCGCCCTGGTGCTCCTTCAGGTTGCCCTCGAACCTCTCCAGAAGCGCAAGCGAGTCCGCCACCGCGCCGGCGAATCCCACCAGCACCTCGCCGCCGTACAACTTACGTATCTTGCACGCCGTTCGCTTCAGCGTCACCTCGCCCATCGTCACCTGGCCGTCGGCCGCCATAACCAGTTCGTCGCCTCTGCGTACCGCAACTATCGTCGTGCCGCGCATCCCGCTCCCCTTATGTGTCGGGCGTCCCGGCCCGTAAAAGGCCGGACGGCCCAAAAGGCCGTCCGGCGTCTCTCCCACTCCCGAATATGTATCGCTATTCCTTCTTCTCGTCCTCTTTCTT
>CAYPNR010000100.1:0-6411 GCA_964412125.1 uncultured Planctomycetota bacterium | reverse complement strand
GCCACAACCAGAACAGCCGCCATGATACGCATCGCTTCTCTCCACCAACGTCGCTTGCCGCCATTATACAGTCGCGGACGCGCGCGCGCAACAGAATTCGTCCGCCCGCGTCCCCGCAGGACGGTTGAAAACCGCCTTCCGAGTCCGTATGCTTCTCAAACGGTGAAATGGGGGATCGTCCCGTGACGCTCGACGGAAAAATGGCGTGGATAGACCTGAGCGACCGAACGTACGAAATCGAGTCGATTCCGGCGGAGTTGAGAAAGAACTTTCTCGGCGGACGCGGAATAGACGCTTATCTGCTGCTGACCAACACGAGCGCCGCCACCGATCCTCTCGGGCCGGAAAATCCGTTTCTGGTCTCCGCGGGCGTGCTCACCGGCACGCTCGCCTCCGCGTCCGCGCGGACGCATGTGATGGCGAAGTCGCCGTTGACCGGACTTCTGGGGTCGTCCAACATGGGCGGCTTCTTCGGACCCGAACTGCGGTGGGCGGGCTTCGATCATCTGATCGTAAAAGGCGCCGCAGACAAATGGACGTATCTGCTCGTCAAAGACGGCGCGATAGAGTTCCGCGACGCGGAGCACCTCCGCGGCCTGTCGCCGCAGGAGACCCAGTCACGCATACGCGAGGAACTCGGCGACCCGGAGATCCAGGTGATGTCCATCGGTCTGGCCGGCGAGAACCTGGTGCGGTTCGCGAACGTACGGACGGGCCTGAAGAACGCCGGCGGCCGGACCGGCATGGGCGCGGTGATGGGCGCCAAGCGGCTCAAGGCCGTGGCGGTCCGCGGCACGGGCGGGATAAAGATCGCCGACCCCGAAGGCGCGCTCGACTACAATCTGCAACTCACGCGTCGGATAGCCGGCACCAAGTTCGGTCGTATCATGCAGCAGTGGGGCACCATGTTCATCTACGGCGTCACCAACTCCACCGGCCTGGTGCGCACACGCAACTTCCAGTCCAATCAACTGCAGGACTCCGAGTCCTTAGAATGCGAGAACATCGAGAACTACTCTTTCGGCACGGAGGGCTGCTTCGGTTGCGTCCTGCACTGCCGCCACAGGTACGTCGTCCGCCATCCGAAATACGGCACCATCTACGCACAGGGACCGGAGTACACCGCCCAGGGCGCGTTCGGAGCGGAGGTCGGCTGCCGCAACTTCGAGACCATCCTGCTCGGAAACCATCTCGTCAACCTCTACGGTCTCGACACGCTCGAGGTCGGCTCGATGCTGGGCTGGGCGTTCGAACTCTACGAGAAGGGCATCCTCACCGACCGGGACACCGACGGACTGAAACTGGTCTGGGGCGACGACGAGGCGGTACTCACGCTGATCGAGCGGATAGCGAGACGCGAGGGGCTCGGCGACGTACTCGCGGAAGGGCCGCGTCGCGCCGCGGAGAAGATCGGCAAGGGCTCGGAAAAGTATCTCATCGAAGTGAAGGGCATGTCCAATCTCCACTCCGACGAGCGGCCGACGCCGTCGCTCGCGCTCGGCATCGCCACGGCCACCCGCGGCTCGGACCACCTGCGCTCGCGACCCGCCATAGACCTGTATCATCTGCCGGAGAAGGTGCTGCGCGAGATATACTCACATCCGGTGCCGTACGACGGGCCGCTGACCAGCGACTACCGCTCCTACGACGGCAAAGCGTGGCAGGTGCTCTGGCACGAGCATCTGTACATGGCGACCGACATGGCCGGCGTCTGCAAGTTCCACGTTCGTTTTCTTTCGCCCAATCTCATAACCTTCGAGCATCTTTCGAAACTGCTGAAGTTGAACGTGGGACTCGACGTGAGTCCGGAGGAGTTATGGACGACGGCGGAGCGCGCCTACAACGTGGAGCGCCTGTTTCTGGTGCGCGAGGGCGTCACACGCGCCGACGACCGGCTGGTCGACCGCTACTTCGACGAGCCGACGCCGGACGGCCTGCCCATAGTGAAAGGGGTCTCGATCGACCGCAAGAAATTCGCCAGGATGCTCGACGAGTACTACAAGCATCACGGCTGGTCGAAGAACGGCGTTCCGACCGACGAGACGCTGCGGCGGCTGGGACTTTCCAACCTCCGGCGCGAACGACCGGCGCGACGGAAATGATGAAAACCAGGCGATCCCGCCTCGGGAGAACACGGATGTCGAGAGTCCTGATTCTCGCGACGACCGCCGCGGCGGTCGGGCTCAGTCTCGTCGGATGCTATCCGCCCGACCTGACCGGACCGAAAATCGCCGCGAACGAGACGAGCGCCGTCGCCGAACTGAGAGCCCTGTGTGTCGCGCAGCAGACGCGTCGCGCCAGGGGAGGAGGTTACGCGGCCGACTTCGCCGGTCTGGCGGACTACTACGACGTCGGCGACGCGCGCGCGACCACAAGCGGGAAGTTCGGCTACATCTTCCGTCTCTGCGTGAGGAAAAACGACAGCGGCGAAACGGTGGAGTGGTGGTGCTGGGCGGACCCGAAAGAGCCGGGCGTGACGGGCGACCGTCATTTCTTCGTCGACTCGACCGGCGCTGTGAGAAGTTCCGACGAGGCGCCGGCCGACCGCAGGGCCGAGACGGGACGCAAATGGTCCGCCTGTCGATGACCGCGGCCGAAGCGACGCGGCACACCCGGCGGCGGCGGGGCGTTACACACTTATGCGGAACCGAAAGAACGTATTACGAGGAGGCGGACGATGAAAGCGCTGATCGTTTTCTACTCGCGGACCGGAAACACGCGTAAAGTCGCCCACGCGATCGCGGAGAGCCTGCGCGACTCCGGCGGCGCAGAGGTGACGCTCGAGGAGATCGTCGACAAAAAGAAGCGCTCCGGCCTCCTCGGCTGGCTTCGCGCCGGTCGCGACGCGACGCTGAAGCGGCCGACGGAGATAGAAGAGACGAAAGCGGACGTGTCCGCGTTCGACCTGGTGATCGTCGGAACGCCGGTCTGGGCGTGGACGGCGACGCCGGCGGTCGGCACGTTCCTGAAGCGTTTCGCGGAGACGATCGACAGGGCGGCGTTCTTCTGCACCTACGGCAGTTCCGGCGCCGGAAGCACCTTCAACAAAATGAAAGAGATCCTCGGCAAGGAGCCGGTCGCCACACTCGCGTTGACCGCGCGGCAGGTGAAGAAGGAGCATCCGGAAGACTACGCCGTGAAGATCGAGGAGTTCGCGGCCGGGCTCGCGCGCGCCCTCTCCGGCGACGGGTAGCGCCGCGGCCGTCCATACAGCGGCTCACGTCTTCTCGTACACTCTCTTGCGATAGGTCCGGTTGATCACCAGAAGAGGCCAGAAAGCGATAATCTGTCGCCTGCCCCACCTGAACAGACGTTTCAGCGTCGGCCATCCGCCGTAGAACTTCCTGTAGGCGTCCAGCCAGCCCTCGCGGAGCCGTTCGGGACTCATCCGCCTGGGGCGGAACACCACGTTGCTCATGTTGTACTTGGACCAGTCGTAGGTGAGTATGCGTCCCTCCCTGTCCAGTTTCGTGAAAAGCCGCGTGCCGGGAAACGGCGTCAGCAGGGCGAACTGAACGAGGTCTATTCCGGAGTCGAAACAGAACTGAAGCGTCCGCTCGAAGACGCTCTCGTCGTCGCTGTCGAAGCCGAAGATGAACGCTCCTTCGACGGTGATTCCGTGATCGTGGAGGATCTTCACGGCTTCCTTGTATTCCTTCACTTTGTTGTGGCTCTTGCCCATCTCCCTGATGCTGGCCTCCGAGACGCTTTCGAAACCGACGAACAGCCCTTTGCAGCCGCTTCTGCGGAGCAGCCTGAGCAGAGCGCGGTCGCGAACGACGTTGATGGACGCCTGTCCCGCCCAGTAGACTCTCTCGCGCGCGAGCGCCTTGAACAGGCTGCCGGCGTAGTTCGCGTCGCCGACGATGTTGTCGTCCACGAACCCCACGAATTTGGCTCCCAGCGAACGCACCTGCCGTATGACGTCCCGCACCGGACGGGAGCGGAAGGTGCCGCCGAAGAAGCGGGTGACCGAGCAGAAGTTGCAGTTGAAGGGACAGCCGCGCGTGGTCTGCACCATGCTCTTCAGCCAGTAGGTGTTCCGCGGCAGCAGATCGTAACGGGGCGCCGGTATCGTGGACGCGGCGGGATAGGAGTCGGACTTGTAGAAACGTTCGAGTCCGCCTTTCTCCGCGTCGGCCAGGATGCGACGCCAGGTTCCTTCCGCTTCGCCGATGGCGACCGCGTCGGCGAACTCCGCGGCCTCGGACGGCACCAGCGACGGATGAACTCCGCCCAGCACCACCTTCACTCCGCGCTCCCTGAACCGTTTCGCGACCTCGTAGGCGCGGGGAGCCGTCGCGGTCATCGCGCTTATGCCGACAAGGTCCACGTCTTCGTCGAAATCGATCTCTGCAACGTTCTCGTCGAGAATGCCGACCTGATGCTCCGGCGGCGTAACCGCCGCGACCGTCATCAGGCCCATCGGGGGATACAAGAAACCCTTTCCTATCTTCCTGCCGTTGTAAATGGACGGCGCTATCAACTTTATACGCATTTTCGCCCTCTCCTCAAAACGGCGGCGTCCCGGCGTTCGCGGCGTCTCTGCGAACCGGAATCTTTTACACCACTTTCATATCATATCACAACCCGGCCGGATTAGCGAAACAAAGTCCGCGCCGCGTCTCGACCGTCGCGAAGCGCAAGCGTCCGGGCCCTTCCGTCTTGACCGCCCGAGCGTCCGCGTATAGTCAGGGCGCGGCTCGGGGCGGGACCGGTCGATGTGACCGACCCCGTCGATGCCGAAACGGAAGCGTCCATATCCGGAAGCAATCTTGCGATATCGAAGATGAGGATTTATAATGTTCCGGTTGAACTCAAGTATGAGTGAGTGCATTATGCAGAGTAAAGAACAGACTCGCCTCGTATATGAGAACCTTGCGCGGTTCTACAGTATATTCCGTTCGCGGAACGGGTTCGCGAAGATACGGAGGCTTCTCTCCCTTGAAGACGGGATGAGCCTTCTGGACTGTGGGACGGGTCCCGGCAAATACGCATACGGCTTGGCGAACGCCCACCCCGGCGTCGTCGTATTCGGGCTGGATTTATGCGAGAACTTCCTCCGTATAGTCAGAAGGAAGGCGGAGGCGAAGGGAGTGGACAACCTTCTGTTGTTCGGCGGCGATGCGGAGTGTCTGCCGTTCGGCGACGGGACATTCGACAGGATTCTCTGCGTACAGGTCTTACTGCTGCTTCAGGACAAAAAAAGCGCCGTCTCCGAGATGTATCGCGTTCTCAAGAAGGGAGGACTGCTGCTTGTGGTTGAAACGAGGAGGCGCTTCCTTCCATGGCGTGAACTCTATTACGCGTTCGTGCTGCCCGTCGCCATGAAGTTGGCATCTCTCAGGGAGCCGTCGATGGCGAAGGCGAAACGGGAAGACTACGGGGGAAGGAATTTCTATCATGAGGAGTTGAACGCGCTGCTCGGCAGCGTGCCTTTCGCATCCGTGGACATAGATGTGAAGGCGACACAGATGTATGCGGTCTGCAGGAAATGAGGCTGAAAGAGCGTTTCAGGAAGGTTCTGGATTTGGATGCGCCGCCTGAGAGCGTCGCACGCGGCGCCGCCATCGGCGCAGCCATCGCCGTCACGCCAACGGTCGGAGTCCAGACCGTCCTCGCTCTACTCCTGTGCCGGCTCTTCCGCTCCTCGAAAGTGGCGGGAGTCGCCATGACCCTCGCGCTCAACCCTATCGGGTGGATACCACCGGGACCGTGGATAATAGCGGACTACTACGTCGGCGCGACGCTGACGGGCGGGGACTACGCCGAGACATCGAGGATAAAAGAAGCGTTCAAGTCGGATGAGGAGGGGTTCTGGACGAGGAGTTTCGCGGTCGTCAAGAAACTGCTCACCCTGGGCAAAGAACTTCTGTTTCCCATACTCGTCGGCTCGGCTGTCCTCGCGGTCGCCGCCGGACTGCTCTCCTACCATATAACGCTCCGCTCGGCCAGAAGGAAGGAGAAAGGACGCGGATAGAGTTTTCCGCACCTTCCTTCCTGCCTGTGCGCTTGCCTGCGCGCAACGCACAAGCGGGGGCACGCAGACAGGCTACGGCGCGGAGGAAACGAACGGGAAGACAGGGAAAGGTTTCTCTTATCCGCCGATGGCCCCATCACCACCGCGGCGCTCCGGACGGCGCCGGCAGGCCTGCGCGTCGAGAAGAAAATCCGCGCCGCACTTCCACCGTCGTGAAGCGCGAGCGTCCGAGTCTTCCGTGTTGACCGCTCGAGCGCCGACGTAGTAGAATGCCGCCGTTCTCGTTCGACGTTTGGAGGAGATCGAACGTGTCGGGACGAGCCGTAATCGCGACTCTGGCGGCGCTGCTGGCGGCCGGCTGCGCGACCGGCGGGACGGAAGCCGTCTCGAAAGCGACGCCCGCGCACGAGTGTCCGCACTTCGCCGGCCAC
>CAYPNR010000099.1:4687-6878 GCA_964412125.1 uncultured Planctomycetota bacterium | reverse complement strand
ATAGACGCCGCCAACGTGCTCAAACCCGCTCTCTCGCGCGGCGAAATCCAGTGCATAGGCGCCACCACCATGGACGAATACCGCAAGCACATCGAGAAGGACGGCGCTCTCGAAAGACGCTTCCAGACAGTCATAGTCAATCCGCCGACCAGGGACGAGACCGTCGACATTCTGAAAGGGCTGCGCGACCGTTACGAAGCGCACCACCGCGTCCGCATCACCGACGAAGCGATAGACGCCGCCGTGGTGCTGGCGGAGCGCTACATCACCGGCCGCTACATGCCGGACAAGGCGATAGACGTCATAGACGAGTCCGGAGCGAAAGTGAGGATGCGCTCGCTGACCAAGCCGCCGGATCTCAAGAGCATGGACGAGCGGATAAAAGGCGTGAGCAAGGAGAAGGACGAAGCGGTGGCGGCGCAGGACTTCGAACTGGCCGCGCGCCTGCGCGACGAGGTGGACAAACTGAAAGAGGAACGCGAGAAACGAATGCAGGAGTGGATGAGCGCGCGTTACGAGACCGGCGGCATCGTCGACGAGGACGTCGTCGCCGAGGTGGTCTCGCAGATGACCGGCATACCGCTCACCAAACTCGACAAGGAAGAGGCGGTGAAACTGCTCCGGATGGAGGAGGACCTGCACAAGATAGTCGTGGGACAGAGCGAAGCGATATCGGCGATAGCGCAGGCGGTCAGGCGCAGCCGCGCCGGCATCAAGGACCCGCGACGGCCCATAGGCTCGTTCGTCTTCGTCGGGCCGACCGGCGTCGGCAAGACGCTGATGGCCAAGGCGCTGGCGAAGTTCATGTTCGGCACGGAAGAGGCCCTCGTCCAGATAGACATGTCCGAGTACATGGAGAAGTTCAACGTGAGCCGCCTCGTCGGCGCGCCGCCGGGATACGTCGGCTACGAGGAAGGCGGACAACTGACCGAGCGCATCCGCAGACGTCCTTACGCGGTGATACTCTTAGACGAGATCGAGAAGGCGCATCCCGACGTGCACAACATGCTGCTGCAGGTGATGGAGGAAGGCGCGCTCACGGACGCTTTCGGCCGGCGGGTGGACTTCAGAAACACCATTCTCATAATGACCTCGAACATAGGCGCGCACATCATCAAGGACTCCGAGCCGCTCGGCTTCGCGCGTCGCAAAACCGACCTGGCTTACGAGCACATGAAAGACCGCCTCATGAACGAAGTCGGCCGCGTCTTCCGTCCCGAGTTCCTCAACCGCGTCGACGAAGTCATAGTCTTCCGCTCGCTCAGCAAGGAGCAGATGATGGAGATCGTGGACCTGGAGGCGGGCTATTTGAGGGAGCGGCTGAAGGACTTCGGACTCGACCTGGAACTCACCGCGGAGGCGAAGCGCTTCATAGTGGAGCACGACTTCAACGCGGACTTCGGCGCGCGACCCATACGCCGCTCCATAGAGCGTCTCATCGAGAATCCCCTCTCCGAGGAGATACTGCGCGGAACGTTCACCGACAAGGACAAGGTGATGGTGCGCGTCAAAGACGGAAAATTGATCTCCGAAGCGGTCAGGACCAGGCGCAAGCGTCACAAGACCGAGGCCGTGGACGCGACATGAGGACGCGCCGCCTGATAGGAGACGGTCGTATGAGCGGACACAACAACTTCGTCGCGGCGGTCGTGGCAACGCTGGCGGCGGCGCTCTGCGCAACGGCGACGGCGCAGGAGAAGCCGCACGACAAAAGCGCCCCGCAGCAAACGCGGCCCGCCGACAAGGCCGACAAGGCCGACAAGGCCGGCGAAAAAGCGCCGGAGAAGCCGGCCGGAAAGGAAAGCGACGAGAAGAGCGCCGCCGGGAAGAGCGACGCCAAGAAGGGTGAGACCGCCGTCAAGGCCCGCGTGGCGCTGTATCTCGCGACAGGCGAGCGTTACGAAGGCGAGCCGCTGGAGTCGAAGGACACGCGTTTCTATCTGCTGCGCGGCGAACGCTGGACGCTCAAGGTGCCGCGCACGCTGATAGAGCGGGTGGCGCGGATGTACGAGGAGCGGAAGGTGGCGCTTATGACGTTCGACGACGAGGCGAGCGCGGAATGGGCGGCGGAGAGACTGCGCCGCAACGATCCGGCCGAACTGGTCGGCAGAGACGTCTCACTTCATCCGACGGTCGCCACGCGCTGCGAGACGGCCGCGCTGCGACGCGAACAACTGCCGCCCGAACTGGC
>CAYPNR010000099.1:0-4587 GCA_964412125.1 uncultured Planctomycetota bacterium | reverse complement strand
AAGAGAAGAACGGAAAAGACGGGAAGAAAGAAGAAGAAACCGGGACCGGCGAACGTCCCGCGGAGAAACCGCCGGTTAAGGCGGAGACGCCGGCAAAGCCGGCGGTGAAGGCGGAGGCGCCTGAGAAACCGGCGAAGCCGGCGGTGAAGGCGGAGACACCGGCGAAGCCGGCGCCGGCGAAGGGCCTGCCGAAGCGGCTGGCTCTGGCCGAGCCGGTACCGACCTACGGCGAGGCGCACAGGACTCGTGTGCCGGCGGAGGTGGCCGCGCTGCTGGCGGCCGCGCTCCGGAAGCGCGGCGTCGAACCGGTCGAGCCGGGCGAGGGCGTGGAGACGCTGACGGTGGAGGTGGGCCATCGCGGGCCGGTGGTCTCGGTCCGGTTGCTGTTGAGGAAAGACGGCAAAATCGTCGCCGAGACGGAGAAACAGACCGGCACCAGGGCCGCCTGCGAGGACTGTGTCGAGCGCGCGCTCGACGAACTGATCCGGGCGTTGAACGCCCCGAAAAAGCCGTAGGGCGAGCGACCCGGACCCGTTTTCGCGAAAGAGATCGTCGGGAGAGTGTGATGCTGACGTTGCAGTTGCGCACGGGCGGACGCGTGGAGATGCTGGACATCACCGAGAAGGTGCAGGCCGCGGTCGGCGACGCCGGCTCCTGGAGCGGTCTCTGTCACGTGTTCGTTCCGCACACCACCGCCGGAGTCATCATCAACGAGAACGCCGACCCTTCCGTCCCGCAGGACATAGAAACCGTCTTCGCCAGGATGGTGCCGGACGATCTTCCGTACCGGCACGCGGAGGGCAACTCGCCCGCCCACGTCAAAGCCTCCATCACGGGCCCGTCGGTGACGATACCGGTCAAGAACGGACGACTTCTGCTCGGCACATGGCAGGGCGTATTCTTCTGCGAGTTCGACGGCCCCCGTCACCGACAGGTGTGGCTCACGTTCATACACGCCTGAGGAGGCGCGGACGCGTTTCGATTTGCAAAGGCGCGGGCGGAGGTGGTAGAATCGGCGCGTTCGGATGAGCAGCCGTTGAAAGGATGAGTCGTTGGGTGTCTACTACATCAGCACGCCTCTCTACTACGTCAACGCGCGTCCGCACATCGGCAGCGCCTACACCACCATCGCCGCCGACGTCCTCGCGCGTTACCATCGTCTCAAAGGCGACGACGTTTTCTTTCTCACCGGCACCGACGAGCACGGCCAGAAGATAGAGCAGGAGGCGCGCTCGCGGAACGTACCGCCGCAGGAGTTGGCCGACCGCGTCGTCGACGACTTCAAGAAGACCTGGAGAGCGCTTTCGGTCACCTACGACCACTTCATCCGCACCACGCACTCCTATCACGAGCGCGCGGTCCAGAAGTTGTTCCGCGTCATCCTCGACAAGGGCGACATCTACAAGGCCACCTACAACGGTCCCTACTGCATTCCGTGCGAGTCCTACCACAAACAATCCGATCTGGTCGACGGCAACTGTCCCGCCTGCGGCCGGCCCGTGACGACGCTGGAGCAGGAGAACTACTTTTTCCGTCTGTCGCGGTACCGCCAGCCGCTCATCGAGCATTTCGAGCGCTATCCCGACTTCGTTCAACCGACGAGTCGCCGCAACGAAATTCTCTTCCGCGTCCGCGAGGGACTGGAGGACGTATCGATATCGCGCACCAACTTCGAGTGGGGCGTACCCGTGCCGGACGATCCGGAGCACGTGATATGGGTCTGGTTCGACGCGCTGACCAACTACATAAGCGGTCTGGGCTACGGCGGGAGCGACGAAAGCGTACTGGAGCGATTCTGGCCCGAGGCGCGTCACCTGCTCGGAAAGGACATACTCTGGTTCCACGCCTGCATCTGGCCGGCGATGCTGCTGGCGGCCGGCCTGCGTCCGCCGCGACGCATGTTCGTGCACGGCTGGTGGACGGTCGGCTCACGAAAGATGTCCAAGTCCGTCGGCAACGTCGTCTATCCCGAAGAGGCGGTGGAGAAGCACGGTCTGGACGCGCTCCGCTACTTCCTGCTTCGCGAGATACCGTTCGGCCAGGACGGCGACTACACCGACGAAGCGCTGCTGCGGCGGATGAACAACGATCTGGCCGACGAGTTGGGCAACTTACTGAACCGGACGATCGGCATGGTGGGCCGCTACTACGACGGCGCCCTGCCCCGGCCGAGGGCGGACGCGGCCTGCGAGCCGCTCGCGCGCGAGGCTTCACGCCTTTACGTGAAGGTGGACGAGCATCTCGACTCGTTCGCGTTCTCGCGCGCGCTCGACGAAATATGGAGCCTGGTACGCACCATGAACCGCGCCGTCGATCACATCAAGCCGTGGGAGTTGAAGAAGTCCGGCGAGGAGGACCGCGTCGCCGCGCTGATGCACGCCTTGAGCGACGGCCTGCGCGTGATATCCTGGCTGGTCGAGCCGTTCATGCCGGAGACGGGCGAGGAGATACGCGCGCAACTCGGCGTCGACGAGGACGGCACGCTGGACGAGTTATGTGTGTGGGGCCGGACGAAAGAGGGCCAGAAACTGACGCGCCGACGCATCCTCTTCGAGAAACGCGAAGTTCCGGCGCAGTAGTCCGAGACGCCTCCCATCTCAGTCGGAACGCAGCGAAAGCGTCGCAAGAGCGGTCGCGTAGACGCGTCCGCCGACCACTCCCCAGCGATCGTCCGGACTCCAACTTCCGGAGTCGGGACCGACGACGGTCTGACGTCCGAGTATCTCCTCCTGAAGAGACGCCATGCGTCCGCCGAAACGCGCTCCGCCGAGCCTCCGCATGGCCAGCGTGAGGAAATACCATCCGTAGTAGTCCGTCCGTCTCCGTTTCGAGACGATTTCGAGGAGCCTGTTTTCGAGTCTCGTCCTCAACGTCGGCTCCTCGCGACCCCAGCGACCCGCCAGCAGACAGAGAGAGCCCATACACGTCAGCGTCTCTTCGCCGTTGGGGAAGTCTCCGGGCATCCGGTAGCCCACCCGGCCGCTTTCGTCCACGGTGGCCCTCATCCATTCGACGCCTTTGTCGATGCTCGCGGTGAGGTTTTTCCAGCCGATCTTGTGCGCGAGGAGCAGAGCGCGCAACTGCCACACCGAAACCGCCGTGTTGGCGTCGCCGCTCGTGTAGCCCCAGCCTCCGGCTCCGGTCTGTCTCGACCGTATGTAGTCCAGTGCGCGGCCGAGCGGCCCGAGCAGTCTCCGATCGCCGCTCAACTCGTAATAGCGGAGAAGGGCCAGCGTCGCGATGCCGTGATTGTACATCTCCGCGGCGCACGAGGCGCGTCCGTAGCGCCCCTCCGCGTTCTGGGCGCCGAGCAGGAAGTCGACCGCGCGACTCACGGCGTCGGCGCAGGCGACGCCGACCGGATCGCTTTCGCGGCCCAGCAGCGCAAGAAGCGCCAGCCCGGTCAGACCGACGGTGTACTGCTTCCTGCCGCCCCACTTTTCGGCCTCCCACGCGCCGGACGGCTCCTGCGCCGAGCACAGCCACCTTATCGAGGAGGCGATCGCCCTGGCCCGCTGAGGAGAGGCGCGCGGCGCGGGCGCGCGCCTCGACGCGGCGGCGCGCCTCGACGCGGCGGCGGGTCTCGACGCGGCGGCGGGTCCCGACGGAACGGCGCCGCGCAGAAAATCCACCACGAGCCAGACGCCCGCGACGAACAGCGCCGCGCAGGCGACGAGCGCGACGACCGCGGCGAAGCGCCGCGACGCCGACGAAGCGACGACCATCGTCTCCGCCCGGGCGTCTTCCGGTATCCGCTCGAGAATCGCCGGCGTCAGATCGCGAGTCGGAGACTCCTCCGGCAGCGCCCGCAGTCGTCGCAGCACCTCCTCGAACGCCGCAAGAGTCTCCCGACAGGCCGCGCATCCTTCCAGATGGCGTCTGAAACGGCGTGACTCACTCCTTCCCATCTCCCCCTGGAGATAGGACGGAATCGACACGCGCCACGAACAATCGTCACTCTTCGCCTCCGGCGACCGTCCGCTCGACATCCAGAGCCTCCCTCAACGCTTTAAGTGCGAGGAACCGACGTGACTTCACGGTGCCGACGGGAACGCCCAGAACTTCGGCCACCTCCCTGCATTTCAGGCCCTGACAGACGCTCAGGACCACGACCGATCGGAGTTTCTCCGAAAGCGACCACAACGCCTCTCTCAGGTCCGGTTGCGGGTCGCGACGCTCCGGATCGTCGCCCGAGACGGCCGGCTCGTCCGGCGTCCGCAGTTCCACTTCCGGTCGTCGTCGCCGCTTTCTCACTCCGTCCACCCACGCGTGACGTGCGAGCGTGTAGAGGAAAGTGACGAACGCCGCCGACGGCCTGTAGGTGCGCCGACATCCGAAAAGCCTCAAGAACGTCTCCTGCACGAGGTCTTCCGCCTCGTCCATATGAGCGCCCATTTTGCGGAAATAGTTCAGTAAGGCTCGTTGATGACGACGGACCAGCGTCGCGAAAGCGTCGCGTCGAGACTTTGCGACCTGCGCCATCAGTTCTTCGTCGGTCGGCCGGCCCACTTCGGCGACTCCGTTTGAGAGTACGCTTCTTTATACAAGACAGCCGCCGCCCGACCGCACTCGAAACGCGGTTTCCGC
>CAYPNR010000098.1:0-6959 GCA_964412125.1 uncultured Planctomycetota bacterium | reverse complement strand
CATCGATTTGCGCTTCGGGCGCCGCCGCTGCCGATATATGGAGTAGGAGAATATCAATTAAGGGGAGACATCGTGTCCGGAAGCGGACCCGGCGGAAGGTCGGCGCCGGAGGTCGCGGGCGTCGCCGCTGTGCTGATCGCGCTCTTCATAGGAGTCGCACTTTTCTCGTGGAGTCCGGAAGATCCGCCTCACGCGTATGTGTGGCGCGGCGGCGACGGCGTTCAGAACCTCTGCGGCCGTATAGGCGCTTACACCGCCGCTTACCTCTACGAGACGCTCGGCCTGCTGGGCTCCTGGGCGACGGTCGCCGGACTGCTGCTGATCGGCGTTTCTCTCGTCATGCGCGTGGAGACGCGTAAGGTGCTCGTCAGAATGGCGGCGACCGGCGTACTGGTGTTCGCGGCGGCCGGCTTCGAGCATCTCGTCTTCTCCGGACGCCTGAACTACCACGTCGCCGGCGGCGCCGTCGGAACGTATTATGGAAGTCTTCTGATGAGGCAGGCGGGCGCGGCCGGCGCGACGCTCGCTCTGGCGTTCTGCGTCTTCATAAGCGCGGCGCTGGTCGCCGGCGCGCCGTGCAACAGACTCGTCGCTTTTCTGAAGGCGATCCGGTCGCGACGCAGCGAGGCGGCGGCGGAATGCTCCACCGCGATCGTCGGCGTGGCGGCGCGAGAGGCCACCGGCCCGGAGGAGCGGCCGAAACGCAGGAAAAAGACGGCTCCGGCGCGGCCGAAAAAGGAGTCCGCGAAGAAACGCGGCAGAGCCGCGGCGGATGAGCCGCCTTCCGGGTCCGCGGCGCATTGCGAATTCCAACTGCCGCGACTCTCCCTGCTCACGCCGCCCGCCAGGAACCAGATCGATCTCCGTCACAAAGCGTCGCTCGAGGAGGCCGGGCGTCGCGTTCAGGAGGAGTTCTCCAACTTCGGCGTTGCGCTGGAGGTGGTGGACTGGGACGTTTCGGCGGCGGTGGTCGCCTACAGGGCGCGGCTGGACAGGGGCGTGAAGTTCAGCAAGGTGAAGTCGATGGAGCGCAACATAGCGGTGGCGCTCGGCGTCAACACAGTCACCGTGGAAGGCTCGGTGGGCGCGCCGAACGTGGTCAGCGTCGTACTGCCGCGGACCGAGCGCTCGCTGGTGCGGATGCGCGAACTGATGAGCGAGGACGCGCGGCTGCGCTACCGCAACATATTCGCGCTTCCGTTGTTCCTGGCGAAGACCACGTCGAACGATCCGCTGGTGATCGATCTGACCAAGCAGCCGCATCTGCTGGTCGGCGGAAGCACCGGCTCCGGAAAGAGTGTCTGTCTGCACACGATCATCTGCTCGCTTCTGCTGACGCGGACCGCCGAGGAGGTTCGTCTGGTGCTGGTCGACGCGAAGATGGTGGAGTTGCCGCGCTACGACGGCATACCGCATCTTCTGGCGCCGGTGATAGACAGCGGCAAGCAGGCGCAGGTGGCGCTGGACTGGGCGCGATGGGAGATGGACAGACGATACAGACTTCTGAAGCGAATGGCGGTCACCAGTCTCGCAGAGTACAACGAAATGCCGGCCGCCGAACGCGCCAGAAGACTGCAGGCGCTGCCGGAGGAGGAGCGCGTCGAACTTCCGGAGCGGATGCCGCACATAGTTTTCGTCGTGGACGAGTTGGCCGAACTCTACCAGTTGACCAACCCGAAGATAACGGAGAACCTGCTGCTGAGCCTGTCGCAGAAGGCGCGCGCCGCCGGCATACATCTGGTGCTCGCGACGCAGCGGCCGTCCACCGACGTCGTGCGGGGCCTGATAAAAGCGAATCTGCCCGCGCGCCTCGCTTTTCGTGTGGACTCCGGCATCAGTTCGCGGGTTCTTCTGGACTCAAACGGCGCCGAAAACCTGCTCGGCAGCGGCGACATGCTTTATCGGCCGGTGGACTCCACCGAACTGGTACGCGCGCAATGCGTTTTCATGTCCAAGGAGGAGACGCAGAGCCTGGTGGAGCATCTCAAGGAGCAGGGACCGCCGCGGCACGCCGAAAGCCTGATGAACTGGCGCATGGGCATGGCGGCCGGTGACGGCGCGGAAGCGTCGCCTTCGGCGTTCGGCCCCGCCGGCGAAAGAGGCGCTTCGCCGTCCGCCGACGCGCCCGGCGACGCCCGCGACGCGGACGGTCCCGGAAGCCGACTGGATCCGAAGTTCGCCGCCGCGGTCGAAGCGATACTGCAGGGCAAACGCGCCTCCGTCTCCTTCCTGCAGCGCAGGCTCGGCATAGGCTACGAAAAGTCGGCCCGCATCATGGACCAGTTGTACGAAGCGGGCATCGTCGGCGGCGAAAAGCCCGGCGCGCGGAGCCGCGACATTCTCGTCACGGAGGCGGACTGGCCCGCCCTGCGCGCGAAACTCGGAGTCTGAACGGATGTCCGGCGCCGTGGTTCATCTTCTCTGGCTCGGCTGCCCCAAAAGTCTGGTGGACGCCGAGAACATGGCCGGTCTTCTCATCCGCTCCGGCTTCCGTCTCACATCCCGACCGTCGGAGGCCGACGTACACGTCATGACGACCTGCGCCTTCATCGAGGCCGCGCGTCGCGAGGCCGAGCGCTTCATAGACGAGTTGGTCGCCACGGGGCGGCCGGTCATCGTGACCGGCTGTCTCGTCGCCTACCACGGCGCCCGCGTGAAGCGACTCTATCCCGGCGTCGCGGGATTCCTGGGGCCGTGGGAGCACGCGCGCGCGCCCGCGGCCGTCGAAGCGGCTCTCGAAGGCGCCGGGGTCGCGCCGGGTCGAAAGACGCGACGGGGCCCTCCCGCGGACCTGTCGCGGGCGTTGCTTACGCCGCCGCACTACGCGTATCTGCGACTGTCGGAGGGCTGCTCCAACAGGTGCGCTTTCTGCACCATACCGCGCATCCGCGGCCGTCATCGTCCGAAGCCGTTCGAGCGGCTGCTGGCCGAGGCGCGCGTGCTGGAGGCTCTCGGCGTGAGGGAGTTGATACTGATCGCGCAGGACACGACCGCCTGGCGCTGTCCGGAATCGCGACGCGGACTGTGCGACCTCCTGGAGGCGCTGAGCAGGCTCCGCGGCCTCAAATGGCTGCGCCTGATGTACGCGCATCCGGCGCGCGTCGACCGACGCCTGGCGGAGACGCTCGCCTCCGGACCGCCGATCCTGCCGTATCTCGACATGCCGGTGCAGCACGTCGACGGAGCGGTGCTGAAGAAGATGCGACGCGCCGGCGGAGAGCGGGCGGTACGCGCGGCCGTGGAGACGCTCCGAGAACGCGCGCCGGAGTTGGTGCTGCGCACGACGTTGATGACCGGCTTTCCCGGCGAAAGCGACGCCGCGTTCGAGAGGCTTCTGGCGTTCGTGAAAGAGGCCCGTTTCGAGCGTGTCGGTCTGTTCGCCTACAGTGCGGAGCCCGGCACCGCCGCGGCGGCGATGCGACCTCCGCCGCGGAAGACGGTCGAGGAGCGACTCGAACGACTGCGGCGGCTCGCGCGCAGGACCACCGCGGCCTTCCACAAAAGCCTGCTCGGCCGCGTCGAGTCCGTTCTGGTGGACGCCTCCGGAAAGCGTCGCTCGCTCTGCCGGAGCCGGCGGGACGCGCCGATGGTGGACGCGATCGTGGAGGCGAAAGCCGAACTTCGTGAGGGAACCTTCGCGAAAGTCCGCTTTATACGGGCCGACGCGACGCGTATAATCGGCGAGCCGGTTGGAAGGAAACGCAATTGAACAGCGCCAACGTCCTTACGATGGCCCGCGGTCTCGCCTCACTCGCCGTGTTCACGCTCCTGTGGCTCTCGCGTCCGCCGCAGGTGCATGTCGGCCTGATGAACGCGGCCGTCGTCGTCTTCATCGCGGCTTCCGTGACCGACTATCTCGACGGAGTGCTCGCGCGCAGGCTCAAACAGGAGACCACCTTCGGGCGCATCGCCGATCCGTTCGTGGACAAACTTCTCGTCTGCGGCACCTTTATCTTTCTCATGCCGTTT
Organism: uncultured Planctomycetota bacterium; assembly: GCA_964412125.1. Taxonomy (GTDB): domain Bacteria; phylum Planctomycetota; class SKW154; order SKW154; family SKW154; genus CAYPNR01. The sequence goes on along the minus strand of CAYPNR010000098.1, from coordinate 2,990 downwards.
CCGCAGGCGCACGTCTCGCCGTGGGTCGTCGCCGTCATCGTCCTGCGTGAGTTTCTCGTCTCCGGACTCCGCTCCTATGTGGAGTCGCGGGGGCTGGCCTTCGGCGCGATGCGATGGGGCAAGATAAAGGCGCTGGCCCAGTACGTCGCCCTCTCGTGGCTGATCTTCTTCGCGGCGCATCGTCCGTGGGCGGACGCCGGCGAGACCTTCACCGTCGTGCTGGTCTGGTGCGTCGCCGGCTACACCGCCCTGAGCGGCGTCGCATATCTGGTGCGCGCGGCCCGCATGCTTGGGGGCTCGAGCGTTGCGTAAGGCCCTGCTCTCCTTCTTCGGCACGGGGCTGGCTCCGGCGGGAGGCACGTTCACCTCCGCGGTCGTCTGCGCGCTCGTCCTGCTGCTGCCGCATCCGCTCACGCCCGTCGTGCTGCTGGCGTTCGGATGCGCACTGACGCTGGCGCTCGCGCCGCGCTCCGCCGGCGATCCGCGCTGGATAACCACAGACGAGGTGGCCGGCCAGTCTCTCGTCGTGGTCGTGGTGCAGCGCTTCGACTGGACGTGGCTGCTGGCGGCGTTTCTGCTGTTCCGGGCGCTGGACATCGCCAAGCCGCAGCCGGTCCGCGCGGCGGAAAGACTGCCGAATCCTCTCGGCGTACTCGCCGACGACATTGCGGCCGGCGCCGTCGCGGCCGCGCTGCTGCTGCTGCTTCGCTGGCGCATGTCGACTTGAGCGGCCGTCCTGCGCGAAACAACGCCCCACCGAACCGGATCCACGACCAAGCCCGGATCCGACTGAACTTGACAATCCCCTGTCTCGTGGATATACCATTACCTTGGATTTTTCAGGGCGATACTCATGATAAAAGCGCTTCGCATCAAGAACTTCAAGTGCCTCCATGACACGGGAGAGATGCCATTCCGCCCGCTGACATTCCTTGTCGGCCCAAACTCCAGCGGCAAAACCTCCATATTCCAGTTGCTCCTCATGATGAAAGCAAGTACGAGAGAATATCTCCGGCGCCTGATAACTGTGGATGACACCATCCCTTTGGACCTTGGCTCCGCAGACGAGATGATTTTGGGGCACGACCGGGAAAACGCCCTTACCATCGAGTTGGTCTTTACAAAACAAAGCATATCACCAATTCTTGCTTCATTCCTCTTCAAGGTATCGGGAAAGCCGGCAAAGGGTTTTGTGCTAAGCAAACTGCGTCTTGTCCGGCATGGTGAAAAACAGCGCGGGAAACTCCAACTTCTCCGATGGGAAGGCATACCTGTGGAAATGGAGCCCGAAATCCCTGAACTTATCACGAAGATGTGGGAAGGGCCCGGCGAGGCAGAAACGTTACGGCTTGCCTCGAAGCTTGAAAAACTCAAAAAGACTCGTCCATCTTCACGCGATACGGCCCTGGCGGTCTCGATGATAGTCGATATTCTTCTCAACGAGGTTCTTATAAACGGCGTTCTTCTCAACGACCTCGAAAAAATCCGATGGAAAGCGCCTTTGAGGGCGGAACCACAACGTGTCTACTGGTCGACTGGAGCGTCGTTGACCATAGGGCCTAAGGGAGAATACATGGCGGATGTTCTGCAACAAGAGTTCGAACGCCTCAAGAGTTTCGTCAAGAAGTGGATGAAGACGCTGGAGGTAGGTGCAACCTTCCGGAAACCTCGTTCCTTGTCAAGGAAACTTTCGCGTTTTGAGGTGGTGGTCGAAGATACACGACAAGGTATTCGTGTTAACATCAAGGATGTGGGATTCGGCATTTCACAAGTTATGCCTATACTCGTAGAGGGAACTCTTGCCCCCGAAGGGTCCTTGCTCATGATCGAGCAACCGGAATTGCATTTGCATCCGAAGTCACAGGCGGCCATGGGAGAGGTGCTCGCCGATATGGCAGGAGTTCTTTCCTCCCCGGGCCCCGGCAGAAAACCCAAGAGGGTGCCGGCCAAGACATTGCTCATCGAAACACACAGCGACCTGATACTGGCCAGGGTTGGGCGCCTCATCGCCGAAGGAAGGGTAAAGCACGAAGACTGCCTGATATACTATTTCGATCCTACGGAAAAAGGAACAACGCTAAACCCCATTCTTTTTGATAATGAAGGCGCTTTCTTCGCGGAGAATGCGGACGGCGAGAAAGCGTTGGACCAATTTCTGGATGAGTTCCTTGGCACAGACTACATCGAATTCGCAAAGACGGTCGAAAAAGTGGAGGAAAAACGGAACAGACAAAAGAAAAAGCAAAAGTAGGAAACGACCATATGCCTTCTATAAGAGATCTCGGCACAAACTGGGTGCTCGACGCTTCGATTCTATGGGGTCAAAGAAAACGAGACGAGGCGATCCGTCGTTCCTGTTCGGATCTTCTGCGTTCGCTGAGAAGGCACAGCCTGACAAGCCCGCGGATTATAATTAAAGTCCCGGAAGGATTTTACGAAGAAGTTAAAGGAGCCCGTCCAGGTAGAAAGAGAAGTCGGATCAATTGGCTCTCCGTTTACAAAAGCCCAGAAAAACTCGCTGAGATAGAACGGAAGCACGGCGGCTGCCGTGAGGCGAGTCTTCTGAGAAACCAAGGAGATTGGGATTATGTCGCCGTCGCACTTGCACGGCAGGAAGAAGCGGGAGGAAAGATACTCATCGCCACAAGAGACAGCCACTTCAAAGAAGCCGAAGAAAAACTCCAAGAGAAGGAAATTCAACTCTACAATCCCACAGATAGTTGGGAAAAGTGCAACAGGTCCGCATTTTTAACTGACACCAAATAGCCCGTAACGCTCCCTCACCTCATAATTCCGCGAACGGCGTTATTCGAACTTCTCCCCAACTTCCTCCCATAGCCATTCTTCGTCAACGCCCAACCCCTCCACCGGTCTTGGAAGAATATGAAAGGCAACGTCCGCGAGAAACACATCGTTGCAGTGACCCGCGCTGGGTGATCGCGTGGCGTGAGACTCCAAGACTCCCCGCGAAAACGGTTCCACGTGTCGAA
>CAYPNR010000097.1:0-6996 GCA_964412125.1 uncultured Planctomycetota bacterium | reverse complement strand
CCGTTCGAGAACCGGTACTGCTTCTTCCGTATCGAGACGGAAAACGCCGCGCGCTCCGCCGCGCGGGACGGTTCGTGACAGACGCCGCCCGGCCGCGTATAATGTCGCCCGCGTCGTCATGGGGACAATGTCATGAAGAGTCTGGAGGCGGTCTTCAGGCCGCGGTCCATAGCGGTCATAGGCGCAAGCGCCAACAGAAACAAACTCGGCAACGTCGTTCTAAGATCGGTGGTCCACGGCGACTTCACAGGGCCCGTCTATCCGGTCAACCCCCGCGCCGAGGTGGTCTACTGCATCCAGGCCTACAAAAGCGTCCTCGAGACGCCCGGCGAGGTCGATCTCGCGATAGTGGTGGTGCCGCGCAAGGTCGTGATTCCGGTGGTCGAGGAGTGCGTGGAGAAAGGCGTGGGCGGCATCGTCGTGATCACGGCCGGCTTCAAGGAGACGGGAGAGGAAGGCGCGCGCATCGAGAGAAAACTGGCCGCGATGGTGCGCGAGGCGGGCATCCGAATGGTGGGGCCGAACTGCATGGGCGTGATAAACACCGAGTCGGGCGTCCGGATGAACGCCACCTTCTCCGAAGAGCCGCCGCTGCCGGGCAAGACCTCTCTCATCTCGCAGTCCGGAGCGCTGGGCCTCGCCATCATCTCATACAGTCATCAGGCCAATGTGGGCCTGTCGAAGTTCATCAGTCTCGGTAACAAGGCGGACGTCTCCTCGAACGACGTTCTGCAGTTTCTGGAAAACGATCCCGAGACCGATCTGATACTGCTGTATGTGGAGAGCGTCGGCAATCCCAGGCGATTCGTGGAGGTGGCGCGACGGACCACGCGGAAGAAGCCGATAGTCGCGGTCAAGTCCGGTCGCACGGCGGTGGGCGCGCGCGCCGCTTCCAGTCACACCGGCGCGCTGGCCGGTCTCGACATCGCATACGACGCGCTGTTCGAGCAGTGCGGCATCATCCGCGCCAACACCATCGAGGAGATGTTCGACATCGCCAAGGTGATGAGCGAGCAGCCGTCGCCGCAGAACGAAGAGGTGATCATTCTCTCCAACGGCGGCGGACCGGCGATACTGGCGGCCGACGCGCTCGCCGGTCACGGCATACCGCTGCCGGAGACCTCACAGAGAACGAAAGACGAACTGCGCGAGTTCGTGGTCGGAGAGGCGTCCTTCTCCAATCCGATAGACATGACCGGAAACGCGACGCCGGAGGACTTCGGCAGGGCTCTCGACGTGCTGTGCCGCAACGAGAGGGCCGGCACCATACTGGTCATTTTCCTGCCGATACGGGTCGTGCGGACCGCGGACCTGGTCGACGGCCTGGTGCGGGTGAAGAAGGCGTGTCCCGAGAAACTGATTCTGGCCTGCATCATGGCGGAGGAGCATCATGAGGGACTGCAACTGCTGCGGGAGGCGGAGATTCCGTTTTTCACCTATCCGGAGAGCGCGGCGACGGCGCTGGCGTGTCTCAACCGGCATCTGGACCGGCAGAGCCGACCGATCGGAATAGAGCCGAGACTGACCGTGGACAGGGGGCGAGCCGAGGCGGTGTTCGAGAGAGCGCGGAAAGACGGTCGTCGTCTGCTGACGGTGGAGGAGTCGCTGGAGGTGTTCTCGGCCTACGGCATAACGACGATCGACTCGGAGATGGTCGGAACCGAAGACGAAGCCGTGGCGGCCGCCGAGCGCATCGGCTATCCCGTCGCGCTGAAACTGGTCTCGCCGAAAGTGGTTCACAAGACGGAGGCCGGCGCCGTCACGGTCGACATCCGTCGAGAAGGCGAACTGCGCGAGGCGTATCGCAGGATCGTCTCGCAGCGGGAAGGCGAGGTGGAAGGCGTACTGGTGCAGGCGATGGTGAAGAAGGCGCGCGAGATGATCATCGGCGTGGCGCAGGACGCCGTCTTCGGGCCGCTCATCATGTTCGGCCTCGGAGGAATATATGTGGAGGTGCTGAAGGACGTCACGTTCCGACTGCTGCCGCTGACCGACATGGACGCGGGCGAGATGGTCCGCTCGGTAAAGGCGCATCGCCTCCTGGAGGGCGTGCGCGGCGAGCCGCCGTCGGACGTCGAAGCGCTGAAGGACGCGCTGCTGCGCGTCTCGGCGCTGGTGCGCGACTTCCACGCGATACGCGAACTCGACATCAATCCGCTCATGGTGATGGGCGCGGGCGAAGGCGCGGTCGCCGTCGACGGTCGGATACTTCTGGCCGGAAACGACGACATTTCGTGAACCGCGACGCCGCAGGGCCGGTCGAACCATGATGAGGGGATTCTCTATGGGAGGTGTTGTAATGAGAAGAGTGGTGGTCGTGTGTCTCGTCGCGGCGGTGGTTCTGTGCCGGGCAGGCGCCGCAGTCCACGCCTGTCGCGTCGTGAGACCGAGACCCGTGAAGGAAGTTCCCGCGATCGCGCGGGTGCAACAGGTGGTCACGCGCACGCACACGGTGAACATCGAAGTCACCGAGCAGGCCGCGACGGTCAATCTGAAGGCGGTCTTCTACAATCCCAACGAGTACGCCGTCAGCGGAACTTATTTCTTTCCGCTGCCCGACGAGGTCGCCGTCAGCAAGTTCAAGATCCGCATCGGCGACAGAGAGATAGAAGGCAAACTGATGGAGAAACAGGAGGCGAGACGGCTGTTCATGGAGGCGGCGCGCGAGAACAAGCAGCCGGCGCTGCTCGAATACGTGGGCTGGCGTATTCTCCAGTGCGCCGTCGCCAACATCGCGCCCAAATCGGAAGTCACCGTTCGTCTCTCCTACACACAGGAGTTGCGCTACTCCGGCGGCCTGACCGAACTGGTCTATCCGCTGGCCTCGGCGCGCAACATCGACGGCACTCCCATAAAGACGGCGTCGGTGACCGTCCACATCAAGAGTGAGGCGCCCATCCGCGGCGTCTACTCGCCGGGTTACAGAATCGCCGTCAGGCAGAGCAGCGACAACGAGGTGACGGCCTCTTACGAGGGCTCGCACATCAACCCGCAGAAGGATTTCCGCCTCTTCATCCGCCGCTCGACCGAGGACATCGGCCTGATCGTGCTGACGCATCGGCCGGAAAAGGAAAAGCCGGGCTACTTCATGGCGATGTTCACTCCGAAACTGAACTGGGGCGAAAAAGTCGTGCCGAAGGACATCATCTTCGTGCTGGACGTCTCCGGCTCGATGCGCGAAGGCGCCAAGATCAAGCAGGCGAAGAAGGCGCTGGAGTTCTGCGTCCGCTCGCTCAACAAGGTCGACCGCTTCAATATAATCACGTTCAACAACGAAGCCGCGCGGTACAAAGACGCGCTCATCCGGGCCGACAAGGAAAACGTGCGACGCGCCGCGGACTACATCAAGCAGATATCGATCGGCGGCGGCACCAACATACACGCCGCGCTCATGATGGCGCTCAACACCTTCAAAGACGACGACCGGCTCCACATGATCGCCTTCTTCACAGACGGCCTGCCCACCGTCGGCAAAAGGGACGTCAAGGCGATCGTGGAGGACGTGACCGGCGGCAACAAGGCCGACGTGCGTCTCTTCGTCTGGGGCGTCGGCTACAACGTCAACACGGTCCTGCTGGACCGACTGGCCGAGGAGAACCACGGCGCACGGGAGTACGTCAAGGGCGAGGACATCGAAGTGAAGGTGAGCGAGTTCTACAAGAAGATAGCCTCTCCGGTGCTGACCGACATCAAGGCCGAATACGGTTTCGAGACCGAAGACGTCTATCCCCGCGCGCTGCGCGACCTGTTCAGCGGAACGCAACTCGTCCTGTTCGGCCGCTACAAACAGGCCGGCTCGTTCACGATAAAACTCTCCGGCAAAACCGCGGGCGAGGTGAAGACTTACGAATACGAAGTGGAGATGCCGGAGGAGAGCGCGAAGAACGACTTCGTGCCGCGACTGTGGGCCAAGCGCAAGATCGGCTTTCTGCTCGACCGGATACGACTGGGCGGTCTGAAGCCCGAAGCGCGCAAGGAACTGAAGGAGAGCGTCATCGAGTTGTCGAAGCGCTACGGCATACAGACGCCGTACACGTCGTTTCTCGCCGAGGAGAACACGGAGTTGGCGCGACTGGCCAGGCGCGCGCGCGGCGCCGCGGACAAGGGCGGCTGGGCGCGCGGCGGCAAGAACGCTCCGGCGCCGCGGCCGCAGGGCGCGCGCGAGCCCAAGAGCGGCGACAGGCCGGCCCCGCACGCCGCGCCGGCGGCGCCGATGAAGCCGGCGCCGCCGACCGGCAGAGGCGCCGTCGAGGCCTCCAAAAAACTGAAAGAGATGCGCAAAGCCGAGTCGCTCGCGGGAGAGGCCGAAGGCAAGGAAGACGCCGACGGCTACGGCGGCGGCGGAGCCGTCAGGCGCGTCGGCCTCAAAACGTTCTACTTCGTCGACGGAGTCTGGATCGACGCGCGCTACGACGAAAAGAAGTTCAAGGAGAAAACCACCATCGTGAGATTCATGTCCGAGGAGTACATGAAACTCATCGACAAGCATCGCGATCTCATCCGCTGTCTGGAGTTGGGCGAGGAGGTGATAGTGGTCCTGGAGGGGGTCGCCTACCATTTCGTTCCGGAGGACTGGAAGCCCAGGCCGAAGAAGGTGACCGCGCCTGAGCCCGGGAAGGGCGCCGGGCCGAAGGAGGCACCGCAGAAGTAGCGGCGCTCGAGCGCAACGCAAAAAAAGGCCGAACGTCACAACGACGTTCGGCCTTCGCTTTCGGACGTCCGGGACGCTCTACGGCGTCTCGCTGTCGCCCACCGGCAGCGCGATGTCCGGCGCCTCGAAGTTCGGCGGTCGGAAAACGATGTCGTCGAGCATGAAATGCTCTATGAAGAACATCTCGAACTCCGAGAGACCGCCTTCCGGCACCAACTCCTCTTCCGTGCCGATGTAGAGCACGTCGTGTTTGATGCCGAAGGTGAGGCCGTCGAACATCTTGCACAGAAGGACCAGCACCGTCTTCAGCGGCACGTTGTCCAGTTTCAGACTGACCTTGTCGCCGGCGGACTCCACCGCCTCCCGCGCCTGACGGGACACGTAGAAGTTCATGCCGGTCACGTTGCGGAGGAAGTCCACCGCGTCCTCGAAACGCGTCTCCTCGAAGCAGATGCTCACCGGCAACGTCTGCAGAAGCGTGAGATATCGTTTGACCACATAATCGTCGCAGTCGGGATCGACCACCGGCGGCTCGGCCGCCGCCGCCTCCGCCACCTTCCGTATCGTCTCCATTATGAACTCGCGAAACTCCTCGTCGCTCATTCCCTCTTCCTCGTCGTCCCACTCCTGCGCGACCAGAAGAAAGGGAACGGCCGCCACCAGCACCGCCATGAAAAGAACGACCGCACGCATACCCACACCTCCAACAACCGCCGACGTCGCTCCGCCGCGGAATTATAACCCACTCTTGCGCGCGGCGCAAGGCGCCTCCCGCCGCGGAGACACCCGGGACTCCGCCTCCGCCTGCGCATCGGCCCCAGGACAGCGCGGATATTTGCGAATTTCCGCCCGACAAGGCGATTTCCGGCGTCCCGGCGCCGCGCAATACGCTCCAGCGTACGACTCGGTCTTCAAACGCCGCATTACTATTTCTTCAACTTCAATTCGACTTTCTTGAGAACGCGCTTGCCACCCTTCCAAGTCGCATAAAAGGCGCATTCGTCGTCACCACTGAAGCCGAGCAACTCTGCGGGATTCGTTTCGCTCGTCGGAATTCTCTTCTTGACAACCACCTTTTTCCGCTCCAGGTCGTACACTTTCAACCTGTAAGGCGTGTCATCATGTTCGTGCCGTGAAGAATACAGAATCAACTTGCCGTCGTGCGAAACTGCGCATTCCTGGATGCACATCGGAGCAGGCACCCTGTCAAGTTGCTCTACTTCGCCGGAGCGAACGTCAAGGAGAAGCAAGCGACGGTAAGCAGCCAATACCACCTTTTCCCCTTTAGAGAAGGGACGGGCGCACATCAGCATATCATCTTTTTTGAGCGAAGAACTGATATCTTTGCTCGTAACCTTTCCCTTCTTACAATCATAAACGCAAACCGCGCCGTTGGTGGTGAAAGCGACCGTTGCAGACTCCGGTCCGAAAAACGGCTTACTCAGATAGTGCTTACTTGTGAACACCTTCTTCTTTTGTTTCTTTTCAACATCGACCACGACCACCTCATACTGCTTCGGCAGGCTGGAACGCAACTGGTTCACGTAAACAACCTTGCTGCCGTCGGGAGCAACCTGCGGGAAGTCGCAGTAACGATCGGGAACCGCACCCGGACCGCCGCGCGGACGCTTCGTCTCCTCAGCAACCTTCGCAATGACCTTATTCCGTGCAGCGTCCACTATGAGCAGGCTCACCTTCTGCCTCTCCTCTTTTCTCCAGAGTATACGCTTACCGTCCTCTGTGATCTCACCAATCCAGACCATCTTCCTCTCGCCAGAGACGAGTACTTGCAGGCATACCATGCTCAAAACCGCCACAAGCCACCTCGCCCTCATTTCCTTTTCCTCCAAACAACGACGCCGAATAACAAGACCCTTTGGGAACCGCAGTGCATATTAAGAGGCGGTTGCAAAACCAACAGAGACGGCTTTTTGTTGTGAGGGGAGTTGTTCCGTTCGTGACGGAACAACTCCCCTCCCCCGACATGCTTCTGCAACCGGCTCTAATGGCGTCACGGTGCCGCACCTACTTGTCTGTTGGGTCGGCAACACGCCCCATGAACAAAATCGTGCCCGTCTTCTTGTGCCTTATCAGAAACAGAAACGGATGATCCGCTATGAAGTTCTTGGGAAAGTGCTTGCCTGTCGCGAGGCCGGTAGCGGTCGCTGCAGCCGCCTCCGTCCCCTTCTCGTTCACTTCAACAAACGCCTTGTGAAATACGCTGGCAATGGACAGGCTGTTCGGCTTTGTCGTCATCCCTGAAAGGTCTGACGTATTCACCATCCCCATCTCTTTCAGCACACCAAGAATGTCCTCTGCACCCCAAGTCATCTTGAACTTCGGCA
>CAYPNR010000096.1:2992-7368 GCA_964412125.1 uncultured Planctomycetota bacterium | reverse complement strand
CGACGAGGACGACGAGCAGAAGAAGATGGAAGAAGAGATGAACAAGAAGATGGAAGAGTTGCAGAAGATGATGGAAGAAAAGATAAAAGCGCAGGTCAACCTGATGCTGGCGGGCAGCCCCCTCAGCCTCACCTATAAAGTAACCCTGCCGAAGCCGGTGGCGGAGGCCAACACGGAGACGAAAGAGGGCAACAGCGTGACGTGGAAGTTCGTGGTGAAGAACTACGACGACATGCAGAATCTGAAGAAGAACTCCACGATGAGGGCCAAGACCGAGAAGTGAGGCGCGGCGGTAAGATCGAGACACGAACGACCCCGGCGGCGCACGCCGCCGGGGTTCCTTTTCGGCGGATCAGGCGCTCTCTTCCCCCTCGGGTTCGTCGGGCTGGAAGGAACGCGTGTCCTCGTCGTCGCGCAGCGGACGCACGAGAATGCGGTTGGAGGTCACGTCCATCACGCGGATACGCGTGCCTTCCTCCACCATCTGACCCTCGGAGACCACCTGATGGCGTCTGCCTTCGATCTCGGCGATGCCGACCGGATGGAGTCTGGAGATCGCGACGCCTTCCTTGCCCATCAGCGTTTTGAGTTCCTTCTCCTGCAGGGTGGCGACCTGCTCGTGATCGGCGGGGCCTTCCAGGACGAGATGCTTGCCTATGGGCGTCTTGGGCAGCACCTGCAGCGCTTTCCATATCAGCAGCGGAACGCCGATCACCGCCACGACGAGAAGAATGATTCCGAGAACGACGTGCGACAGGAAGCCGAAGACGATGCCGGTTATTATCATCGCGCCGCCGACGGTGCCGACGACGCCGCTGGGGATGAATATCTCCAGGGCGAGCACGATGAATCCGAGCGCCACGAAGCCGAGCGCGAGATAGACATAAGCGGACGAAGACGAAGCGCCGTCCGCGGAAGCGGCGGTCTGGAACAGCGGCGAAGCAGCGGAGGCGACAAACACATCCATCATGACGAAGCCCTCTTAACAACGATCCGATTGGCGGCCACTTCGACCACGACCACACGTTCGCCGGCCTCGATGAACTCGCCCTGGGTGACGACGTTGGTCAGCCGTCCCGAAAACTCGGCCTTGCCGGCGGGTCGCAGAGTCGTCGCGGCCACGCCCGTCCGTCCGGCGACGAGGTCGGCGCGACGCTCGGCCGCCGCCGCGGCGGCGTGCATCCCGCCGGACTCGTCGGGCACCAGCACCAGCAGTTTCCTGAACCTGCTCGTCTGCGGCAGATACCTGCTCACCAGCATCACGCCGAAGGCGATCGCTATCACCGAGCCGAAGACGATCAAGAGGTTGTTTTTGAACATCGCCATCTCCACCGGCGAGACGGGAATCACAAACGGCTGCAGCGCGAGCAGTCCGCCGGCCACCAGCAGCACGATGCCGGTTATGCCTGCGGCGCCGAAGCCGGGAATCACGAACACCTCAAGAAACAGCAGCACCGCGCCGGCGATTATCATCAGCAACTCTATCACGGAGGCGAGACCGGCGAGATAGGCGGAGAGAAAGACGACCGCCAGACAACTGATGCCGATGATGCCGGGCACGGCGAAGCCCGGCGTCTTCATCTCGATGAAGAGACAGACGCCGCCCAGGATCAACAGAAGCGACGTGATCGGGCCCCAGTTCAGAAAAGCGATGAAGTGCTCCCACCAATTCCGCACGAAGGTGAGCACCTCGGCGTCGCGGAGTTCCGGCACGGCCGCGAGCGCCTCTTGAAGATCGTCGGCGAGAGCCGCGGCGAAGCCGAACTCCTTCGCCTCCTTGCCGGTCATGGTGAGCAACTTTCCGGAGGCGAGCACGAGTTCGGTCGAAAGCACCTCCACTCCGCCGGCGGTCCATCGCTGCCGCGCCGCGGGCATCTCGTCGGCGGCCACGTACGTCGTGCTCTCGACGGCGCCGGAGCGCAGCCGCACGCGATGCACCTCGACGGTGGGATCGACCATGGCGGCGGCCAGCGCGGCCGGATAGCCGTTTTTGTCCGCCAGAGCCTCGAATTTCTTGCGGATGGGCGACCGCATCTTCTCCTGGTAGTCGGCGGGCGTTCCGCCGAACGGAACTATCGGCATGCAGTCGCCGAGTCGCGCGGTGGGATGCATGACTATGCCGTCGGCGGCCATGGAGATGTAGGCGCCGGCCGACAGCGCCTTCTCCTTGACGAAAACGTAGACGCGCATCCCGCCCTCGTGCTCCAGCAGGGAAACTATGCGCTCGGCGTCCACCAGTGTTCCGCCGTAGGTGTCCAGGTCCAGAAGAACGGCGCCGCAGCCGGCCGCGGCCGCGACGCCGAGCCGCCGCTTCAGCGACGAGTACATGACGTAGTTCACCTCGCCCGAGACGGGAAGAACCGCAACCCGCTTCCGGCGAGGCGTCTCCTGCGCTCCGGCGGCCGCGGCGGCCGCGAAGGCGCAACACAACGCCAGTACGGTCGGCGCTCTCAAATCGAGTCCTCCCCGCTCCGCGTCCCGCTTTTCCCGAAAACACAGTATACCAGACCGCCTCCGGGGTTACAAAAGCACGACTCCGCGTCCGGGCGACGCGCGGGACACAAGATAAATCGTCCGACGACGGAAGGCGGCGAGAGAATGGAGGGTACGGGACTCGAACCCGTGACCTTTTGGCTGCCAGCCAAACGCTCTCCCAACTGAGCTAACCCCCCTTCCGCTCGAAAATATAGGAGCGGGCGTCTCCTCTGTCAAGCCATTTCGGCCGCGCGCCGTCCGGCCCCGACGAAAGACCGGCCACGCTCAGTCCAGCGGATCGCCGCGACGCTTCCGTCCCGACCAGTACGGCCTGAACGTCTCGATCACGTGCTTGTAAGCCGGATCGTGACCCATGCCCGGCACCGTGGTGCGCTTCACGTTCGGATAGCCGAACTCCTTCAACAGTCTCTCCGCGCGGTCGGTCTGGGACTCGATGCCCGGCGCGTTTCTGTTGCCCTTGGTCCACCTGCGGTGCGGATCGTCCGCGCCGTTGATGAGATGAATCGGAAATGTCAGATCCTCCTTCGAGAACCTGCCCTTCAGCGGACGATACAGATGCTCGCCGAAGAAGTTGGCGCAGGCCGGAGCGGCGCCGGCGAGCAGGTCCGGATGCTTGAAAATCATCATGTAGGTCGCGTTCCCTCCCCCGGAAAAGCCCGTGATGTAGACTGCCGCCTCGGCGTCGTAGTCCGCCTTCAGGTCCTCGATCATCGCGAGAATGCCTTTCTCGTCCCAGTCGAGACGTCCGGCTTCGGCTTTCTTTATCACCTCGTCGGTGTAGAACTCCCGATAACGCTCGAGCATTCTTCCCTCGACGGCGTTGGTGTTGGAAAAGGTACACGGACAGACGATTATGAAACGGAGGCCGTCGCGGGCGCGCCGGTAGCCGAAGGCTCGGCCCTTGAAACCGCTTCCCGCGCCCTCCACCACCACAAGCACCGGCCATTTCCTGCCCTTGCGGCGCTTGAAACCCCGCGGCAGCGAAAGGTAATACTTCATCGGATGCGAAGAGGCCGTCCGCAGGACGATTCCGTCGACGGCGGAGGCGTCGCGGACGTCCTTGAACTTCGGAACGAACTTCTCCGGCGGCTTCATCCGAAGCGCCCGCTCCGCGATCCGCGCCGCACGCTCGAACTTCTTCGCCGCAGCCGCCTTCGAGGCGCGCGACAACGCCCTGCCCCAGCGGCTCTCCGTCGGAGACAACTCCAACGCCCTGAACATGTACTCGTCGGCTTTCTTCTGCGTCTCCGCGTCCGCGCCCTTGCCGGCGGACGAGACGATCCGGTCGTAGTAGCCGGCGATTCTGCGGCGGCAGGAGGCGAGTCGGCCCTCCCACGACTTCAGGGCCTTCTGGTCGCCTTCGCTCTCCAGCGCGGCCGCCTTCTCCTTCAATCCGTCCAGGCCCTTCACGGAGGGACAGATCTCTTCGGCTCTTTCGCAGCAGAAGCGCGCTTTTTCGCCGAGTCCTCTGTTCAGGCACCAGCGACCGAGTCTGACCCACTCGGCCGCCGCTTTCTCGGCGTACGCCTTCTCCGTCTTCTCGAAACCGGCGCCGCGCGCGGACAGCGCGGACACGGTCGCCAGCGCGCAGGCCAGCGCCGTCGCGACGGCGAGCGTCCGTTCTCTCACGGTCGAGTCTCCCTTCTCCGAAAGCGACGCGTCCATTCTATTCCGTCAAGGCGCTTCCGTCAAAGCGGCCGCGGATGAGACGCGCGTACTGGAACCGCGGCGCCGCAGTCGATAGAATGCGCCGCACGGGACGGAGCCGGACAGCGGCGTAGGAGAAAGGATGTGCGGAAACAGCGGCTGAAGGGACGCTGGGAATGCGTGGTGCGCCGGATGCGCGAACTCGACGGCGTGCTGGTGGCCTACTCCGGCGG
>CAYPNR010000096.1:0-2892 GCA_964412125.1 uncultured Planctomycetota bacterium | reverse complement strand
TCAACAGACTCGGTCAGGCGCTGATTTTCGTCTCGGTCGTCTACTGCTTCGGCACGATCGGGTTCTTCCTCGCGACGGACCACTCTTTCCTGGACTGCGCCTACAACACGATCATCTTCATGTGCACGGTGGATCGCCCGTTCGACGACCCGCAGACCTTGAACTCGACCGCCTACCAGATCATCTCGGTGGTGGTGCTGCTCGGCGGAATGGGATCGATACTGTACGTGTTGAGCACGCTTATGGTGATCGTGGTGGAAGGCGTGCTGAGCGACGTTCTGAGGAGACGCAGAATGCAGGCGCAGATAGACAGGCTTCGAGGACACGTGATCATATGCGGCGCCGGAACGACCGGCGTACACGTCGTGGACGAACTGCACAAACTTCAGAAGCCGTTTGTGGTGATCGAGCGCGACACGCATCGCCTCGACAGGGTGCGGGGCCTCTATCGAGGACTTCTCTGCATAACGGGGGACGCGACGGAAGAGGGCGTTCTGATCCGCGCGGGCATAGAACGCGCCAGAGGCGTGATAAGCGCGTTGAGGCAGGACGCCGACAACCTGTTCGTCACGATGACCGCCAGGCAACTCAATCCGGGCCTGCGGATAGTGAGTCGCGTGATGGACCTGCGCACGGAGCAGAAGATGCGGAAGGCGGGCGCCGACTCCGTGGTCAGTCCGAACTTCATCGGCGGATTGAGAATGGCGGGCGAGATGGTGCATCCGAAAGTCGTCCACTTCATGGACGCCATGCTGCGCGACCCGTTTCAGACGACGCGGATAGACGAGGTGCGCATCTCCGAAGGCTCGGACCTGATAGGCAAGACTCTCGGGGAGTCGCGTCTGGGCTCCCGGGCCGGCGTTCTCGTACTGGCCGTAAAACAGCCGGACGAGGAGCGACTCACCTTCCGTCCGCCGGCGGAGACGCCGCTGAGGAAAGACGGCTTTCTGGTGGTCATGGGCTCCCTGGACGGGATAGAGAAGACGCGTAAACTGGCCAAGCAGCCGGAGAGTCTGCCCGAATAAATTGGTTGTTTTTCTTTGACCGCTTCGGTCGCCGCTCTATAGTAAGGGCCTGTTTGGCGGTGGAGGTGGTGCCGATGGGAATTCTGACGAAACTCCACGAGAAGATGATAGCGACCGCCCTCCGCGGTATGGCGAAGGCTTTTCCGCTGGTTTCCGACAAGCGGCTCGAAAGCATCGTCAAAAAACGCATAGACACCGAAATCCCCTACCCGGAGGGACGCGACTTCGTGACCAACATGCTGACGGTCGTAAAGCATCGTTTTCCGCAACTGGCCAGGAGCGTCCGCAAGAAGGCGGTCGAGGTCTTTCTGGTGACCGCGGAGGTGCACGGCGCCAAGAAGCGCGAAGCGCTCAAGAAGAAACTCGGTTACTGGGCGCCCTTCCTCTTCGTGGTCAGTCCCACCATGCGCTGCAATCTGCGCTGCTACGGCTGCTACGCCGGCGAATACGGCAAGGAGGACGATCTTCCCTGGGAGTTGCTGGACCGCGTGATGAGAGAGGCCAAGGAACTGGGCATCTACTTCGTGGTGATCTCCGGCGGCGAGCCGTTCATATATCCGCACTTCTGGCGCCTGCTTGAGACGCACAACGACATGTACTTCCAGAGTTACACCAACGGCACGATGATAGACGAAGAGGCGGCCAAGCGACTCGCGGACCTCGGCAACCTCCTGCCCTGCATTTCCGTGGAGGGCTTCGAGCGCGAGACCGACGAGCGTCGCGGCAAGGGCCATTTCAAACGCGTCATGGCGGCCATGGACGCGCTCAACAAGCACGGCGTCCTCTTCGGCTTCTCCGCCACCGCCACGCGTCAGAACAACGAGACGATCGCCTCCGAGGAGTTCATAGACTTCTACACGGAGAAGGGCTGCTTCATCGGCTGGTACTTCAACTACATCCCCATCGGCAAGAAACCGGTACTCGACCTGATGCCGACACCCCGGCAGCGCGTCTGGCGCAGACGCGTCCTTTCCGAACTGCGTCGCAAGAAGAAAATAGTTCTGGCCGACTTCTGGTGCGACGGCGCGCTGGTCGGCGGCTGTATCGCCGGCGGCCGACATTACTTCCACATCAACAACCGCGGCGACGTCGAGCCCTGCGTCTTCTGCCACTTCACATGCGACAACATCCGTGACAAGTCGCTGCTGGAGATAATCGACTCCGACTTCTTCCGCTCCTTCCGCAGACGTCAGCCGTACCACGACAATCTCTTCCGCCCGTGCGCGATAATAGACAATCCGCAGGTTCTGCGGGACGTCGTTCGGGAGAACGGAGCGCGTCCGACGCACGCCGGCGCCGAGCAGATAATCACCGAATTCGCGCCGTTCCTCGACCGCTACGCCGAGGAGTACGGTCGTCTCGCGGACAGGGACTGGGAGGAAGAGTACCTGCCCGCCCTCGACGAGAAGGAGCGGCGGGTGTTCCTCGAATACATGAAGTGGGTGAAAAGGGAGAACGAACGCGTGTTCACCCATCGAGGGGCCGCGGCCGAAAAGTGACAGAAGAGAGCAGCGGAGGAGCCCTCCGCCGCACCACACCGCCATAGCCTTCCCCGGTACCGCCACCGGGGAAGGCGCTTTTTTGAGACATACGCCGCGCCGCAGGAGGTTCGGCCCCTCAAGAACCGGAGGGCCGAAGGCCCGCAGGCAGCGACCGAACGGGAGCCGGAAGGGCGCGAAGCGCAACAAACAGCAACTCATCAAGGCCCCGCAGAAGACCGCCGGCGACCCGCCTGTCGCGTCCGCGCCGCAGACAGGGAAACCGGCCGAGAAGGCCGAGCAGGAAGAAGCAGCGCAAGCGGTGGAGAAGGAAAGAGTGCAGGCTCGTTAACGACCAGTCTCACCTGCCGCTATGGAGCGTCAGCGGA
>CAYPNR010000095.1:0-7469 GCA_964412125.1 uncultured Planctomycetota bacterium | reverse complement strand
ACTAAGAAGAAAAAATAGCAGCCTCTCAACCCGCGCTCACGGACGACCGCCTCGCCTGGCACACCGGGTGAGGTGGTCGTCTTTCTGGGCGGTTTCTTTTTGTTCCGCGTCCGATCGGCCTTTCGGGAGCGGAGCGCCCGTTTTCGTCGCCCCTGTCTGTCGAAAGATAGATGAGATGAGAAGAATACTACCTTCCGGCGGACAGTGGCGTTTTGCGGCGCTGTTTTTGACGGCGGTCTGTCTTTATGTTTTTCCGGAGCGGCTGCTTTCGCCGCTCTCGCGCCGGTTTTCCGCGGCCTGCGGTCGCGTTCTCGCGACTTTCGAGAGCGGCGCACCCGAGACGCCGGAGACGCAGGCGCGCGCCGAAGCCGCGCGACTGCGACTGCGACTCAACGAACTCCGCGCCGCGGAAGGCGCACTCGAGATCGTTTTGCGGGAGACGAGACGCTCGTTCGTTCCGGCGCGTATTCTTCTGCGGACGGACTCGTCGCCGACGCGACGCTCGATGATGCTCGCGGCGGGCGCGGAGGACGGCGTGAGACCCGGCGCCGTCGTCGTCTGGGGCGTGCCTTCGAGAGGAGCGATGCTCATCGGCCGCGTCGGTCAGGTATATCGTCGCGGCTGTCGCGCACTCGTGCTCGGCGATCCCGAACTGAAGGTGCCGGTTCTTCTGCTGCCCTCCGGAGCGGAAGCCCTGCTGCGCGCGGACGCCGACGGTCTGTTTCTCGACTACGTGGACGGACACGTGCGTCTCGGCGACGAAATACTGACCAGCGGCTATCTCGGACGTTTCCCGCGCGGACTGCTGGTCGGACGCGTCGCCGCGGCGGAGCGCGTCCGTGGAGGCGTACGGTTTCGCGTCCGCGCCGCCGCGCCGTCACACCGACTCGCGACCGTACTGGTGGAGAATTCTTCGTGCGAACCGTCGTCCTCGCTGGCGTTGGAGCGGCGCTGACGTTTCTGCAGGTGGGGCTGTGGGGCCGGCATCGACCGGATCTCGCTCTTGCGCTGGCCGTCTACGTCGCGTTCTCGGTGGACCCGCTGGAGGGGATGCTGTGCGCCTTCTGCGCCGGTCTCGTCCGGGACGGCCTCAGCGTCGGCGACTTCGGACTCTTCGGACTGATCAACCTGCTCGCGGTCTCTCCGGCCGCGCTCTCCAGACGCTTCCTCGCCGAGAGACTTCCGGCGAAGATCGGTCTCGTTCTGGCGGCCTGTCTGTCGAAAGAACTCCTCATGGCCGCGGCGGCCTGGCCCGACCCGCCGGCCATGATCGTACGCGCCGCGCGAACCGTCTCGCTCGTCCTGCTTCCCTACGCGATCTGCGACGCGATACGGGAGCGCGCCGCGCGCGCGCGACTCTACGCGGAGGTATGAAGAAATGAGACGCACGAGAGCGGCGCTGCTGCTGTGCGGATTCACGCTGCCGCTGGCGCTGCTGCTCGGCAGACTCGCGCAGATGCAACTCGTCGATCACAGGTTCTACGCCGACAGGGCCGAGCGCAAGCGACTCCTGATGGAGATTCTCGACGCCCCCCGCGGACGCATACTCGACGCGGACGCGCGACCCATAGCGTGGGACGAGATCAGATACGACGTGGCGGTGGTGCCGGCCGAACTGGACCCCTCGTTACGAGTGGCGCGGTTTCTTCGGCGTCTCGGCGTTCTGGACGGCGGTCCCGAGACGCTCGACGGCGCGGCGGTGGCGGCGATGGCCGCCTCGCTCGAGCAGGCGGTCCTCGGCGCCTGCTCCGAAGCGCAGGCCCGTCGCGTCGAGGCCGCGGTCTCAC
The DNA here is from genome assembly GCA_964412125.1 of uncultured Planctomycetota bacterium. Classification (GTDB taxonomy): domain Bacteria; phylum Planctomycetota; class SKW154; order SKW154; family SKW154; genus CAYPNR01. The sequence continues at coordinate 5,682 of CAYPNR010000095.1, read as the reverse complement.
GCTGGCCCGCGCGCTACGGCGGTCTTCGCACGGTGACCGGCTCCGACTCGAAATACGTCGTGGCGGACGCGCGCTGGCTCCTGCAGCGGCTGCTGGTCGCGGAGCGTCTGGCGGCGCTTTCCGGCGTCTCCGCCGACGAACTGGCGCGTCGCATCGAGAAGAAGAGACGTCGCCTGCTGACGATAGAGAACGCCTACCAGCGGCGCCACGAGGAGAACAGTCCTCAGGTGATCATCTCCGACGTCGGCAGGAGACTGGCGGTGGCGCTCGAGATGGAAACGAAGCGTCTGCCCGGCGTGACGGTGGTGAAGGGGCGCCGTCGCGCCTACGCCGGAGAGGCGTTCGGCAACATCACCGGCCACATGCGCTCGATAAATCCGCGGGAGTTCGCGGCCGCGCGCGGGGAAAAAAGACTCCTCTCCCGCGGCTACAATCCGCCGGAGGTTCTCGACAGGCTGCCGGAGGCGGACTTCATATGGGTGGACGAGCGCGTGGGCGCCTGCGGAATAGAATCGGCGCACGAGAGACGCCTGAGGGGCCGCAAAGGCGCGCAACTGCTGGAGAGGGAGATCGGCGGCGGCGGCGGCGGGCTCGACGTCTTACGCGAACTGCCGCCGCGGCCCGGAAACGATCTGCGTCTGACCATCGACGTCGACCTGCAGCGCGCGGCTTACGAAGCGCTGGCCGAAGCGGGCGTACGCGGCGCGGCGGTTCTGCTCGATCCGCGGACCGGCGCCGTGCTCGCCATGGCGAGTCGTCCCTCTTTCGATCCGACGTCGGTGCGGCGGCCGGAATACTGGCGGCGCAAGAGCGCCGAAGGAGCGTTCCTGCGTCGCGCCGCCTCCTGCGGCTACGCGCCCGGCTCCGTGGTCAAGATAGTCGCCGCGATCGCGGCTCTCGCCGAAGACGTCGTCTCACCGCAGGAGTCGGTGAACTGCCGCGGCTACTATCGTTCGCCGCGGGCCTTCCGCTGCTGGAGTTATCCGAGGGGACACGGTCCTCAGAACGTCTCCGACGCGATCTGCCACTCGTGCAACGTGTATTTTTTCGAGATGGCGGAGCGTCTCGGACAGGCGCGGCTCGTTTCGTGGCTGCGCCGGTTCGGCCTGGGCGAGAAGCCGTCCACCGACATACCGTGGGCGAACGACGGCGTCTTACCGGACCCGACCTGGAAGCGCCGCGTCATGAAGGAGAACTGGTATCCCGGCGACACACGGATGCTCGCGATAGGCCAGGGCAGCCTTCTTGTGACGCCGCTGCAGGCCGCCCGCATGACGGCGGCGGTGGCCACAGGACGTCTCGTCAAAGCGCGTCTTCTGGCGGAGACGCCCGTCGAATCGCGTCCGCTGGAGGTCGAGCCGTGGATACTGAAGGAGGTACGCGAAGCGATGCGACGCGTGGTGGAGGACCCGTCCGGCACCGCGCACAGGACGGATCTGCGGCGTTTTCACGCGTGCGCCAAGACCGGAACCGCCGAGGTGGACAAGAAGCGCGGCCTCAACAACGCGTGGATCGTCGGTTTCGCGCCGGCCGGGAATCCCGAAGTGGCCTTCGCGGTTCTCGCCGAGCGCGTGAGCGGACACGGCGGCGAGGTGGCCGGACCCGTGGCCGTGAAGATACTCGAAGCGTATTTCGACAGGCACAAGACCGCCGGGCGCTGAGCGCGGCGTAAGTTTTACGGAGCCGTCAATGGCCGGTATATCGACGGCGCTCAAGAGAGTGGTGGACTGGCCGGTACTTTTGCCGGCGACGGCGCTGTCGCTGGCCGGTCTGGTCTTCATCGGCAGCGCGGGCGAAGCGATGGGGCCGGCCGGCTCGGGTTTCGCCTCCCGACAGGCGATATGGATGCTGATCGGACTCGGAGCGTACGCGGCGACGGTGGTGCTGGGCCTGAAGCGTCTTCTGCGTCTTGCGCCGGCGCTGTTCGCCGGCGCCTGTCTCGCGCTCGTTCTGGTTCTGCGTCTCGGCAGCGCCTCGCACGGCGCGCGTCGCTGGTTCGCCGCGGGCCCGATCGCCGTTCAGCCTTCGGAGTTCGCGAAAGTGGCTTTTCTGCTCTTCTTCGCCGCCGCCGCCGCTCGTCTGCCCGTGCGCCGCGTCGGAGGCTTTCTCGCGCTGGCCGCGCTGGCCGCCGTTCCCGCGGCGCTGGTGGCGGCCGAACCCGATCTGGGAACGGCGCTGGTGTTTCTTCCCGTGGCCGGCGTGATGCTGTGGACGGCGGGCGCGCGCGCGCGTCACCTGGCGCTGTGCGTTCTGCTTGCGGCGCTCGTGACGCCCCTGGCGTGGAGCCGCCTGAAGCCGTACCAGCGCGGAAGAATTCTCGCGTTTCTGCACCCGGAGGCCGCGCCGCTGGCGGAAGGCTACCAACTGCTGCAGTCGAAAGAGGCGGTCGGCTCCGGCGGCCTCTTCGGAAGGGGACTCGGACGCGGCACACACAACGCGCTCAATCTGCTGCCGGAGCGCCACACGGACTTCATCTTCTCGGTCGTGGCGGAGGAGGGCGGCTTTGTGGGCGCCACTCTCGTGATCCTCGGCCTTTTCTGGCTCGTCTTCACCGCCGCCAGCACCGCTCTGAGTACGCCGTCGTTGCTCGGCGCAGCGCTCGCCGCGGGCGTCGCGGCGCTCCTGGCGTTTCAGACCACCGTCAACGCGGGCATGGCCTGCGCCGTCATGCCCATAACCGGCCTGCCCCTGCCGTTCCTCACCTACGGCGGATCCTCGCACCTCGCCTGCTGGCTCGCCTGCGGCCTGCTGTCGGCGGTCCGCTTGACCGACGCGGAGAATCTTGTAGAATCGCCCTCCGAACGCGATTGAGGTCGCCTCCCGAATGCGAGTCGTCTTCGATGGATATCTTCCGGCCGGTCTCGACGCGGAGGCGCTTCGGAGGCTCGCGCGGGACGGCGACGAACTGCGACGAGGCGTGCTCGACTCCGAACGCGTCCGCGCCTTTCGCGCGGTCGCGGACGATGAAGAAGCGCTGCGCCGCGTCCGCGCAACCGCGGATCGTCTTCGCTCGCGCTTCAGCAGACTGGTGCTGGTCGGCATCGGCGGCTCGGCGCTCGGCGCCGCAACGCTCGTGGAGGCGCTCGGCTCCAGACCGTCCTCGGTAGTCGTTCTCGACAACGTGGACCCGGAATGGGTCCGCCGCAGAACCGCGGGACTCGATCTGCGGCGCTGCGCCGTCAACATCGTCAGCAAGTCCGGCGGAACGGCGGAGACGGCCGCGCTCGGCTCCATGCTCGTCGACAGGCTGCGGCGCCGCGTCGGCGACGCGTGGCGCGAACACGTCGTCGCGACGACCGACCCGGAGAAGGGGCCCTTACGCGCGCTGGCGCGTCGCGAAGGTCTGGCGACGCTCGAGGTGCCGCGGAACGTCGCGGGAAGATTCTCGGTGCTCACCGCCGCGGGACTGCTGCCGGCCGCGTTCTCCGGGGTGGACGTCGAAGCGCTGCTGTCCGGCGCGCGTCGCGCGAACGCGGCCTGCGGAGGCGCTTCGCCGTCCGACGACCCGGCGTTTCTCGCCGCGCTGTGCGACGCGCGCCTGTGGCCGTCGCGTAACGTCTGCGTCTTCTTCGTCTATTCGGGGCTCCTCGCGCGCGTCGCGGACTGGTTCGCGCAACTCTGGGCCGAGAGTCTCGGAAAACGAACGCGCCTGGACGGTCGTGTCGAGCCGGTCGGCCAGACGCCGCTCGCGGCGCTCGGCGCGAGCGACCAGCACTCGCTTCTGCAACTCTTCGCCGAAGGGCCGGACGACAAGACTTACAATCTGCTGCTGCTGGAGAGGCCGCGCGCGCGTTGTCCGCTGCCGAAGGCGGCCGCGGACGAGTGGAACTATCTCTCCGGCCGCTCGCTGGAGAAACTGTTTTCGGCCGAAGCGGCCGGAACGGAGCGGACGCTGACGGACGCGGGACGTCCGGTTCTGAAGATACTGCTCGCGCGCAGGGAGGAAGCGGAGGTCGGCGCGCTGATGCAGTGGCTCATGACGCGGGTCGCCTACGTGGCGGCGCTGCTGGAGGTGAACGCATTCGATCAGCCGGGCGTGGAGCACGGCAAGCGTGTGGCCCGCGCGCTCCTCGGCGACGAGTCGGCCGCGGCGGCGACGAACATCGTCGGACGCGGCGACGCGCGGGCGACGCGATTGGAGGTGCGTCTGTGAAGATCGCCCGCTCGCGTGTGGAAGGAGAAGGGCGGCCGCACATCAACGCCGCCTTTCTGCTGCTCGCCGTCGCCATCGCGTCGTCGGTGCTGCTGCACTATCTGCGTCGCGCCGCAGGCGGCTCGCATCTCCATGAAAAGGGGCGCTTCGCACTCGCGGAAATACGTACCGTAAGAGACTCGCGCCTGCTGTTCTGGCACGCCTACGACATACGCTACTCGTTCCGGGACCGCGCCGGACGGCCGCGCGAAGGCGTGACGCTGACGACGGTCATGCCGCATCGAATAGGCGACAAAACCATTCCGGTCTTCTACGACCGAAGCGACTCGGTCAGCGCGGGCGCCGATCCGCCGGGCCTGCCCGGCTGGCTGGTGACCGCGCTTTCGATGCCGCTGGTCGCGGGACTGATCCTCTGCGGCGCGGAACGCGTACGGCGTATCCAGCGCGTCCTCTCCCACGGCGAGCCGCGCACGGCGGAGGTGCGCGCCGTGCGTCGCATGTGGCATCGAATGTTGTGGGTCCATCCGCCCACGCGCGTCACGCTTCGCTACAGCGCCGGCCGCGGCACACGCACCTGTTCTGTGGTCACGCATCTCGCGCACAGAATGAAGCCGGGCGACAGAGTGACGCTGATGCGCCGCGGTCGCCACTTCGCGCTGCTCGAACTCTATCGCAAAGACGAGGACGACTGCTGAGCGGCGCCGGGTATAATCACCACGGAACGGAGACGGACCGGAAACCGAAAGGGGCCGAGAATGGGCTTCGAATCCGCGACGCCGGCGGTGCTCGTGCCGCTGCTGCTGGGAGGATGCGTCGTTCTGGCGTTTCTCAAGCGCATGAGTCCGGTCAACTGGCTGCGCGCCGTCTCCATCGCTCTCGGACTGCTTGCGCTGGCCGGACCGTCGGTGACGACCGATCTTCGTCTTCCCAGGGTGATTTTTCTGCTGGACGAGTCCGGAAGTTACCGCTGGGCCTCGCCGCTGGAGACGCTCGAGGAGAAGACACGCGGACTTCCGGCCGGGACGCCCGTGATGGTTGCGGGCTTCGGCGCAGGAGTTCGACTCGGACCGTGGACCCCGGCCGACGCCTTCAGGGCGGAGTCCGTCGGCGCCGGCGCCTCGGAAAGCCGCATCGGCGACGCGCTCAAAACGATCGCCGCCGCCTGTCCCGACGGCGTCGCACAGGTGTATCTGTTCTCCGACGGCCATTTCACCGACGACTGGCGCTCGCTTCCGCCGCAGACGCTGAAACGTCTGCGGCTCGACGCGGTGGTCCTGCGAGCGCCGGGAGACGCCGCCGTGAAAGCGGTGGACGTGCCGCCGCACCTGACGCCGGGCCGTCGCGCGCGCCTCAGCGTCAGACTCGTCGCGAGTGAAACGATGCGCGCGCGCGTCTCCGCGACCGGCGCGCGGCCGCTCGTCGTCGAACTGGGTCCGAGGGAGCGCGTCGCGACACTGGAGATGGAGGTGGGCGAGGCCGCGCGTCGCGTGGAGATTCGCCTGTCCGCGGACGGCGACTCACGTTCGGAA
>CAYPNR010000094.1:0-7672 GCA_964412125.1 uncultured Planctomycetota bacterium | reverse complement strand
GTGTGAAGGCCGAAGCGGAACTCCGGCTCTTCGAGAGCGGCCTTCAGGAACGGAATATAGCAGTGCTCCATACCGCGGCGGAAGACCGCCTCGAAATTGCCCACCGGCTGATGATTGTGCACGACGAAGACGAAATCCAGCATCACAAACCCCGTAAGACCGGAAACCGAAGACACTCTTTTCGTCATATTGTCGCCGCAGCGGCGTTTATGTGCAACCCTCGTCCCGCAATTTCGGTCGCGCCGCGGCCGGAGCGGCGGCGATTTACCTTGAAAACGGCCCTGAGGGGTCTACAATGTCTTTTTTTCCGCAAGAGATGGGAGACAGTAAGTGGGCAGCGTCGTCAAGTGGCGCCGCAGGAAGATCAAGAAGCACAAGCAGCGCAAGCAGCGTAAGCGCACCCGGCACAAGCGCAAGAAGTGAGGGCCTTCCCTTCCCGCCTTCATTCCCTTCCCGAGCCGCAGGAGCGTCGACACGTCGGCGTGTCTTCTCACCCGTCGGCGGTCTCATCCGCTCCGGCGCGACGGAGATAATCGACGAGCAGGAGTTGAGCGGCCTTCATGTCGAGATTGCCCTTGCGTCTCCGCTGGCCGCGCGAGAGATAACGTGCGCCTTCGGAGGTGGTGTAGAACTCGTCCTGCAACTCCACCGGCACGTCGAGCCGCCCGGCCAGGACGGCGGCCACGCGTCGCGCGAACTCCTCCATCGCGCCGGGGCGTCCGTCCGTTCTACGCGGGAGTCCGACGACCACGGTCGCGACGTTGCGTTCGGCGACTATTCGCGCGACCTCCGCGGCGAGTCGCGCCGGGCCGCGATAGTGCAGAACGCCTGCGGGCGAGACCGCCACGCCGTCGGGATCGCTGATGGCGAGTCCGACACGTTTTCTACCCAGGTCCAGCGCCAGCACCCGACCTCCGCTCACGGGCGCCCCCTCCTGCGGGGAGGCGGCAGCATGGGAACTTTCGAGCGCTTGAACGCGCCGGCCGCCACCAGGTCCGCGACGCGTCGGACGGTCGCGGCGTCGAAACCCTCGTCGATCACTTTCTCGACGCCCAGGTCGTGATCCAGCAGGCGGACGAGTATGGAGTCGGCCGTGGAGTAGCGGCAGCCGAGTTCGCCTTCGTCGCTCTGTCCCGGCCACAGGTCCGCGCTGGGCGTTTTGGAGACGATTTTATCCGGGACGCCGAGCCTGCGCGCGATTTCCCAGACCTGCGTCTTGAAGAAGCCCGCGATCGGCGCGAACGCGAAAGCGCCGTCACCGTGGAGTGTGAAGTATCCAAACAGCCACTCGGTTCGATTGCCGGTGCCGGCGACCAGCGCGTTCGTCTCCTTCGCCGCGTCCCACAGCGCCAGCATTCTCACGCGGGCCATCACGTTGCCGCGACGGACCGCGTCGGCATCCGGATGAGCGGAAAGATAGGCGTCCACCACAGGCGTTATCTCGAACTTCCGGCTCCGCAGGCGCAGCAGCCGGGCCATCTCCACCGCGTCCTCGAGCGAGTCCGGCGAGGAGGTACGATACGGCAGGAACACGGCGAGGACGTTTTCCGGACCCATCGCCTCCGCGCAAAGCGCGGCGACCAGAGCGGAGTCGACCCCGCCCGAGAGTCCCAGCACCACACGTCCGTGACCGGCCTTCCGCATGACTCTTCGCACGAAGCGCACGGCGCGACGGCGCTCGCTCTCCCAATCGAGGACGAGAAGCGGGTCCATCGCGTCAATCCTCCGACACCAGCACGAGTGCGTAACCGCCTGCGGCTCCGCTCACGCGCGGGCCTGCGGAGGCGGGCAGGCGCACCGGCACACACGAGACGCCTTTCATGGAGGAGACCGCCTCGCCGATACTCATCCGTCCCGGTTTCGGCATTTTCGGATCACGTTCCCAGAGTCCGCGTTCGACGTAGACCCGCGGCGCGCCCTCCGCCGCCGAGACCGCTTTGTAGAAGGCCCACAGGTCGGCCGGCGCCTCCACGCGTACGGTGAACGCGGTCATCTCATCGAGCAGTTGTTTACGTCGCCGCACCCGATCCTGATGCGCCTCGAAAGCCCCCCTGTCGCAGAGGACCAGGCGTGCGCCGTCCACGTACCAGTCCGCGCCGAAGTGACGCGCCACCATCTCGACCGTCTCGCGCAGGCCCTCCTCCCTGCCGGGAAGCGAGAGTTTCAAGCCCTCCGGAAAATCGTCGCCCTCGACGGCCACCTCCACGCCGCTCTTCTCGACCAGCGCGGCGACCACCTCCATCATTTCCGCGTCTTCGAGGTCCAGCGTGACCGTTTTTTCGTCGAGCGCGCGAGCGAGCGCGGCGGCCGCGCGCGACTTCTCGTAAAGTCGCCGGCCCTCTATCAGCGCCCAGGCCGCCGCGTAACCGGCGTCCGAGCGTCCGCCGACGCCGACCACCACCCGACCGTGGTCCACCCACACCGCGGCGTCCGGCGGAAGGTCCGCGCCCAAGGCGTCGAACAACGAGTGCAGCAGGTCCCACGCGGTTCCGCTTCCGCCGAACTCCACCCCGGCGTCCGCGAGATGCGACAGCGTCTCGTCGAGCACCACCGGCACGTCCAGGGCCTCGCCTATGGTCTCCAGCCACTTTCCGAAACCGACTTTTCTGACGGGGCCGATATCCAGCCGCTTTCCCAGCAGATCGTCTATCACGGCCATCTCGCCGCCGTCCACCCTGTGCGGCCAGGCCGCGGAGCGCCTCGGCGGCGGCTTGGGCTTCGGCGCGGGTTTCGGCCTGGGCTTCGGCTTGGGTTTCGGCTTCGAAGGCTCCGTCGGCGTCGACAGGTCCACACTGCCGCCCTCGTCGCTCGTCCCGCCGTCGCCCAGAACGAACTTGAACAGAAGAGTGAAGCCGACGAAACATCCCGCGACCACGACGGCCAGAACGACCCATTTGGTCATTTTCCCTCCCCCAGCAACGCCTCGACGAAACTGCCCGGGTCGAAGAACTCCATGTCTTCCAGTCCCTCGCCGACGCCTATCATCTTGACGGGGATCTCCAACTGTCGCGCTATCGCCACGACCGTGCCGCCCTTCGCCGTTCCGTCGAGTTTGGCGAGGAATATACCCGTGATGGTGACGGCCTCTTTGAAAGTACGGGCCTGGGCGATACCGTTCTGACCGGTGGTGGCGTCCATGACGATGATACTCTCGTGCGGCGCGCCCGGTATTCTGTTGCCGATCACGCGGACGATCTTCCGCAACTCCTCCATCAGCGGCGTCTTGGTGTGGAGCCTTCCCGCGGTGTCCACGATCACCACGTGCGCGCGCCGCGCGCGCGCCGCCTCTATCGCGTCGTAGGCGACCGCCGCCGGATCGGCGCCGGGTTGCGCGCGTACCAGTCTGCAGAAGACGTCGTTCGGGGCGCGTTGCTGAATGCGATCGCACCACTTCTCCAGTTGCTCGGCCGCGGCCGCGCGAAACGTGTCGCATGCGGCCACCACCACGCTCCTGCCGCCCCGCACGAAGTGGTGCGCCAGTTTCGCGATGCTCGTGGTCTTGCCCGTGCCGTTGACGCCGGCGAACAGATACACCGTCGGCGGCTCCGGCGCCTCGACGAGCGTCGACGACGGACCGTCGGCCAGAATGGAGTGTATCCGCTCCTTCAGCGCGTCGAAGACGTCCTCCACCGTTCTCAGCCGCTTCGCGCGATAGCCTTCGCGAACCTCGTCTATCAGGGCCGTCGACAACTCGAAGCCGACGTCGGCGCTTATCAGCGCCTCTTCGAGCATGTCGATCGTCTCCTCGTCGAGTCTGCGGCCGAAGACGCCGGAGAACAGTCCCCGCGTCTTGCTCAGACCCTTCTTGAACCTCTCCACCGCTCGTTTTATGAATCCGAAGACCATCGCCGCCTCCCGAAAACGGCCGTCCGCCGATACGGCCGTCACTTCTTGTTCAACTCGTCCGCCAGGATTTTCGGCAACTTCTCCACCTCCCCGCCGTCGACGGCCGCCGCTATCTCTTTGACGCGGCCGCGCGGCAGTCCGCGGCCGACCAGGACGCATCTCTTGCCGCGACCCGCCTTTATCGCCTTCCTGTAGTCGGCGTCGACGGCGACCATCACCTCGGCCTTCGACGGCACTCTCTTCACGTCGATCTTGTCGCCCTCCGACGTCTTCAGTTTGCCCGACCTGCGACCGCAGAGCGTGACGACCGCGCCGGCCTCGTCCAGGAGCGTCCGCGTCTTCGCGAGCAGTTCGGCGTCGACGCCGCTCTCGACGAACAACGCGATTCTGCGGCCGCGGAGAAGCAGTTTTTCGAGCATTTTCGCGACGGTTTCGCCGAACTTTCGGGCGACTTTCGGCCCGTTTGCGGTGACTATCCGGCCGACGCGCTCCACGTCGGCTCCGGTGTAGTTCACCTTCTCCGCCTTGAACTTTTCGGCGAAGCCCTTCCATATGGTCGCTTTCTTGTCCTTGAGCAGCCCGGCCCTGGCCAGGATCATCGGCGCGATACATATGGCGCCGACCACGGCCCCGCCTTCGTAAGCCTTCTTCGCGACGGCGTGCGCCGCGGCGCTCTTGAAGTACTCCTGCGCGCCGACGCCGCCCACGAACAGCACGGCGTCGTACTCGCTCACCTTCACCTCCTTCAGCGTCTTGCTCACCTTCTCGACCGCCCCGAGCATCCCCTTGCAATCGCCTTTCCTGCTCGACGCGACGACGACCTCGGCGCCCTTGCTCTTCAACACCTCCCGCGGCTCTTTCAGTTCCTCGTCGCGAAACTTCTGACTCGCGATGATCATAAGAACGTTCTTGCCGGCAAGCGGCTTCTCCGTCTCACGCTCCTGCGCCGCGCACGCGCACGCCGCCAGCGCCGCCGTCGCAATAAGAACACTTCTCACCGCTCGACCTCCTATTTCTCCGGACGACCGAGGCGCGAGCGCAACTCCGCCGCGGCCCTCCGCTGCCCTTCGTTCAGACGCATGTTCGCAAAGACGATTTTATCCATCTCCAGTGCGGCGTCAACCTCGCGCAGGGCCTCGCTCCGCCGTCCCGCCGCCTGTAAGGCTTCCGCGTACAGCAGCCTGAGCGCCGGCAGTCCCGGAGCGAGGCTCACCGCTTCGGCGGACCGGTCCGCCGCGGTCGCGCCGTCGCCGTCCGCCAGCGCCAGTTCCGCGAGTCGCGCGCGCGCCCACCAACTCCGGCGGTCCGCCCGCAACAGTCCCTCGAGCAACCGGCGCGTCGCCGCCAGAGTCGCCCTGCCCGGCGCCTCGCGCGCGACCATGAGGCCCGCCTCGCACATGATGCGTCGCTTGTTCGGGTCGGACGGCACGGACTCCACGGTGCGCCGCATCGTCTTCAGAATCTTTCCCAGGAGTTCTTTTTTGTGCGCCGCTTCGGTGCTGTGCGCGGCCTCCGCCAGCCAGCCGCGTGCGATACGAGCCTCGGCGTCCCGCGGCAGAAGCCACGCGAAACCGCAGGCCGCGGTCACGCCGAGCGCCGCCGCGGCCGTCGCCCAGATCGCGCCCGAACGCATTCGAGCGACGCCGCGCGGCAGTACCGTCGCCGCAAGCACGGCCGCCAGCGCCATGTAGTTTGTCTCCTGTCCGTTGAAGTCGATCAGCGCGGAGAAGAACAACACGCCGAGCGCGGCCATCGTTCCCCATTGAGGAACGTCCACCCGCGCCCGCCACGCCGCCGCCGCCACGCCCGCGACCACGCCGAGAGCGACGAGCGCCGTCAGCCACTCCGAAAGCAGGTCGCTGGTCAGCGGCAGCAGCGCCGCGAGAATCATGCCGCCCGCGACGCCGAGCGCGGCGCGGGCGAACGCCCGCGACTCCGGTCGCGCCTCCGCCGGCGGTTCCGGTCGCGACGGCGGGTCCGCGCCGCCGACGAACGCCGACCACCACACGAGCCACAAAAGCAGGACGAAAGCGACGAGCGCGACGGCCGTCTGCAGACCCGCCTCGCAGGAGAGCGAGACCAGCAGGTTATGCGGATCGCGGACGGTTTCGGCGCGCATGTCCTGGAACCGGGGATAGAAATGGCGGAAGTTTCCGAGGCCGACGCCGAGCGGATGCGCCGCGAACATGTCCACGGCCGAGCGCCAGTACCGCGCCCGCACCTCCGCCGAGGTCGGCAGTCTCTCCGGCGGAAACGCCAGCGTGACGAGCGCGCCCGCGGCGACGAGCGCGACGAAGGCCGCGGGAGGCGTCCATCGCGCGGCGGCGCGGCGGCGCAGGAGAAAGACGAGCGCGGCGAGAGTCGCGACGAGCGCCGTCGCGAGCCAGCCGCCCAAGGCGCCGCTCATGAACGCGCCGAACGCCAGAACCACGCCGCCCAAAGCCAGCAGTCCCGCCGCCTGCGACGCGCCGCGCCGCCAGGCCCGACGAGCCGCCGCGGCGAACATAAAAAGACCCGCGCAGAGCGCCGCGCAGAGCGCGTTCGGCAGAACGAAAACGCCGTACGCCTCTCTCAGAAGCACCCGTTTCAGGATGGACTCGCGCATTCTGTCGCTCACCGCTATGCGTCGCACCTCCTCGTCGAAGCGCCGCTCCAACTCCGGCAGAACGACGTAGCGCTGGACGACCGCGTGAACGGCGAACATCACCAGGAAGCCGAGGACGAAGACCGTGATGAGTCGCCGGAGGCGAGGGCTTTCCGAAAGCACGAAAGCGGCGGCGCCGAGCGTGAGCACGGTCGCCCAGTGGAGCCCCCGCACGAACGCGCTCCAGCCGACGGCGGCGCAGGGAACGGAAAGCGCCAGAGAGGCGGAGAATATCGCAAGCGGGAGCCAGCAGGCCAGGCGCGGCCGCCGCGGCGCCACCGAGGCGGCGGCGAGACACAACGCGAGCGCGGAGACCGCAAGACCCGCGAGAGCGCACGAAGGCCAATCCGCCGCGTTGGCGAGCGACGAGACGGGCAGGCGGAAACCCAGCGCGGCGAAGAATACGGCCGCGGCCAGTCCCTGCAGCCGCGGCGCCGCGGGAGTCATCAAAGTCTTATCTCTTCCACCACGACTTCGGTATAACGCTGACGGTGTCCGACTTTCCTGCGCCGCCGCTTCTTCGGTATGTAGCGGAACACCGTTATCTTTTTGTCCTTGACCACGGGACGCCTGACCCGCGTCACGACCGCGGCGCCTTCCACAAGGGGTCGCCCGAGTCGCAACTTTCCGCCGTCGCGCACCATGAGAACCTCGCTCAACTCTATCGTCTGGCCCGCCTCCGCCGCCTCCACCAGGTCCAGATAGATCGTCTCTCCCTTCCTCACCTTGTGCTCACGTCCACGGTCGCGGACCACCGCGTAGCGCTCATCTTTCTTGTCCGGCGCGGACGGCTTCGGCTCGACGGTCTTCTTCGGCTTCGGAGGCGCGGCGGCTTTCGCGGCCGCTTTCTTCTCCACCCCGGCGGCCTTCTCCGCCTCAGCCGCCTCAACGGCCTTCTCCGCCTTCGCGGTTTTGCCCGCCTTCTTCGCTTTCTCCGGCTTCTCCGGCTTCTCAGGCTTTTCCGACTTCCCGGTCTTTCCGGCCTTCGCGCCCTTGCCGGCCGCGGTCGGCTTCACGCGCTTCTTCACCGGCTTCTTCGCGCCGGTCTCTTTCCGCCCCTTCTCTTTATCGGACGCCTTCTTTTCCTTCTCATCCGCCATCGCAACGCCCCTATCAGAAGCCTCACAGGCGCGAAACTATACCATCCGAAATCGACCGCTTCAACGGAAAAACGAGCCGCGT
>CAYPNR010000093.1:0-7843 GCA_964412125.1 uncultured Planctomycetota bacterium | reverse complement strand
ATGGAAGCCGCGCGCTGCCGTTTTCTCTCGGGTCAGTATCACATGGTGTTGACGCTTCTCGACTCCGCGGCGGCGGCGGCGGACAAGGCTCCGGGCGTCGACAGGACGCTGCCGATGCTCGCGCGCGCCGTCTGTCTCGACAGGATGCGGCGCTACCGCGAGGCGCGCAAAGCGTATCGCGCCCTGCTCGACTCGCCGGAGTTGCCTCTCAGAGACGAAGTGCAGCGGCGCGAAAAGGAACTTCAGGGGAGGTCGCGCTGATGGTGCTCTGCCCCCACTGCGGAAAAAATGTGCCGCCGCAGATGCGTTTCTGTCCGCACTGCGGAAAGTCGGTGGACCTGGACTTCGAGCAGATAAAGGGCAAGTTGGCGGCGGACAAGAAACGCGAGGAGGACGTCGAACGTGAGCGTCGGACGCGGAAACTGTTCGTCGCCGGTCTGTTCATCCTGATAGTCGCGCTTTCGCTTCTGCTGGCCGTGCCGCGGGTCGCGCGCGTGGTCGATTACGCGGTCTATTCGCCGCCGGCGCTCGAGCCGCCGACGGAGGCGGCGCACTGGCTCCTGGAGACGCCGGGGGCGTCCGTGGCCGTCGGCAGGGACATGCTCGCCGTTCCCCGCGATTGAGCGCTCCGTTACGCATCGACGGATAAGGTTGCAAGTCTTCGTCCCGGGCATTAGAATCCGTGTCGGAGGTTGTTGGACGTATCCGCTTGTCGACTATCCGGATCGATCTGCATCTGCACAGCAACGTCTCCGACGGCAGATGTCCGCCGCGCTACATAGTGGAACGCGCCGTGGAGAGCGACATCGGCATCATCTCGGTCACCGATCACGACACGATCGTCGGCTCGCTTGAGGCGGCCGAGGTCGCCGCAGGCAGAATCAAAGTCATACCGGGAGCCGAGTTCTCCACCTGCTTCCGCGGAGACGAGATTCACATTCTCGGCTACTTCCCGCGCGGCGTGGGCGCGGCCGTCCGCAGACTCCTCGAGAACCTGCAGGAGGAGCGCGTCAGCCGCATGAAACTGTGCCTGCTGAACCTGAGGAGACGCGGCTGTCGCGTCGGATACGAGCAGGTGATAAAGTTCGTCGAAGGGCGCTCGGTCTCCCGCTCGCACATCGCGCGCGCCTTAGTGGAGCAGGGATACGCCTCCAGCGTCTACGAGGCGTTCTCGCGCTTTCTCACCGCCGGCAGCAGTGTGATACCGCCGCCGAGCCTCACGCCGCAGCGCCTCTTCAAGATGCTCGCCGCCGACGGCGCCGTGAGCGTCTGGGCGCATCCCGAGTCCTCTCAGTTCGACAGATACATCGAAACCTTCGCCGAGCAGGGTCTTTCCGGCGTGGAGGTTTGCGTCAAGCGCAGAGGTCAGTACTCTCTCTACTTCAAGAAGACCGCGCGCGACAAAGGTCTGCTGCTCACCTACGGCTCCGACTGGCACGGCTTCGCTGAAGACGAGACCTTCGGCGTGACTGTGGAGCGCGCCGACGTCGAGCCGTTCCTCCGTCTGTTCTGAGTCCCGTCTCGTTTCGCGTTCCGCGACGCTCGTCCGCGCGGCGTTTCCACCCCGATATCCACGGGCAAAAAAGGGCGAAAAAGGTTTTTTTTTATGCGAGCGGAAGGGGCCGTGTAGAATCGAATTCCGGCGGGTACTTGAGGGGTAGGAGCAGTGAGCATGGACGAGGTGAAGGAATGTCCGGTAATATGGTTCCAGGGCGCGGGATGCAGCGGCTGTTCGGTCTCTTTCCTCAACGGGGTTGCGCCGGGTCCGGTCGACGTGCTCATAGAAGAGGTGGTCCCCGGCTCGCACGTGAATCTTCGTTTCCATCCCACCATCATGGCGGCCTCCGGCGAGCCGGCCATTGAGGCGATCCGCTCGACCCAGGAGACCTTCGACGGGGGCTACGTTCTGGTGGTCGAGGGCGCGATTCCCGAGGGCTCCTTCGGCGCGATGGGCGAGGAGAACGGCCGCGAACTCCACATGGAGGACATCTTCGTCGACCTGGCGAAGCGCTCGCTGGCCGTGCTGGCGTTCGGCTCGTGCGCCACTTACGGAGGAATACCGTCCGGCGCGCCCAATCCCACCAAGGCGCGCGGCGTCGGCGAGGTGCTCCGCAGCCGCGGCGTGGACAAGCCTTACATCAACGTTCCCGGCTGTCCGCCGCATCCGGACTGGATGACCGGCACGGTGGCGTCGGTGCTTTTGTTCGGCCTTCCCGCCGCCGAGGCGCTTGACGAGTTGCGCAGACCCAAACGTTATTTCGGCATGTTGATTCACGACAACTGTCCTCGTCGGGCCTATTTCGACACCGGCAGGTTCGCCAAGCACTTCGGCGACGAAGGCTGCCTGCTGGAGTTGGGCTGCAAAGGGCCGCAGACCTACGCGGACTGCCCCGTGAGACAGTGGAACGGCGGAACCAACTGGTGTGTGGGCTGCGGCGCTCCGTGCATCGGATGCGTCGAGCCCGAGTTTCCGGACCGCAGCGCCCCGTTCTACGAAAAGGTCTTCGAGGATCGCGCCGACCAGTTCTCCGTGAAGACGAAGGTGGAGGGATAGACGATGAGCCGCAAGGTGGTCATAGACCCCGTCACCAGGATAGAGGGACATCTGCGCGTGGAGGTGCTCGTGGACGACGGCGAGGTGAAGGAGGCGCGTTCCGGCGGAACGCTGTTCCGCGGCTTCGAGATTTTCCTGCGCGGCCGCGATCCGCGGGACGCTCAACAGATCACGCAGCGCGTCTGCGGCGTCTGTCCCATCTCGCACGGCGTCGCGAGCACGCTCTGTCTGGACTCGGCTTTCGGAATCGCCGACGCGGTGCCCAAGAACGGCCGGATACTGCGCAACCTCATCCTCGGCGCGAATTTCGTTCAGAGTCACATCCTTCACTTCTACCATCTCGCCGCGCTCGACTACGTGGACGTGATGGCGGTCGCCGACTACGACGGTCTGGCGCCCGCGCTGAACGCGGTGCGCGACTTCGCCGCGCGCGGGCATCTTCAGCCGTTCGTGCCGCGTTACGAAGGCGATTACCGCTTCGACAAGGACACCAACGTGGATCTGGTGGCGGACTACGTGGAGGCGCTTCGCGTCCGTCGCGTGGCGCACGAGATGCTGGCGCTCTTCGCCGGCAAGGCGCCGCACTGCGCGGGACTGGTGCCGGGCGGCGTTCCGTGGCGGCCGACCGAGGACAAGATGGCCGCTTTCCTGGCGCGTCTCAACGACTGCCGCAGATTCATAGATAACGTCTATCTGCCCGACGTGCGCGCCGTCGCCGAAGTCTATCCCGACTACGCTCTGGTCGGCCGCGGCTGCGGCAACTTTCTCGCCTACGGCGTGTTCGACGCCGAGGACGGAGTGGCCGAGCACGACAGGCGGAAGCGTTTTCTGCCGGGCGGCTCCACGACGCGTGAGTTGGCGCACGCGGCCCTCGACGTGGGCAATATAACCGAGGACGTGACCGGTTCCTGGTTCGACGGAGAGACGCGTCACCCCTCCGAAGGCGAGACGCGGCCGAACGCTGGGAAGGAAGGCGGCTACTCCTGGCTCAAGGCGCCGCGCTACGACGGTCGGCCGCACGAGGTCGGTCCGCTGGCGCGGCTCATGGTCGCCTACGCCGCCGGCGAGCCGGCCGTCAAGGGCCTGCTCGATCCTCATCTCGAGGACCTCGGCATAACGGGAGCCGATCTGCCGTCGGTTCTGGGCCGCCATCTCGCCCGTGCGCTGGAGACCAAACTGGTCGCCGACGCCATGGTGGACTGGGTGCTGCAACTCGACGTGGACGGGCCGAGCGCGGTGGACGCGGAGGTGCCCGACGAGGCGGTCGGCTACGGAATAACGGAGGCGCCGCGCGGGGCGCTCGGACACTGGGTGGACATAAAGGGCGGCAAAGTCGCCAATTATCAGTTGGTGGTGCCGACGACCTGGAACGCGGGTCCGACCGACGGCGACGGTCAACCCGGTCCGATAGAGCAGGCGCTCATCGGCACCAAGATCCGGGACGAAGAGAATCCGGTGGAGGTCGTGCGTATCGTGCGCTCGTTCGATCCGTGTCTGGCGTGCGCGGTGCACGTGGTCGATCTCGCCGGACGCGGCAGAGACGTTTGCAGGATTTGCTGAATGGCGCGGGTTGTGGTGATCGGTGTCGGCAATCCCCTTCTGGGCGACGAAGGCGTGGGCGTGACCGCGGTCGAGCGGCTGCGCGAGCAGGGAGTGCCGGAAGAGGTGGAGATCGTGGACGCGGGCACCGACAGTCTGGACGCGTTGCTGGACGCGACCGACGCCGAGCGGGTGATAATCGTGGACGCGGTGGACGCGGGCGGCGAGGCCGGCACGCTTTACCGGTTCGACGCGGCGAAACTGATGGAGGCGGAGACGCTGAGACCGCTTCTGTCGCTGCACCAGATGACTCTGAAGGAGAGTGTGGCGCTGGCGGAGTTGAGCGGTTTCGACAGACGACGCCTGGTGGTGGTCGGCGTGCAGCCGGCGCTGGTCGGCCCGCGGATGGGACTGAGCGACGCGGTGGCGGAGCGTTTCGACGCGCTTCTCGATATGATCAGGGACGAGATTCGGAGGGTGGGTCGTGATAAAGACCGCGAAGAAGACGAGTGAGGAGGTCGTCTCGGCGCTGGAGGGCTGCGGCAAGGTTTTCCTGCTCGGCTGCGGCGGCTGTCCGGTCGGCGCGGAGACGGGAACCGAAGCGGACCTCGCGGCGTGGGCCGGGGCGTTGAAGGACGCCGGCAAGGAGGTGACCGGCGCGGTGACTGTGGACTTCCTCTGCAACAAGATACTGCTGGGCACGCGTCTGCAGCGCAACGCCGATATGCTGCGCGGAGTGGACGCCGTCTGCGTTTCGTCCTGCGGGGTCGGCGTACAGGCCGCGGCGAAGATCGTGGACTGTCGGACGGTGCCGCTTCTGAACACCGTCAGCATGGGAGGTTTGCAGGGACTGTATCCTGCGAGCGAGAGATGCGGCGAGTGCGGCGACTGCGTGCTGCATCTCACCGCGGGCATATGTCCCATCACCGGCTGCGCGAAGCAGTTGCTCAACGGTCCGTGCGGCGGGTCTCGGGACGGCATGTGTGAGGTGGACCCCGAGAATCGGGAGTGCGCCTGGGACAAGATAGTGAAACGTCTCACCGAACTGGACGGGCTCGCCCTGCTGGAGAAGCCCGTCGAGCCGAAGGCGTGGAAACTGCCCGAACTCGACACGCGCAGGTATTGACGAGTGGAGGAGACAGAACGATGAGCGGGGGCAACGGCCATCTGAGCGGGCTGCACAGGCTGCTTTCCGAAGGCAAGTTCGTGATAACGGGCGAATGCGGTCCGCCGAAGGGCGCCGACCGCGCGACGGTGGAGAGGAAGGCCGCGTATCTCAAGGGCAACGTGGACGCGGTCAACGTGACCGACTGCCAGACGGCGGTGGCGCGACTCTCCTCGTTCGGAACGTGTGTGATTCTCAAGGAGAAGGGACTGGAGCCGACGCTGCAGATGACGTGTCGCGACAGGAACCGCATCGCGCTCACTGCGGACGTTTTCGGCGCTCACGCCTGCGGCATACACAACCTGTTGTGTCTGACCGGCGATCATCAGAAGTTCGGCAACCATCCGGAGGCGCGCGGCGTCTACGACATCGACTCGGTCGGCCTCATACAGATGGTCAGACGCCTTCGTGACGAGGGCAGGACTCTCAGCGGCGACGAAGTGGAAGGAAAGCCGCGCATCTTCATCGGAGCCGCCGTCAATCCGTTCGCCGATCCGTTCGACTATCGCGTCCTGCGTCTGAAGAAGAAGATCGACGCGGGCTGCCAGTTCGTGCAGACCCAGTGCATATACGACATGGAGCGATTCGACGAGTTCATGAAGCGCGTGGTCGACGCCGGCCTGCACGAGCGCTGCCACGTTCTCGCGGGCGTTACGCCGTTCAAGTCGGTCGGCATGGCGCGTTACATGCAGAAGTCCGTTCCCGGCATGATCGTTCCTGAGTCGTACATAGAGCGACTGAAAGGCGTGCCCAAGGAGAAACGCGCCGACGAGGGCATAAAGATCGCCGTGGAGCAGATACAGAAACTGCGCGAGACGGAAGGCGTGGCCGGCGTACATCTCATGGCGATCGAATGGGAGGAACGCGTTCCGGAGATAGTGAAGGAAGCCGGACTCCTGCCGCGTCCCGAGTGAGCGGCGTCGGCGCGGAACCAACGCTTGAGGAGTGCTACAGATGGAAGTGGTGACTCCGTTCCTGGAGGGAATGGAGATGCTGGAGGCGGCGGGCGGAGAAGTGGCGCGGCTGTGCTACCAGTGCGGCACCTGCACCGCTCTCTGTCCCTGGGGTCGCGTCCGCTACTTCTCGCCGCGGGCGGCCATGCACGAGACGTCTCTCGGCATTCTGGAGGTGGAGGACGAGCGGACGTGGCTGTGCGTTTCGTGCAACATGTGCGTGGAGAACTGTCCCCGCGGCGTGAAGATAGTCGACCTGTGGGTCGCCGGCCGCCGACTTCTGGCGGAGATGCAGGCGTTTCCGGCCGATCTCAAACGCGCGATCGGCTCGCTCAAGGCGGAAGGCAGTCCGTTCGGCCCGCGTGAGAAGCGCGGCGAGTGGCTCGAGAAGGTCGGCCTGCCGAGGTTCGACGGAACGCAGGAGTGGACGCTTTTCATCTGCTGCGCTTCCATCTACGACGCGCGGACGGAACGCATGGCCACCGCTCTCGCCGAGTTGCTCGGCGCCGCCGACGTCTCCTTCGGCGTTCTGACCGACAGGGAGGTCTGCTGCGGCGAGTCCGCACGGAAGACCGGCGCCGAGGATCTGTTCGCGTCGCTCGCCGGGCGCAACATCGCCGCCTTCCGCGAGGCCGGCGTCGAGCGCATACTGACGGTGAGCCCGCACTGCTATCACACTTTCAAGAACGAGTATCCGGAACTCGGCGGCGAATTCGAAGTGCTGCACTACACGCAGTTGCTGGACCGGTTGCTGCGGGAGGGACGTCTGTCGCCGGGCAAGGAAGTGAAAGCGCGTGTCGCCTATCACGATCCCTGTTATCTGGGGCGGCACAACGGCGTCTATGAGGAGCCGCGCCGCGTCCTCGCCGCCATTCCCGGCGTCGAACTGGTGGAGTTGCCGGAGAACAGGGACAAGGCGCTGTGCTGCGGCGGCGGCGGCGGCAGAATATGGATGGAGACGGTCAAGGGCGAGCGCTTCAGCGACTGGCGTGTCGGACAGGCTCTTGCGGTCGGCGCCGACACGCTGGCCGTCGCTTGTCCTTACTGTCTTATGAACATGGTGGACAGTGTGCTCACCGAGAACGCGGAGGACAAACTGCGCAGCGTGGACGTGGCCGAACTGCTTTGCGAGTCCATCTGAAGGAGGCGGGAGGATGTCGAACGGAGATGTGCGTATAGGAGTGTACGTCTGCCACTGCGGCGTCAACATCGCCAAGGTCGTCCGCATAGACGAACTGGTCGAGTTCGCCAGGACGCTGCCCGGAGTCGTGGTCGTACGCGACTACCAGTACATGTGTTCGGACACAGGTCAGGGTCTCATCGTGGACGACGCTGCGAAGGAGGGCGTGAATCGCGTGGTCATAGCGGCCTGCTCTCCCCGCCTCCACGAGGAGACCTACAAGAAGGCCATGACACTGGCGGGGCTGAATCCGTATCTGATGGAGATGGCCAACATCCGCGAGCACGACTCCTGGGTCCACACCGATTCCGACGCGGCGACGGAGAAGGCCAAGTGGCTCGTCCGCGCCGCGGTGATGCGCGCCGCGCTCCTGGAGGAGTTGCCGCAGCGCTACAAGGACGTCGTGCGAAGCGTCCTCGTCGTCGGCGGAGGTATCGCGGGTATTCAGACCG
>CAYPNR010000092.1:0-7925 GCA_964412125.1 uncultured Planctomycetota bacterium | reverse complement strand
CGCAAGATATTGACTGACCGGTCAGTCAGGAGTTCGACATGGCACGTGGAGCGCGGCGGCGGCCGGCGGGCAAGAAAGACAAGCGGGAGGGGATTCTCTCCGCGGCGATCCGGCTCTTCGCGCGGTACGGCTACCACGGCGTGTCGCTGGAGACCATCGCGAAACGCGCAGGGATCGCCAAAGGCTCCATTTACTCCTACTTCGACAGCAAACGACATCTGTTTCTGACGGTCTGCCGGCGGACGATGGACCGCCTGGAGGCGCACTTGATGGTCTTGAGCGAGGAAGGCAGGGACATCAGGGAAGGCGTCCGCGAGGGGATGAGGACTTTTTTCTCGTTCTGCGAGAGCAACCGGCACCTGGTGGAGTTGATAATCCAGGAGCGGTCGCTCGTCAAGCGGCATCCGCAGGTCACGGTGCTGAAGAAACATTACACACCGCTGCTGGTGGAGGCGTTGAAGGAAGGGATCGAAGCCGGCAGGATTCGTCCGCTCGATCCGGAGACGGCCGCATCGGTCCTGTTCTGCGCGACGTTCGGCGCGCTTTTCGCCTATCTCGAGCACGGCGTGGACCTCGGCGGCATGGCGGAGGCGATAGCGGACGTATTCCTCCACGGAATTATGGTGAAGGAGACCGACAAATGAAGGTGTGGCTTGCGCCGCTGTCGGCGGTGCTGCTTCTGGCGGGCTGCGTCGGAACGCCTGTGGTGGACTACGACGTCTCCGGCGTGTTGGAGTTACCGCCGGGGGCGCGTGTGGGACGTCTGGAGCGCCCGTCGCGCGAGTTGAACGGCGAGTTGACCATGCGTGAGGCGGTGGAGATAGCGCTCGCCTGGAATCCCGAGGCGCGCGCGGCGACGTACGAAGCCGCGGCGGCGGCGGCGCAGGTGGAAGAGGCGCTCGCCGGATTTCTGCCGACGATCGATCTGGAAGGCGGATACTTCCGGCGCGACAACCGCCAGGGCACGGTGATATCGATGGACACGGGACTGCCGCCGCCGGCGCCCGCCACCATCGAGCAGACGATGTACATGGGCGAGAAGGGCAACTGGAACTGGCAGGCGCGGATGACGGTGGTGCTCTGGAGCGGCGGTGCCCTCTCGGCGGGATACCGCAGCGCGAGATGGGGACTCGACGCGGCGCGCGCGTCCGCAGTGGGGACCAGACGGGCCATAGTCCGCGAGGTGAAGGGCGCCTTTGTGGCGGCGCTCCTGGCCGAACGCCGGACGGAAGTCGCGCAGAAGGCGCTCGTCGCGGTCAGAGAAGCGCTCGAGCAGGTGCGGGCGCTGGCCGTCGAAGGCATGGCCGTCAGGGGAGACATACTCGCCCTTGAAGCGGCGGAGGCGGACGCGCGCGCGTCCGCGCTGGCCGCCGCGGACGACGCGGCCGTGGCACGGGAGCGTCTCTGTCAGGTGATGGGCGTCAGACTCGGCGAGCGGCTCCGCCTGGTCGAGCCGACGGTGGAGACGCCCGACGTACTGGAGCAGGACCGTCTGGCGGAAGTGGCCCTGTCGCGCAATCCTTCCCTGCGGGCGATGTACGCGCAGGTGCGCTCGCTGAAGGAGGCGCTCAACGCGACGGCCGCGGCCGCGTATCCGAAACTCGTGACGATCGGCTCCGGCAATTACATCAACGACGACACACTCGCCAATCCCGGCTACTGGGGCATACAGTTGGGAATAAGTTGGACGCCGTTCAGCGGCTTTTCGACGAGGGCGCAGACGAGGCGCATGAGCCGGCAGATCGCGGCGCTGGAAGCGCGTCTTTCCGCCGCCGCGGAGGGACTGCGCGTCGCGATCAAGGCGCAGGTCGCGGCCGTCAAGAACGCGGCGAGGCGCCTGGAGGCGGCGGTTCTGCGGCGCGCCAGTCTGGATGAGGCGGCGCGGGTCGCGCGCGCGCGACTCGACGCCGGCGCCGGGACGGGGGCGGAAGTGGCGCACGCCGAAGCCGAAGCCGCCGCCGCACGGATGGGCGTCGTCGCCGCGCGGCTGAACGTGGCACTGGCCGTGGCCGCACTCGAAGAATCGCTCGGATGTACGATAGAGGCGGCGAGGTCCGCTCGCGCGGGCGCGGGCGCGCGCGAGCAGGTGAGACGATCGAGAAGATTGGAAGGAGTTGGAGAATGAGCAGATCGGCCTTTTCCGCCGCGCGGAGAAACGTCCGCTGCGCGGCTCTGGTGCTGCTGTGGACGACGGGGCTCGCTCTTCCTCTGTTCTACGTGCCGCGCGCGCGCGCGCAGGAGCGCGGGCCGCGCGGGCCGCGTAAGAAAGTGAAGACGGTGGCGGTGGAGACCGTTCAGCGGCCGCACGAGGTGGAGGTGACCGGCACACTGACGGCCAAGGAGAGAAGCGTGTTGAGTTTCAGGGTGGCCGGAGTGGTCAGCCGCGTGCTGGTCGAGGAGGGAGACTTCGTCGCCGCGGGACAGACGCTGGCGGAGTTGGACGATTCGGACTACCTGCTGGCGGTCAGGCAGGCGGAGGCGCAGTTGGCGGCGGCGGAGGCACAGGCGAGGGCCGCGAAGGCGCGACTGGCCATGATGCAGTCCGGCTTCCGTAAAGAGGAGATCGCGCAGGCCGAGGCGGCGCTGAAGGGCGCGCTGGCGCAACTCACCGAGGCGCGTAAAGGCTTTCGGACCGAGGATGTGAAGGCCGCCGAGGCCGGCGTCGCCGCGGCGCAGTCCGCCTACGACCTGGCGGCGAAGGACCGCCGACGCATGGAGAAACTGCACGAGAAGGGCGCCGTCAGCAAACGCGCGCTCGACGCCGCCGTCATGCAGGAGCGCACCGCTTCGGCGCAACTGGAAGGCGCGCGCTGGCGCCTGTCGTTGCTCAAAGCCGGACTCCGGCCCGAACAGGTGGAGGCGATCGAGGCCGCTTTCAGACGCGCCCGGAGCCAGGTCGAACTGCTCAAAAACGGCTTTCGTAAAGAGGACGTGGCCGCGGCCGGGGCGGCGGTGGAGGCAGCAGAGGCGCAGGTCACACTCGCCAGGGTCGGCCTCGACTACGCTCGTCAGCAATTGGCTTATTGCAAATTGAAGGCGCCGTTCGACGGCGTGGTCACCGCAAAAGCGGTCTCGCCCGGCACGTTCGTGGTCACCATGATGCGCAGTCCCGTCGTCGAACTGCGCGACGTCTCGACGCTCAACGCGGTGCTGGAGGTGCCGGACAAATACGCGCTGCGCGTGAAGGTCGGACAGGAAGTGGTGCTCGACGTCGACGGCGGACCGTCGGGTCTTCATGTGAAGGTGGGCGCGGTGGGCGGCGCGTTGAGCCTGCCGTCGCGGAAACTGGTGGTGAAGGCGGCTGTCAAAAACGACTCCGAGTCGGGCCGGCCGCAACTGAAGCCCGGCATGTTCGTGCGCGGACGCCTCCTGCTGGAGGCGCGGACGCTGGTGTCGGTGCCGCGGGAGGCGGTCCTGCGGGACGCGCGCGGCGAGTACGTGATGGTGGTGAAAGACGGCATCGCACGACGGGTGGCGATAAAGGCGGCCGGACGCGAGGCGGGCCGCGTCCTCGTCGAGAAGGGACTCTCCGGCGCCGAACGCGTGATCCCGCACGCGCTCGGAATCACCGACGGCCAGAAAGTCGAGGAGGAGTAGAAAATGGGACTCTCCGACATCGCCGTCAGACGCCGTGTGGCGATGCTGATGCTGACGCTGGTCGTGGCGCTGTTCGGCGGAATCGCCTTCACCAGACTCGGCCTCGACTTCTTCCCGGAAATGGAATACCCACTCGTCTCGGTCGTCACCTCATACGGACAGGTGTCGCCCGAGGAGGTGGAGGAGCACGTCACCAAGCCGATCGAGACGGTGGTCGCGACCGTGACCGACGTCGAGTCGGTCAAGTCGACCTCGATCGAGGGACTGTCGGTCGTAATGGTCGAGTTCGCCCGTGGGACCAATCTCGATTTCGCGGCGCAGGACGTACGCGAAAAAGTATCGCTGGTGGAGGACTGGCTTCCGGAGGAGGCGGACAAGCCGGGTGTGTACAAGTTCAACATGGCCGACATGCCGGTGATGGTGTACGCCTGCGTGGGCATGGAGAACACCCAGGTGCTGCGCGACTTCCTCGACGACACCGTCAAGCCGCGCCTG
This sequence comes from uncultured Planctomycetota bacterium, assembly GCA_964412125.1. Lineage (GTDB taxonomy): Bacteria > Planctomycetota > SKW154 > SKW154 > SKW154 > CAYPNR01. The sequence goes on along the minus strand of CAYPNR010000092.1, from coordinate 3,833 downwards.
GAGCGGCAGGACGGCGTCGCCTCGGCGTTCATCCTGGGCGGACTCGAAAAGGAAATCCAGGTGGTTCTGCACCGCGACAGGATGGAGGCGCACAACGTTTCCATCCAGCAGGTGATGGGCGCGCTCCGCGGCGCGAACGTCAATCTCTCCGGCGGACACATCATGCTCGGAACCTCCGAGTACGCTCTTCGCATGACCGGCAGATACCGTTCGCTCGAGGAGATAGGCGACACGGTGGTCGCCATGGGCGCGGGCGGACCGGTGCGGATCCGCGACATGGCCGAGGTGCGACTCGCCTACAAGGAGCAGCGGTCCATGACGCGCGCCAACCGACACGAGGCCGTCATGATGGCGATCATGAAGCAGTCGGGCGCCAATACCGCGACCGCCACCGACAGGGTCAAAGCCGAAATAGATCAAATGTATCGGGAGGGCTACATACCGAAAGACGTGAAGATGTATCCCGTGATGGACCAGGGTCGCATCATACACAAGATCACCTCTTCCGCGCTTCGCGACGCGCTGCTCGGCGCGCTCCTGGCCGTGGTGCTGCTCTATCTCTTCCTGCTCAACTGGAGACCCACCTTCGCCATCGCCGTCGCCATTCCGCTGTCGGTGCTCGCCACCTTCTTCGCGTTGTGGGTCGCCGGATACACGCTGAACATGGTCACCATCATGGGACTGGCGTTGTGCGTCGGTATGATGGTGGACTGCTCGGTGGTGGTTATCGAAAACGTCTTCCGCCATCTCGAAGAGGGACTCAATCGCTTCGACGCGGCCCGGACGGGCACCAGAGAGGTGATCCTGGCGGTCACCGCTTCCACGTTCACCAACATGGCGGTCTTCATACCGCTGCTGATCGTCCCGGGCATCACCGCGCAGATCGCGAGACCTCTGGCCGTGACGGTCTGCATCGGCGTCTTCATGTCTCTGGTGGTCTCGGTCACGCTGGTCCCGGCGATAGCCGCCACTCTCTTCCGCAGGCGTCGCGGCAAGACCTTCCGCAGCGCGGGCCGCGTGTTCACGAAGGTGCGCGACGCTTACAAGGTCGCCCTGGGGAAGGCTCTCGACAATCGCTGGAAAGTGATAGGCGCGGCGGCTCTGCTGTTCTGTCTCACCTTGCTGCTGGCGACGCGGCTCGGCGCTTCGTTCACGCCGGAAAGCGACATGCCCATGCTGATGCTGAAAGTGCGTATGCCGGTCGGCACGCCCATCGCCGAGACCGACGCGCTCGTACAGGAGATAGAAAACGCCGCGCTCGCCCAGAAGGAGACGCTCTACGTGATGGTGATGGTCGGCCGCTCGGAGATGGGCAAGCAGGATCTGAGCACGGGTTTCGCGCCGACCGACGTTCACGAGGCCACGATCATGATTCGAATCGTCGACAAGGAAGATCGTCAGAGACTGGCAAGCGAGATCGAAAAAGCGATATTCGACGCGCTGCCGAAGACGAACGCCAGGATAACTTCGGTGGACATGTCCACCGCGATGCTCTCCTTCGGCGCCGAGGCGCCCATAGAAATAAAAGTCCTCGGAAAAGACATCGACGAAATAGAGCGGATCTGCAAGGAGATATACAAGCGGGCCGTGAAGGTCGAAGGCTTCACCAACGCAGACTACTCCTTCCGCGAAGGCAGACCTGAGATAACCGCGCGGCCGCAGAGGGACCGCGCGGAGCAGGCGGGACTTCCGGTCGCCGCGATAGGCGACGCCATCACGACCGCCTTCGAGGGCAAAGTGGCCACGATCTACCGCCACGGCGGAGAGGAGATAGACGTTCGCGTGCGTCTGGCGGAGGAGGATCGCGACAGCATCGAGGATTTGAAAGCGCTGCCGGTGGCCTCGATGGGCGGCATGCTTCTGCGACTCGATCAGGTGGCCGAGATCGGCACGGGTCGCGGACCGGAAAAGATACTCCGCGAGGAGCAGATACGCAAGGGCACAGTGACGGGCGACGCCACCGGACGCGACCTCGCAAGCGTCGTCGCCGACATCAAGAAGGTGGTTTCCGGACTCAGGAAGCCCGGCTACTTCATCGAGTACGGCGGCTCCTACGAACTGATGCTGGAGTCGTTTTTCTGGCTCATGATAGCGTTCATCGTCTCGGTGGTGCTGGTGTATATGATCATGGCGGCGCAGTTCGAGCACTTTTCGCATCCCCTTGTGGTGATGTTCACCGTTCCGCTGGGGATAATCGGCTCGATAACCGCGGTGGCCATACTCGGCGCGGAAATCTCGATGGTGGTCCTCCTCGGCGTGGTGGTGCTCGCCGGCATCGTCGTCAACAACGCGATCGTGATGATCGACTTCGTCAATCAACTGAAGAGCAAGGGGCTGAAGCGCCGCGAAGCGTTGATAGAGGGCGCCGCGCTTCGCCTGCGTCCCATCCTGATCACGTCGCTGACGACGATACTCGGCATGGTGCCGATGGCGCTGTCCATGGGTCAGGGACACGAGGTCAGGAACCCCTTCGGCGCCGCCGTCGCGGGCGGCCTGCTGTTCGGCATGGTGCTGACGCTGTTCGTCATCCCGTGCATCTATTCGGTGATCGACCGGTTCTCGTCCGGATTCTCCGAGAAGGCGCGTCGCATGTTCCACGGAGACGAAGACGAGCGGTCGCGGCCCGACCGGGAGGCGTAAGGTCTTCGGACGCGCCGGGGTTTTGTGGTGGACCCGCGCCCCCGCGGCGCGGATAATTCGTCTGCCCTTTTATGGAGGAATCGATGTGAGAGCAGCGTTTGCGATCGCGATTCTCGGCGCCGTCGCGTCGCTGTGCGCCGAAGGAGACGAGACGAAGACGTTCGACCTGACGGTCGTCAAGTCGCGGGAGTTCGGACTGACGCTGTCGATGTCGATGACGATGTCCTACGAGAGAAAAGATCGCAAGATGGAGCGCGAGAGCGAATCGACCTTCTCCGGCGCGGTCAACGTCAAGAAGGAAAACGACAGGGAAACGCTCTCGTTCGACTTCGAGACGCTCGGCGGCAGTGAAGTGCAACGGATGCGGCTCGGAGACAAGGAGCCCATGGAGAGGAAGGCGAAACTCGAATCCGGCCAGAAGGGGAGCGTCAAGCGCACCGACGACGGCTTCGAGGCGTCCGGCAGGGCGGGCAATCAGTGGAGCATGATGACGCACACCGGACCGTGGCTGTTTCTGCCGTGGAAGAAGGTCAAGGTCGGAGAGAGTTGGAAGGCCGCGCTGAAGGGCACGTGGGGCGGCGAGGAAGACACGCAGGAGGTGACCGTCACGTTGAAAGCCGTAAACGACGGCGTCGCCGTGATAGAGGTGGACGAGACGTTGAAGAAGCCCGCGGGCGAAGAGCCGGCGACGGAGGACGCTCCGGACGCGCTCGCCTTGAAGATCCGCATCGAGTTCGACATGAAAGAGCAGTTCTTCCGCTCGATGAAGACCGGCATAGACGTCAAGCACGGGGATCGGACGCTCGGGCGCGCGACCGTGTTGTGGACCTTCGGCGAGAAGCCGGAGAAGAAGGAAGAGCCGCCCATTGAGGACGAAAAGCCCGGGAAAGACTCCGAAAAGTGAGCGTACGGCGCGGAAGAGCGCCGAGGCGCGTCGCCGAGCGACACACGACTACGGCGACCAGGTGAACAGATTGACGACCTCCATGAAGCCGGTCTCCCGCATCATCATCAGGTCGAACGCCACCGAGTCGGAATTGAAACCGGCGAGGAGTCCCTGACTGAGTTGAATGGAGAGAGCGTCGCCGCTCTGCGGACCGGGAAGACCGGCGGGCAGAGTGGGATAGCGTACCGATTGAGCGCCGCTGCCGTCCGGCAGAACGAGTATCTGCCACGCCCAGGAGCCGCCGCTC
>CAYPNR010000091.1:0-7948 GCA_964412125.1 uncultured Planctomycetota bacterium | reverse complement strand
CTGGCGAGCGCGGCGGCGGCGCTCCTGATCGCCATCGTGCTCGCTTTTGCGTGGCAGTATCCTGTGGAGAGCGAGAGACCGACGCAGCCCGGCTCCGGATGGGCCGGCAAGGAGCCTGTCGCGGCCGTCTCGAAGGAGCGACCCGAGGAGGCGAGGGTCGCGCGTCGCGCGCAGGAACCCTCGCCGGAGGCGACCGCCGGGGACGAAGAGGAGAAAGCGCCTCCGGGGTCGGCCTCTCCGGCGGCGGTGAAGAAGCCACGCTCTCCGGGACGCGGACCGGTGGAGAACGCCGAGAAGGGTTTGGGATACGGGGAAAAGGCGAAAGAAGGAAGTCGTCGCGGTCTCGAACCCCGCCGTTCCGATTCCGACGCGGACAGGCCCGGCTCGGGCGCGCGCGACGCCTGGAGCCGGCAGGCCGCCGGGGGCCGTCCTTCCGGGACTCCGGCGGACGGGAAGAAGGCGGACGGGGAGGCCGCGCGGCGTCGCAAGGGACGGTACGCCGCCCCCGGGGACGCGGGCGCATCGGCCGAGGGAGGCCGCGGAAAGTCCGAGAGAAACGGCTTCGTACATAAGGCCGCTCCGCTTTCTCCGCCTTCTGAGCCGGCGGCCCGGCCGGCGCTTCCCGCCGCCCCCAAATCGGACGAGGCGCTGGACAAGATGACGGGCGCGGCCAGGAAGTTGATGGAGAAACTGGACGAGGAGAGGAAGGCCCGTCGCGAGGCGAAAGCCTTGAGTCAGGCCGCCGGTCTCGGGTGCGGCGCCGAAAAAATGGCGCGGCTCGCCGGCGAAACCAAATCGCGCCAGTACCACTTCTGGCTGACCGCCGACGAGGCCGAGCGCGCGATGCTGCTGATCAACCGCCTGGCCGAGGTGGACGAACGCCTGGCGAAAGAGGGCAAGACCGAAAGAGGCGGCACGGTGGTGCTCACGATCCGCGCCGACGAGCGGGCGATCAAGACGGTCGTCACCATACTCGAAGCGGCCGCCGACCGCTCCGCACGGGCTCGCGGAAAAGACGTCGAAAAGATGTCGTTCATCCTTCAGGTGGATACGTTTCCTTCCGGTCGATGAGGTCGCTCCGCAAGAGCGGCGCCGTTCTCATCCCGATCGACTTCGGCGCAGCAGAAGCGTCAGAATCGAGTCACCGGCGAGCGCGGCGGGATCGAGTGGAACCTCGTCGCCGTCGCGCCGCAGCAGGCGCGGAAAGAGGCGCAGTTCGTCCAGCAGCGCGAGAAAGCGGTCCGCGTCGAAGCCGAACCGCGCGTATCCCGGCCGCCAGTATTCGCAGGCGACGAGCACGTCGGGACAGGCGGCGAGCGTCTTTCGCATGCCGGCCAGCACCAGCGGCTCCGCTCCCTGAACGTCGATTTTGACGAACGCGGCGCGCGCGCGACCCAGCAGCGCGTCGAGCGTCGTCGCTTCCACGCGGATGCGGACGCCTTCCGCGACGGCGGCGATACGATGGTCGCCGGGGTGCTCTTCGGAGAGGCGCAGCCACGTCTCGCCGCGGCGGTCGGACGCGGCGGCCCGCACGGCCAGTACGTTGCCGACGCGCGCGCGTCGCAGGTTTCTGAGAAGCGCCCTGAAGTTGCGCGGCTCCGGCTCCACGGCGACGACCCGCCCGCGCGGACCGACGGCGCGGGCCGCGAGCAGCGTGAAGTAGCCTATGTGCGCGCCCACGTCCACCGCGACGTCGCCCGGCCGCAGCGTCTTGAGCGTCAGGCGGGTGAGCGCGGACTCGTGGACGCCGTATTTGGCGAGTCGCCGCATGAGGCGGTCGTCGTCGGCCGCGCCGACCATCGTCCGCGGCGGGCCGGCCGCGGCCGCCGGCGGCTTCAGCGGCGCGCGGACGTCGACCCGGCGCAGCGCGACGCGCACGAGACGCGCAAGCGCTCCCGCGGGCCGGAACACGCGCGCGACCCGGCGCAGCAGACGCCGGGCGGTGCAGACCGCCCGGAAGACGAGAGGGCCCATCTCAAGCACCGCCCCGCCCTCCGCTCCGCGGTAGGAGACGCGCCCGCAGGTGCGAAACGAGATAGAAACTGCCGCAGACCAGAACGGCGTCCTCCTCCCCGGAGGTCGCAAGCGCCGATTCGAGTTCCTCCTCCGGCGGCCCCGTCGAGACGACCTCCACCCCGGCGGCCCGCAGCGCTTCGGCGACGCGCCCGGCCGCCGCCGCGCGGGGATGCGGATAGGTGGTGGCGCGGACCGCGACACCCGCCTCACGCAGCACCGCGGCCATACGCGACAGTTCCTTGTCGGCGGCGCACGCGAAGAGCACCTGCAGGCGGCGCGGCGAAAACGCCTCCTCGACGGTCCGAAGCGCCGCGACGAGAGAGGCGTCGTTGTGCGCGCCGTCAAGAATCAAAGCCGGCGAGGTCCGAAGCACCTCGGATCGGCCGGGCAGCCACGCCGCGGCGAGTCCCGCGCGTACCGCCTCCGGCCCGGGCCGCGGTATGAGTCCCGCTTCCGCCGCGACGCGCAGCGCGGCGACCGCCGTCGCCGCGTTCTCGCGCTGGTGGCGGCCCGCCATCCGGATGCGGAGACCTTCGAAACGCTCTCCGCCCGCCTCCACGGAGAAGCCGCCCTCGCGGTCCTCTAAGGAGAAGTCCTCGCCGGAGAGGAACACCGGCGCGTCCAGACGCTTCGCCTCGTGCAGTATCACCTCGAGCGCCTCGGGCGGCTGCGGGCCCACGACCACCGGAACGCCCGGCCGGAGTATGCCGCATTTCTCCGCGGCGATGGACGCAAGCGTCTCGCCCAACTTGTCGGTGTGGTCGACGGAGATCGGCGTGATCACGCAGACTGCGGCGTTCACCCGTCGCGTGGCGTCGAGACGACCGCCGATTCCGACCTCCCAGGCGGCCAGGCGTACCGCGGCGTCGGCGTGCACCAGCAGCGCCGCCGCCGTCATTATCTCGAAATACGTCAGTCGCTCGCCGACCCGCTCCTCCACTTCGGCCGTCCGGCGCCACGCCGACAGAAGCGCTTCCTCGTCGACCGGCTTTCCGTTCACGGTGACGCGCTCGCGTACGTCGACCACGTGCGGCGAGCGATAGGCGCCGGTCGAGATCCGCATCGCGACCAGCGCCGACTCGATGTAGGCGGACGTCGAGCCTTTGCCCTTGGTCCCGGCTATGTGAAACGCGGAGAACCGCTCCTGCGGACGACCGAGCAGGTCGGCGAGACGGAACACGACGGCGGGCCGCATCGCGGCGTAAGGCACGGTCTGCGCGCGCTCATAATCTATATGCGACTCGAGCCATTCGAGTCCCGCCGCGTAGTCGGGCAGCATCGCGCCGCTCCCGAACGGAGATCCCCCGCGCCAGCGGCGATGATGCCGCGGCTGCGGATTCTTTACAAGCGGACCCGCGCTCCGGACCCGCCGTCCGCGGAGCCTTCCCGGCCGGAAACGACGTCCCGCTTATATGTGGACCTTGCGGTACTGCATGGCGTCGAGGACGCGCTCCTTGGCCATCTGCACCGCGGCCTCGCGCGGATACGTTTTCTTGTCGAAGGTGCGCTTCAGAACCTCGTCGGTGTTGCGGTACACCTTCTCCTCGATCGTCGGGAAGACCGTCGACTCGTTGGCTCCGGCGTACTCGAGCGCCCCGCAGATCACTCCGCCGGCGTTGGCGATGAAGCACGGCAGGCAGAGAATCTGCTTGTCGAAGAGTTTGTTCTCGATGTCGAAGACCACCGGCACGTTCGCGCCTTCGACGATCAGTCGCGTGTTCACCTTCTCCCAGTTGCCGGGGTTGATGCAGTCGGGCCGCGCGGCCGGTATGAGTATGTCGCACTCCACTTCGAGGCAGGCCTCGACCGGCAGTTTCTCGGCGTCTTCGTAGTTGAGGACGGAGCCGGTCTCTTTCTTTATCGCGATGAGTTTGTCGACGTCGATGCCTTCCGGATTGTGGATGGTTCCTTTCGTGTCGGAGGCGGCGACCAGAACGGTGTCCTCGAAGTCGCGGAAGAAGACCGCGGCGGGTCGTCCCACGTTACCGAAGCCCTCGACGGCGATCCGCGCGCCTCTCAGTCTGAAACTCTTGTGCCAGCGCTGCACGTAAGGCTCTGCGGCCCTGGCGGAATGGTAGCAGCCGTAGGCGGTGGCGCCGATCTCGTCCAGTGGAATGCCGCCGAGCGAGCGCGGCAGTCCCACCACGCGACCCATCTCGTCGAACATCACCGCCATGTCCTTCTCCGAGGTACCGATGTCGGGGCCGGGGATGTATTCCACGAGGTTCGCGAGCGCGCGCGCGAACGTGCGCATCAGTTCCTCTTTCTGGTCGGGCGACATCTTGGACGGGTCCGCTATGATGCCGCTCTTGCCGCCGCCGTGCTTCAGGTCGGCCGCGGAGTTCTTGAACGTCATCCCGCGGGCGAGGCGGAAGACCTCGGTCGTCGTCACGTCCGGCGCCATTCGGATGCCGCCTATCGCCGGGCCGCGCGCCACGTTGTCCACCACCGCTATCGCGCGCAGACCGATTTTCGGCTCGTAGATGTGTACGACCTTCGAGGGGCCCAACTCGTCGTAGAGATTCTCCTTGACCCAGACACAGGGTTCCATGCGACAGCCTCCCAAAAGAGAACGCCCACGGCGCAGGATTCTACAGGTCGGCCGCCCCCGCGCAACGTTATTTCCCGATTTGAGACGCGCCCCTACGGCGCGAGAAGGTTGAGCGCCGTGAAGTCGTCGCGCCGTCGCTCCACCCTCGGACCGGGACGAATCTCCACCTCGGCCGTTATGGACACCCGCGCCTCGAACAGGTGTCCGCCGCGCAGCGCGTAATCCGGTCCGGAAACGGCCGCGTGAAGGTGACAGAACACCTCGCCGTCCACCAGGCTCACGTTGCCGAGCAGCGCCACCAACTCGAAGTTGCCCTCGAACCGCTTCTTGCGGTACTCCCTGGCGTCCAGATCGTACCAGCCCAGTGTCACGTCGGCGACGCCGCCTATCGCGCGGATCTGGCCGCCCTCCAGTCCCTTCTCCTTCACGAAGGAGGTTATCGCTTCGACCACCTCTTCGCCGCGCTCCAGCACCAGCAGCCAGCCTTCCTCCGTCTTCAGCGCCTTCATCGCTTTCCTCCTCGAAGAGCCGCCTCAAGCATACGCGCTCCGCAAGGCGACGTCAACGCCTCGCCCGCCGTCCGACGGTTGCCCCGCCGCCGACGACGCTGTAGAATGCCGGGACTGTCCGGGGCGTTTGGCCGTCTTTTTGGCGGGACGGATGTGTTGCGTCGGTTTCTCTATCGGCTGAGCCAGTTGTGGGCGTGGTTCCTGTTCCTCTTCTTCTACGGGGTGCGCGCCTACGGTCGGCGCAACATCCCCCGAAATGGGCCGTTCATCGTGGCGTGCACGCATCAGTCGTATCTGGATCCGGTGGTGGTCGGCTTCACCTGTCCTGCGCCCGTGCGCTACTTCGCGCGACGCTCGCTGTTCGGCAATCCGCTTTTCGCCGCGCTTATACGTGCCTACGGCGCGTTCGCCGTGGAGAGAGAGACGGCCGATCTCGGCGCGCTGCGGAAGGCGTTGCGGTTCCTGCGCGGCGGCGAAGCGGTGCTTCTTTTTCCGGAAGGGACGCGGACCAGAGACGGTCGAATCGGGGAAGTCAAGCCGGGAGTGTTCCTTCTGGCGGAGCGCGCGGGCGTGCCGGTGGTGCCGGCGGTCATCGAGGGCGCAAGGGAGATATGGCCGCGCAAACGTAAAATGCCGCGATTTTTCTTGCCGTTGCGGATACTATATGGGAAACCTTTTCGTGTGGAGCGCGGAAGTGACGTCCGCGCTCTGTGTCGAAAATTGCGTCGGGAGTACGTGCGCGGACAGGTGCGCCTGCTGGGCACCATGGGCAGGAGGCCGTTGGAGGAGGTTTGATGGGCTTTAAGACGCCGAGACAGAGGAAGACCGTTCTCGAACGTTACGCCGTCCCGGAAGAGGAACTCGACCGGACGGTGGCGCGACTGCTCGAGGAGGAGGGGATAGACGATATCGAGGCCGAGTACGAAAAGACGCTGCGGAACTTCGAGCCGGGCACGGTGGTGTCGGGACGTGTCGTGGAGGTGACCGACTACGACGCGATCATAAACGTCGGATACAAGTCGGAAGGCATCGTTCCCATAGAGCACTTCGGCAATCCGCCGCAGGTGGAGGTGGGCCAGGAAGTGGAGGTCTTCATAGAGAGCGTCGAAGACGAGTACGGAATGATGGCGATAAACAAAAGACGAGCGGATCGCATCCGCGCGTGGGACAGAATACTTTCGACGCACAAGGAGGGCGACACCGTCCGCTGCAGAGTGCTGCGGAAGATAAAAGGCGGCCTGCTCGTCGACATAGGCGTGCCCGTGTTCCTGCCCGCCAGCCAGGTCGGCATCCGTCGCGCTCCGGACATCGCGGAGTACATCGGTCAGGAGTTCGACGTCAAGATCATCAAGATAGACCGCGAGCGGATGAACATCGTGGTGAGCCGCCGCAGGCTGGAGGAGGCCGAGCGGGAGGAGAAGAAGCGGAAACTGATGGCGGAACTCGAAGAGGGCCAGTTGATCAAAGGCGTGGTCAAGAACATCACCGACTTCGGCGCCTTCGTGGACCTCGGCGGCATAGACGGGTTGCTTCACATCACCGACATCTCCTGGAGCCGCATATCGCATCCGTCGGAGGTGGTCGCGATCGGCGACGAAGTGGAGGTGAAGGTGCTCAAGATAGATCGTGAAAGGGAGCGGATATCGCTGGGCTTCAAACAGAAGACGGAGAATCCGTGGGTCAACGTGGACAAGAAGTACCCCATAGGCGCCCGCGTCAAGGGACGCGTGGTGAACATCCTGCCGTACGGCGCTTTCGTGCGTCTCGAGGACGGCGTCGAGGGACTCGTCCACATAAGCGAGATGTCGTGGACCAAGCGGATCAACCATCCTTCCGAACTGGTGCAGGTCGGTGACGAGGTCGAGACGGTCATTCTCGACATCGACAAGGAGAAGGAGGAGATCGCGCTGGGCATGAAGCAGGCGCAGGAGAATCCGTGGCTCCGCGTCCAGGAGAAATATCCGCCGGGCACCGTCATAGAGGGAACGATAAAGAGTGTGACCTCCTACGGCGCGTTCATCGAGATAGAGGAGGGCGTGGACGGTCTGCTTCACGTCTCCGACATGTCGTGGACCAAGCGCGTGAGCAGTCCCGAGGAGATACTGCAGCCCGGCGAGGTGATCAGGGCGAAGGTTTTGATGGTGGACGTGGAGCGCTGCCGCATTTCGCTGGGACTGAAGCAGTTGACGGAGGATCCGTGGGAGCGGCGCATACCGGAGAAGTACCAGCGCGGCACCATCTGCACCGGTCGCGTCACCGGAGTGACGACCTACGGCGCGTTTGTGGAACTGGCGCCGGAACTCGAAGGTCTCGTCCACATCTCCGAGTTCACCGAGCGCGGCCAGAACATCAATCAGGTGCTCCACGAAGGCGACTGGGTGGAGGTGCGCGTCATACGTCTCGACCCGATAGAGCGCCGCATAGGGCTTTCGCTGCGGCGGATCCTCTCCGACGAGGACGCCAGACGGGTCGCCGAGGCGATGGGCTACGACGTCTCGGGAGCGCTGAAGGAGCCGGCCGCCGAGGAGCCTCCTGCGGAGCCGCCCGCTGAGGAAGCGCCCGCCGCGGAACCCGCGGCCGAAGAACCCGCCGCGGAGCCTGCGGCCGAGGAGCCTCCTGCGGAGCCTGCGGCCGAGGAGCCCCCCGCTGCGGAAGAGTCTGCCGCGGAGCCTGCGGCCGAAGAGCCTCCTGCGGAGCCTGCGGCCGAGGAGCCTCCCGCCGCCGAACCCGCCTCGGAGGAACCTCCCCCCGCGGAGCCTGCGGCCGGGGAGCAAACGGGGTCTTCTCCGGAAGGGTAGTGGACAGGCGCGGCCGCGATTTCATCGGGGCAGGGCGCGGGCGAGGAGATTGGCGAACATCCGTCGCGCGCGAC
>CAYPNR010000090.1:0-8292 GCA_964412125.1 uncultured Planctomycetota bacterium | reverse complement strand
CGCTTTTGGAGAGATAGAGGATGCTGGAAGGTTATGCGGGAAGGATTCTGAGAATCGACCTCACGGCGGGGTCGAGCGGGACCGAAGCCGTCACGGAAGAGTTCGCCGGGAAGTGGGTCGGCGGCCGCGGCTTCGGCGCGAAAATCCTCTACGACGAGGTGCGCGGCGTCGAGCCGCTCTCCGACGCCAACAAGGTGATAATCGCCACAGGGCCGCTGGCCGGCACTCTCTGTCCGCAGAGCGCCAAGACCTCCTTTCACGCGAAATCGCCGCTGACCGGCGGCTACGGCGACTCCAACATGGGCGGCCTGTTCGCGCCGGAGATGCGCTACGCCGGCTACGACGCGATCGTGCTGGAGGGACGCGCCGACGAGCCGGTGATCGTCGTCATCGACGACGACAGGGTGGAGTTGCGCGACGGCCGCGCTTACCGGGGCAGGGGCGCGATCGAAACCGAACTCGCGCTCAAAAAGGAACTCGGCGACGAGTTCCAGATAGCGACGATAGGCCCCGGCGGCGAGAACCTCGTCAGATACGCCTGTATCAATCACGATTACGGCCGCGAGGCGGGCCGCGCCGGCATCGGCGCCGTCCTCGGACACAAACGCGTCAAGGCCGTCTGCGTCCGCGGCACCAGAGACATCCCCATCGCCGACCTTCCATCCATGGAGCGCATCGTCCGCGAACTGCTCGAGCACGCCGGGAAACATCCCGCGCTCAAGGAGTGGCAGGACTACGGCACCTCGCAGGTCATTCCGCTCTCCTCGGAGTGGGGCTCGCTTCCGACCCGCAACTTCCAGACCGGCACCTACGAGCACGCCGACTCCATCGACCATCTGCACATGCGGGAGCGTGTGGTCAAACTCGACAAAGCATGTTTCGCCTGTCCGATGGCCTGCGGCAAGTACTCCTACAGCGAGAAGTACAAGGTCTACTGCGAGGGCGCGGAGTACGAGACGCTTGCGCTGCTGGGCTCCAACTGCGGCCTGAGCGACGTCGACGACGTCCTTTACGCGAACTATCTCTGCGACGAGTTGGGAATAGACACGATAAGCGCCGGCGGCGTGTGCGCCTGGGCTTTCGAGGCGAGCGAGAAGGGCCTGCTGGACGTCGGCGGCTTCGGCGACGCGGAAGCGCTGTTCGACCTGCTCAGGAAGATAGCGAACCGCGAAGGCGTGGGCGACGTGCTGGCGGACGGCGTAAGAGCGGCCGCCGGGAAGTTCGGCGGCTCCGAATTCGCCATACACATAAAAGGCATGGAGCAGTCCGGCTACGAGTCCCGCGGCGCGCCCGCCATGCTGCTTTCCTACATGACCTGCGACGTCGGCGCCCATCACAATCGTTCCTGGGCGGTGATGCGGGACCTCGAAAAGGGCCGCGACGTGCTCGACGGCAAGGCCGAGTGGGTGATAGGCCTCCAGCACAAGCGCCCCATGTTCGACATGCTCGGCGTCTGCCGCCTCGGCTGGGTCGAACTCGCCATCGACCTGGAGTACTACGCGAGACTCTTCCGCGCCGCCACCGGCCGGGAATGGTCGCTCGACGACCTGCTGCTGGCGTCCGAACGCGTCTGGAATCTCACGCGCTGTTACTGGTTCCGTGAGGTTCCCGGTTTCGGCAGGCGATGGGACATGCCGCCGCGACGCGCCATGGAGGAGAAGATACCCTCCGGCACCGCGAAGGGATACGTTCAGTCGGAGGAGAACGTGAACAGGCTGCTCGACGACTACTACGGTTTACGCGGCTGGGACGAGAGCGGCAGGCCGACGAAGGAGACTCTGGAGCGACTCGGTCTCGACTTCGCCGCCGCCGACCTGTATTAGACGGGGACGATCGTCTCGCGGACCGTCTCGGCCGCGGGAGGCCGGGGGGAATTTGTGCTCGACAGAGCGGACCATTCCTTTATAATATTCTCCGGTGAGAACTGATTCTTGGGGGATGCGAGATGGCGGTGAAGTGCGAGGAGGCGATGTGGCTTCTTTCGCGCAAGATGGACGACAAGATAACCGAAAAGGACGCGCGGATCCTGAACGAACACCTTCGTTCCTGCGGAGCGTGTCAGGCGCGTTTCAAGTGGGTCGTGAAGGGCGACAGAATCGCCACGGCGGCGCTCCGGGAGATATTTTCGGCGCGCGCTCTCGTCCAGGGCGCCATGGAAGGTCTGAAACAGACGCTCGTCCTGGAGCGAAGACGCTTGCGCGTCTGGAACGTGATCGTTCTGTGTCTCGGACTCGCCGGCGCTCTCTACGGCGCCGTCTCCCTGATCCTTCGCTCCTCCGCGGACTCGCAGACCGCGACCGCAAAAGCCGCTTCCGGCTCGTGGGTCGTCCTGGTGGTGATGATGGTGATCGGAATCGCCGTCTTCCTTTTCGGACTGTTCTACCGCAGGTGAGGGGAAACGCGGAATGCGGGCACCGGCACTCGTTCTCGTGACGCTGGCGGTCGTCGCGGCGCTGCTTGTGGCGCAGGAGACTCCGGCCGCGAAAACGAGCGGCACGATCTTCGGCGTGGTCGTCGATGAAAAAGAAAACATCGTCACCGAAGCCAGAGTCACGCTCTACGTGATCGAGGGACGCGGAGAACGCGTGTTCGCGGAGACGCGGACCCGCGGCGCCGGAAGCGTGCGCTGCGACGGCTTCTTCACCTTTCTCGACGTGCCCGCCGGCTCCTATCGTCTGTCCGTGGAGCGCAGAGGATATCGTCAGGAGCAGAAACTTCCCGTGGGCCTGGTGGAGGGCGAGATCAAGTTTCTGCCCGTCCGCGTCCACACGGTCAGGATCGTGCCGGCGAGGCTGAACGGCGTCGTAACGGTCGGCAAGGATCGACTTTCCGGCGCCGTGGTGAGACTGTACGCGAAAGGGAACAAGGAGCCGCTCAAGGAGGCGACCACCGACTCCTCGGGCCGTTTCGACTTTCAGAGCCTCGAGGGCGGTGAGTACGAGTTGACGGTCAGCGCCGGCAAAAAACGCCTCTATAGAGAAGAATTGACCTTACAGGACGGACGACGTCTTTCCCGGACGATACGACTCGAAGAGAAGGTCTACGAAGCCATTCGAGGCACGATAATCGGCACCGTCAGGGACTCGCAGGGCAAGCCCTTGAAGGGGGTCTCCATCTCTCTCGTAAGTCCGCCGCGCGGCCTCAGGCACACCCGCGCCCGCACCGACGAGAAGGGCGGCTACAGGATACCGTATCTGCCGCCGGGCAAGTACGTCGTTCGCGCCTCTCTGGCCGGCTACGAGCAGGCCGAGAGAGAAGGGGTGCAGGTGAGCGCGGGTCGCAGTCGCAGAGTCGATTTCCGTTTGAAAAAGAAGGAGTAACGCTCGTGATCGTCGCTTTTCGTACGGCGCTTCCTCTGATGCTCGCGATGGGCTGCGCGTCGCTCGGCGCTCCGCCCGTCGGCGTCGCCGCCCCGCCCGCGCGACCCGCCGACGTTCTCTTCTGCGCCTGGGACGCGCGGGCGCGCGCGTTCGTTCCGCTTGAAGGAGTCGCGACGGCCGCGCTCGCCGCGAAGGTCGTCATGGTGGGCGAGATACACACCTCCGTCGGCTGTCATGCGATGCAGCGCTGGATTCTCGAGCGGCTGCTCGCGGCGGGGAAGCGTCCGGTCGTCGTGGTGGAGTGGTTCCAGCGACCGTTTCAGGCGGCGCTCGACGACTACGTGGCCGGCAGGGCGGACGAAAAAGAACTCCTGAGACGAACCGAGTACGAAAGGCGCTGGCGTTTCGACTGGGAGCGGCTGTACGCCCCGCTTCTCCGCCTCTGCCGGGACAGAGGCGTACGGGTTCTGGCGGCCAACGTCCGCGCGGAGGTGTCGAAAGCGGTGCTCGTGCACGGGCTCGAAGGGTTCCGCGGCGACGAGCGCGCGGCGCTGCCGGCCGGAATGGTGCTGGACGACCGCGCGCACAGGCGGTACGTGCTGGCGCGTTTCGAGGCGATGCGGCGTCGCGGCATCCTGCCGGACGAGAAACTCGAGCGTTTCTACCAGGCGCAGGTGTTGTGGGACGAGACGATGGCGGAAAGCGCCGCGAAGGCCTTCAAGTCGCTCTCGCCGGATGAGGTTCTGGTGTTCTTCGCCGGAGCGGGTCATCTCGGGAGTCGCACGGCGGTTCCGGGTCGCTTTCGCCGGCGGAGCGGCGTCGAGCCGCTCGTTCTGCTGCCGCTGCCGGCGGACACGCCGTTGAAAGCCGTCACGGCCACGGACCGCGCGTCCTGCGACTACGCGTTCTTCTTCGAGAAGTGAGCCGTAGCGTCGCGACTCACTTTTTCGGTTTCTCTTTTTCTTTCTCTTTCTCTTTTTTCTCTCCGCCTCCGCCGTCGTCTTTGGCCTTGTCGGCCGGCTTCCGCTGAGGTGCGGCGGCGCCGGCCTCTTTCTTGCGAAGCCTGATGACCGTCTGGAATATGAGGTCGCCGCGCTCGACGATGAGAACGACATAGGTCGTGTCGGCGTCCTCGACGTAGATTTTTTCGAGATCGTGGAACTGTTGGACGGAATGAACGACGCGGCCGGAGAAGCCGCGGATTATGTCGCCGGGCCTTAGATTGGCTCCGGCCGCCGGCGAGCCTGACTTGACCTCCTTGACGGCGACGCCCGAGTCGGTCTTCTCCACCACCAGGCCGAGTCCGCCCGGCGGCTTTTCCTCGCCGAATATGCCGGAGCCGGTCGTCACCACCTCCTTCTGCATGCCGCCGGCCACCGGAACCGTGCCGCGCTTGAGAAAGAGAATCGCGAAACATGTGTCGCAGATGTTTGTGCGTACGGTTCGCTTCTTGTTGACCGTGGTGGTGTACTCGCCGCGTCCCCAGTAGCCTTTCGCGTCCTGGTGCGCCAGCAGATACTGGACGCCTTTCGCGTACCAGGCGTGTTTGCCGAACGACTGCACCAGCGCGAGCACGCCGGCGCGTTCGAGTCCGTAAAGATAGTAAAAATGATGGCCGGAGGACGTGCCGCCGCGGTCGGAGGGATTGCCCGTCACCGAGAAGTGTTTCGCCAGCCAGGCGCAGCCGTCGCGGATCGCTTTGTTGACGGCGGCCCTGCGTCGTCTCCAGTCCGCGCCTCCCTCCATCGCCGCCTTGCAGATCACCAGACATCCGATTCCGGCGGAGGTCATCGAGCCGGTGTTGTAGCGACTCGTCTTGCGTTTGGGGTCGGTGTCGGCGGTCCATCTGTACGTCCAGCCGCGCGCGGACATTTTGTGGTGCTCGGGACCGAACCTGCTGTAGGGGTCCTCTATCACGGTGGTTCGCATCTTTGCGCGCTCGGCCTCGGGCGTGCCGCGCAGCCTTCGGTAGAACTCCTGTTCGAGACGCTTCAACTGACTCATGGAGAAGTCGGCGGCCGGCACCGGAAACCATTCCACCTCCGGCCCCTTCTCGTCCTGCGCCTTCACGAGGAAGTCCGCGGCCCTCTTGAAAGGCTCGGTCGGAACCTTGAAGCCCATGTTGCGGGCGGCGTAGAGTCCGAGCAGGGCGTACTGGCTGTTGGAGAGATCGCCGCTGCCGGAGGTGGCGGCGGAGTAGGACCATATTCCCCGTACCCCCTGCGCCTTCACGAGAAACGCGACGGCGTCCCGCACCCACCTGTTGAGTGTCGCCGGCATGTTGCGCCTCACGAGTCCCCGGACCACCGTTCTGTACGGCTTGCAGCGCCGCAGCGCTTCCTTTTCGTCGGGCGCGTACAGCGCCTCGACCGCCATGAGCGCCAGCGCGACCGAGTAGACGCGGTTCAGGGGCTGCTTGATCATGTAGGAGTACGCCGCCTTCACCGCCTTGTGCTCGGCGCCGAGACCCGCCTTGGCGAGCGCGAGCAGGCCGAGCGCCGTGTAGCCCTGCGGATACGAGCCGTTATAGGTGCCTTCGAACGAGCCGTCCTTCTTCTGATTCTTGAGCAGCCACTTCACCGCTTTCGCCACGGCTTCGTCTATGCGCTTCCGCACCTCCTCTTCGGCCTTCCTCCGCCCGTCGGGACTCCGATTCTCCTGTCGCTTCTCGTCCGCGAGGCCCCGGAGGCCGCCCGCCAGCAGCACAAGGATCAGTACGATTCTCATTTCGATCCTCCCCCCACCCGCTTTTTGCTCACGTGCACCTTGACCACCCGTCTGGCGTCCGCTTCGACCACCTCCATGACGGCGCCGTCTATCTCCACTTTGTCGCCGGCTCTCGGCACGCGGCCCAGACGCTCCATCACGAGACCGGCCACCGTCTCCGCTTCGGTCTCGGAACGCAGAGCGAGACCCGTGGCCTCCCGTACGTCTTCGAGTTCGGCGCGGCCGTGCATCAGCCATTCGCCGCCGCTCAACTCCTTTATCACTTCCGCTTCCTGCGGATCGTATTCGTCTTCTATCTCTCCGACCACCTCTTCCAGGACGTCCTCCAGGGTGACGAGGCCGCTGGTGCCGCCGTACTCGTCCACCACTATGGCGACATGCGTCTTGCGGGCCCGCAACTCCGAGAGCACCCGCGGCAGAGGCGTCGTCTCGGGAACGAAATAGGCGGCTCGCGCGAGTTCGCCGGCCTTCTTCTCGGGAAGACTGCCGTTCTCCGCGGCGAACAGCACGTCCTTGACGTACAGCACGCCCACCACCCGGTCGAGATCGCCTCCGTGCACCGGTATACGGGAGTGGCCGCACTCGCGCGCGAGACGTATCGCCTCCTCGACCGGCACGTCTGCCGCGACCGCCTTTATCTCGGTGCGGGGCGTCATGGCCTTGGAGACGGGTAGTTCGCCGAGCGCCATGACGCTGGCTATCATCGAGAGTTCTTCGGTGTCTATGACGCCGTGTCGCGCGCCCTCCTCCGCCGCCTCCAGAATCTCGTTCTCGACCTCCTCCTTGATCTCGCGTCGCCGCGCGCCGGCGACGCGGAGCGCGAAACGGCCCACCGCCCCGGCCGCTCTTGTGAGGGGGCGCAGCAGTGTGCCGGTCGCGAACGCCACACGCCAGCCGCGCAGGAGCACCCACTCCGGCCACCACTGACCGATTCCCAGCGGTATGAGTTCCCCGCCGACCACGACCACCAGCAGACCGGAGCCGAGGACCGCGAGGAGATAACCGCCGTGCGCGGCTCCGAAGAGCCGCTGGAAATAAAGCGCCAGCACCGCCACCAGGACGAGATTGGCGAGAAGGTTGCCGATCCTGCAGGCGAGAACGAGTTCGCCCTCGCGTTGCTGCAGGCGTTGCGGCACGCCTTCCGCGCCCCGCGCGTCGAATATCGCCTCTAAGCGGCTCCTCGAATAGAAGAGCAGGGCGCCTTCCAGAAGTGAGAAAAGAAAACTGAAGACGAATGCGCCCACGCCCAGAAGGCTCTCGCCGAGTTCCTCCAACTACCCTCCTCCCTGTCCTACGCGTTCGTAATCGTATTGCGTTTCCCATCGCCGCGCAAGTCAAAAACTTCCGCCCGGCCCGCAGACGCGCGCGGCTGTTGCGGCGCGCGGCCGCCTGGTGTAGAATCCCTGCGGCACGATCGCGGGGGAGCGACACATGCGGGGCGTTCGTCGAAAGCGCCTGTCGGACTGGACGATCTACGCGGCCGACGTCGAGCCGGCGACGGTCGCGGAGGCGCTTGCGGCGGAGCCGGAACGCGTGCTTCGCGACTCTCGTTCGACGCTCGCCTGCGTGGTCGTCGTCGACGGCCGCGCCCTGCACGTGAAGGTCTCCAAGGCGCGGAGCGCGGGATGGACGGTCCGCCACCTTCTGCGGCGCGGCCGCATCTGGCGCTGCTTCCTCGCCGGACTCCGCATCGCGGAGCGGAAACTGCCGGGCATACGTGTGCTGGCGGCCTGCTTCCGCTGGCGTGGGGTGTTCATGCGACGCGCGGCGCTCGTCAGCGACTACGTCGAGGCGTCGCCGCTCTCCGACGTTCTGGCCGCCGCTGATGACGACGCGGCCGCTTCGGCCCTGCGACGGACCGGAAGCGTTCTCGCGGCCTGGCACGCGGCGGGCGTGACGCACGGCGACTTCAAGCCGGTCAACCTTCTGCTCCGCTCCGACGGAGAGGTGGTGCCGGCGGACTACGACAACGTTCGATTCCATCGCGGCGCTGTTCCGCTCGGCCGCGCCGCGGTCGATCTCTCGCGGTTCGCGGCGGCGCTCGGCTCCGCGGCCGTCAAGGGCTTTGTGGACGCCTACGCGGAGGCGCGCGGCTGCGGCGCCGGGGAGTTGATGTTCGCCGTCGGAGGCCGGCGATGATACGCGCGACGCTCGTGGTGGGCGACGGCTGGGACTGGGAGAGGTTGCGACCGTGTGTGGACGCCGCGCCTGAGGCCGGATTACGACTCAGCGTGGTCGTCACCGG
>CAYPNR010000089.1:1231-8302 GCA_964412125.1 uncultured Planctomycetota bacterium | reverse complement strand
GACGAGCGGCGCGGGCCGACGGACGCCGCGTCGCGGGTCTCTTCGCCGACGGACGGGCGACGCCCGGCTTTCGCGGCGGACGAACGGGCGTCGCAGGCTTCGCCGGCGCGGGAGCGGCTTTCGCCGGCGCGGGCGGCGTTGCAGGCTTCTCAGGCGCGGGAGCGGAGCCCCCGCCCGCCGCGGCGCCGAGCGGCCCCACCTCCTCGAACTCCACCACGCCTTCCGTGTCGCCGGGCGGCGCCGGCGACGGCGCAGGCGGCGGCGGCGGACCGGGCGGTTGATGGAAGCCCGTGTCCTCGAAGTCGAACGGGTTCTTTTCGTCCTTCTCTTCCGGCATGAGAGCGCTCCTCCAGCCACGATACCTTTGAGAGGAGTATATCATAAAGGTGATGGCCGCGCCAGAAAACGGACGCAAAATCAACGCAGCAGCAGGCCGAGCACGACCAGCGCCGCCGCGAACGCCGTCGCCGCTATCACCATGAAGCGACGATCGCCGAGCAAGACCCGTAGTCTCCGTCTCAGCCGACGCACCGCGAGAGTCACCGTCGTGGTGCCGAGCGAGACGCTGGTCTCGCCGGCGAGTATGCGATGGACCGCCGCGCGCAGTTCGGCGGCCGTCTGAGGACGAGCGTCGGGATCCTTCTGCAGCGTCCACGCCAGCAGCGAACGGGTCGCGGGAGATATGGGCGGCGTCTCCGGAATGACGGGTTGCTCTGTTATCTGAAGGGCCGCTATTAGTTGTGGATTGGCGGCGGAGAACAGCGGTCGGCCGAAAAGCATGTGATAGAGTGTGGCGCCCAGCGAATACAGATCCGCGCGACTGTCGAGATCGCGGGAGCCGCGCGCCTGCTCCGGCGCCATGTACTCCGGCGTCCCGTATACCAGGCCCTCCGCCTCAGGCTTGCGCCAGGCCGGCAGCGCCAGACCGAAGTCGCAGAGTCGCGCCACGCCGTCGCCGTCCATCATGATGTTGCCGGGCTTCACGTCGCGATGCAGCAGTCCCATGGAGTGGGCCGCCTCCAGCGCCGACGCCGCCTGTTCGATGATCCGCAGAGCCTCGCGCTCCTCTAACGGCCCCTTCTCTCGAATTCTGTCTCCCACCGTCCGGCCGTCCACGTACTCCATCGCTATGTAGTAGCGACCGTCCGTGGTCTTGCCGGCGTCGATCACGTGGACGATGTTCGGATGCGAGAAACGCGCCGTGGTGCGCGCCTCCTCAATGAAACGTCGAACGAAGGAGCGGTCGTCCGCCGTCTCCCGGGAGAGCACCTTCACCGCGGATACGGTCCCTATCTCTCTTTTCCTGGCCAGATAGACGGTGGACATGCCGCCCCGCGCTATCTCCCGCTCCAGACGATAGCCCGGAACGATCATCTCGTCCCGCACGGCGTCCTCCTCCTCTCGATCGATGATATCCGCGGCGCCGCTTCGTTGCAAGTCTTGCGCTCCGCCCGCCGCCGCCGAAGAATCAAATAAAGGTTGCGCGACCCGGACCCGACCGTAAAATAGGGGCCTTAACTCTCTGATAAGGGGGATAAAGATGCTCGCAGTCCTCGTGCTGGTGATGGCCATGCAGGGCGCGGGAGGCGAAGGAGCGACGCCGGCCGCGCCGCCGCCGGCCGCGCCGCAGAACGCCCCCGGCGCGCAACCCGCACAGCCCGCACAGCCCGCGGCGGAGCAGCCCACCGGCGTCCAGCCCGCAGAAGGACAGCCCGCGGAGGGACAGGCCGCGCAGCAAGGCAAGCCGCAGGCCCAGACCAGCGGATTCCTCTCGATGATCCTCTTCATGATACTTATTCTCGGCGTGATGTATGTGCTGATGATCATGCCGCAGCGGCGGAGGGAGCGCGAAAGAAAAAACATGCTCGCCAATCTCCGCAAGAACGATAAAGTGGTGACGATAGGAGGCATACACGGAGTGATACACTCCATGAAAGAGGACAAAATAGTCATCAAAGTCGACGAAAACACCAAATTGACCTGCTCGGTGAGCGCGATAGCGCAGGTGGAGAGCCGCGCGGGCGAAGAAACGTCTTAAGGGTTCCCGACGAGACACCACAGGAAGGGGCAGGCCGTGGAGAGGCGTTGGACGGCGAGGATAGTCTTCATATTCGCGATAACCGCGCTGTGGGGAATGTTCATCTGGATGGCGGGGATAAAACTCGGACTGGACCTGAAGGGCGGTTTCGAGTTGACCTACAGGGTGGAGCCCGCCACAGAAGCCGCCAAGGCTTCGCCGACCAAGATGATGCAGCAGACGATAGAAGTGCTCCAGAAACGCGTCAACGCTCTGGGGCTCAAGGACATATACATCGCCACCGCCGGTCGCAACGCCATAATAGTCGATCTGCCCGGAGGCACCGAAGCCGACAAGAGAAGCGTTCAGCGGCTCATCGAGAGAATGGGACATCTGGAGTTCCGTCTCGTCGCGGAGGACTTTCGTCCGTGGCCGGACACGGATCGTCCGAAGGCCCGCGCGGCGCTGAGCCAGGAGGACGTGGAGAAGAACAAGAAGAAGATGGAGGAGTGTCGGAAGGCGAACGAAAAGGCGCTCGCCGCCGGCAAGAAGGCGCCTTACGAGTTCCTCCCGCGCATCCAGTATCGCGCCGAGACGCTGACGCGCGGCGCGGAGCCCAAAACCATACCCCGCGCGCGCTGGCCCGAAATGCCGCTGGAGACGGGCGAGGAGAGCCGCGTCTCGGGTAAGTATCTGAAACACGTCGGACCGAGCCGGACCGGTCTGGGGGAGCCCGCGGTCAGTTTCACCTTCGACGCGGTCGGCAGGTCGCGTTTCTATGAACTGACGAGCAAGAACGTCAAACGCCATCTCGCCATCGTCCTGGACGAGGTCGTCTACTCTGCGCCGGTGATACGAGAGGCGATTCACGGCACGGGCCAGATAAGCGGTCGCTTCACTCCGGAGGAGGTGCGGCGCCTGGTGGCGATACTGGAGGGCGGCGCGCTCGCCGGAAAACTCATCCTCGAAGGAGAGTACCAGGTCGGTCCGACGCTCGGCGAGCAGGCCATTCACTGGGGCTTCATCGCGATAGTTCTGTCGCTGGTCGCGGTGCTGTCGTTCATGGGCGCATATTACATGGCCGGCGGCCTGGTCGCGGACCTGAGTATGCTCATCAACCTGGTGCTCATCGCCGGCACGCTGGCCGCGAGCGAGGCCACTTTCACCCTGCCGGGTCTGGCGGGTCTTGTGCTCACCGTGGGTATGGCCGTCGACGCCAACATTCTGATATTCGAGCGCATCAGAGAGGAGCGCAAGAGCGGAAAGTCGCTTCGTCAGTCTCTCGAACTCGGCTTCAAACGCGCCTTCTGGACCATATTCGACGCCAACGTCACCACTCTCATAACCGCGATAATCCTCATGTCGGCCGGCACGGGGCCGGTCAAGGGCTTCGCGGTGGTGCTGGCCATAGGAATCGTGTGCACGGTCTTCTGCGCGCTTTTCGTCTCGCACGCGTTCATGAACGCGCTGGTGGACAGGCGCATCGTCCGCAAGTTCCGCATGATGCAGATCGTACGCGAGCCGCGTTTCGACTTCGTCAGATGGATGAAGCCCGCGTTGATGATCTCCAGCATGATGGTGGTGGGCGGACTGGTTCTCTTCTTCATGCGGGGCACCGACAAGTACGGCATCGAGTTCACAGGCGGCATCAACTATCAGATGTTGATGGCGCGTCCGATGCGGACCGCGGACGTTCGCTCGCGCGTCGGAAAGGTGGCGCTGCTCGAGGACGTGACGGTGAGCGGACTGTACTCCGGCGCGGAAGGCGAGGATCCGACGCGCGGCGTGGCTACGCAGTTCGTGATAAAGGCGCGACTCGCAGAAGGCAAGCGAAAGAAGGGCGCGTCCTCCGCAGAGGAGGTGGCCGGCCACATCGGACGCGCGCTCGCCGACGTGATGGCGCCGGAAGCGTTTCCGCAGCAGGCGCTGCAGGACCGACTGGAGCAGGACAAGCAGCGTCGCAAGTTCGTCTACGACGTCGTGATGCGACGCATGCTGCCGGAGTCCGAACTCAAGAAGCGTCTGCAGGAGGCGTTGAGAGGCGCGATCAGCAGCGTACTGGTGCCGCAGACCGTGAAGCCGACGGTGACCGACCTGAAGCCGAAAGACGTGGGACTGCCACCCGAAGAAAAGGGGTTCGTCGTCTTCAGGGTGGACAGCGGTCCTTTGAAGTTGCTCTGCACGGGGCCGAACGGAAAAGAGACGCCGGCGGTCTGGGAAAGAGAGTACATGAAGGTGCGCGGCGAGTTGTCCGGACGATTGACGGTCACCGAAAAAGAGATGCTCGAGCCGCTGCCGCTGACTCCGACCGACCGGACGCGCGAGGTCGAGCGGACGAGCGCCGAAGCCGGAACGCTGATCGTTCACATCCTGATGAGACGCTTCATGAGAGAGGCGTGGCTGAAGGCGTCGCTGGAGGAGGTCGCGCGCGCGGCGGCCAACGAACTGGCCGGCGGCGCGACGACGAAAGTCGAGTTCGTCGAGCCGACGACCGTCGGCCTGCCGAAGACCTCCGCCGTGGGCGCCGTGCTGGTGCGTGTCTCGGTCGGACCCCTGGGGGAGCGCTTCCGAGCGGACATGGACGGACTGCGCGAGCGCTTCCGTAAGTTGATCGTGGACGAGGTCAAGGACCGCGCCTCCGGCGCCACCCGACCCCTGCTCTCGCGGCGCTTCCTGCGCAAGCAGGACATAGGGCCCGCCGTCGCTTACGATCTGAAGTCCAAGGCGTTCGTCGCTCTCATCCTCGCGGTGATCGCCATCGTCATATACATCGCGATCCGTTTCGAGTTCCTCTACGGAATCGCCGCCGTGGTCGCGCTCGTCCACGACGTCTCCATCGCGCTGGGCATAAACATGCTGCTGGACATGCTGGGCGTGATGGAGATCAAGATAGACCTGCCGGTCATCGCGGCCTTCCTCACCATCGTCGGCTACTCGCTCAACGACACGATAGTGGTCTTCGACCGGATACGCGAGAACATAAGGCATCGCCGTTTCGAGATCGGCAGCCGCAGACGCTTCGCCGACATCGTCAACGAGTCCATAAACGCGTGTCTGTCGCGGACGCTTCTCACTTCGGCGACCACTTTCATGGCGATCTTCGTTCTCTTCCTGTTCGGCGCCGCAAGCCTCCGCGGCTTCACCGTGACGATGCTCATCGGCGTGGTCGTGGGAACCTACTCGTCCATCTACATAGCCAGTCCGATACTGCTCCTGATGCGCGCGGAACGCTACGAAGCGGCACGCGTGCGTCGCGAGGAGGAGAAAAAGAAACGCAAGCAGAAAGCGGAAGAGGCGGCCGCCCGCGAAGAGAAGAAAGTGGAGGAGGAAAAAGAGTATCCGGCGGTTTCGCCCGACATGGACGGTTACGCGGAGCGGCAGATGGAGGCGGAACGCAGCAGACAGAAGAAGAAGAAAAAGAAGAAGAAGAAACGCAAGAAGAGAAAATAGTCCTTTTGCGACGCCGGGCCTGCGTCGCGAGCCGGAGATTTGGAGGTATACGAATGGCCATTCGCGTGGGGATCAACGGCTTCGGAAGAATAGGACGCAACGTCTTCAGGGCCGCCTGGGACGGTTCCGGGATGGAGGTGGTGGCGGTCAACGACCTGACCGACGCGGCCACTCTCGGACACCTCTTGAAATACGACTCGATCCGCGGCCGCTTTCCCGCGGAGGTGCGCGTGGAAGGCGAGGCGCTTGTGGTCGCCGGCCGCGAAGTACGCGTCACGGCCATTCGCGAGCCGGATCGGATCCCGTGGGGCGAAATGGAGGTCGACGTGGTTCTCGAATCCACGGGAGTGTTCCGCCGGAGAGCGGACTGCGAGCGCCACCTCGCCGCCGGCGCGAAACGCGTCCTCATCTCCGCTCCGGCGAAGGACGCCGTCGACGCCACGCTGGTCTGCGGCGTCAACGACTCGCTGCTGCAGCCCTCCATGAAGATCGTCTCCAACGCTTCCTGCACCACCAACTGTCTCGCGCCGATGGCGAAAATCCTCCACGACGAGTTCGGCATAGTCAGCGGCATAATGACCACCGTACACGCCTACACCAACGACCAGCGGATTCTGGACCTGCCGCACGACGATCCGCGTCGCGCGCGCGCGGCCGCCTGTAACATAATTCCGACCACCACCGGCGCCGCAAAGGCCGTCGGTCTCGTCATGCCCGAACTCCAGGGAAAACTGGACGGCATGGCCATACGCGTGCCGGTTCCCGACGGCTCCGTCGTCGATCTCTCACTGGTGCTGGACAGGACGGCGTCCGTGGACGAGATCAACGCGGCGTTCCGTCGCGCGGCCGAGGGGCCCATGAAGGGAATCGTCGAGTACAGTGAGGAGCCGCTGGTCTCCACGGACATACTCGGCAACCCTCACTCATGCATCTTCGACGCGCCCATGACGAGAGTCGAAGGAAACCTGGTCAAGGTGCTGGGCTGGTACGACAACGAGTGGGGCTACTCCAACCGCTGCGTGGACCTGCTCGTCAGATTGGGAAGCGCGTCGTAGGCGGGTTGACCGGTAAGGTTTGGTGTGGTAAATTGGTGTTGACGCTCCTTGGGGATCGAAGATGGCGGAACTACACGCCTGCTTCGCGTGCGGTTCGGAACTGACGCTCTCCTCTCAGATACGCGCCGATTGCTCCAATCCCTCCTGTCCGGGGGGACGCGTCTTCGCCGTCTGCGGGTTCTGCAGGAAGTTTTCCTTTTCCGTGCCGCGCTCCTACTGCTTCAATCCCGAGTGCCGCCTCCACAAGACGAAGCGTACCGTCTGTCCGATCTGCAACAAGATGAGCGTGATAACCTATCACGGTCGTCCCATCTGCATAAACCGTAACTGTCCATCCAACGCCAAGATCGTGCGGCCGTGCTTCTTCTGCGGCAATCGCTCCTTTCTGAAGAGCCCCGGCGCCATGTTCTGCACCAAAAGTACCTGTCCGTACCTGTTGCAGGGCGTCTACGAGTGCTTCCATTGCAAGCAGTTGAGTTTCGTCCAGGGAGAGAGCCGCTGCAAGAATCCGTCCTGCGCCTACTACGACGTCGAGATGACGCACTGCAA
>CAYPNR010000089.1:0-1131 GCA_964412125.1 uncultured Planctomycetota bacterium | reverse complement strand
CGGGCGGCGGCTTCGAAAAGGATTTCGACCCGGCGAGCATACTCGACGAGATAGAGGCCGAAGCCTCGCAGAAAGCGGCGGGGGTCGCGGCGCCCGCGGAGCCCGCGCCGCGTGAGGAAACTCCTCCGCCTCCTGTGGAGAAGCCGAAAGAGCCGGATCGCGACGACGAGTGGGAGTTGGAGTCCGGCACGCTTCCCGGCGGAGTCGGCGAACAGACCCCCACGCCGGGGACCGGACCGGTCATGGAAAGCGTTCTGCCGGCGACCGGCGGCGACGTGACGCTGGAGGACGTCTACAAGTTCGTGGACAAGTACATTCTCACCGGCCGCGACGGCGAACGACATCCCAACTTTCTGATAGTGGGCCTGCCCGGCAGCGGCAAAACTTCCTATCTGACGATGCTGGGCGCCATACTTTACATGCGCGGTCGACGTTTCCATTTTCCTTATAAGAAGTTGCGTCTGGAGTGGGTGAACGCGGCGGCCCTGGCGGGCAGCGTACTGGGACGCGGCTCGCCGCTGTCCGGACGCAAAGAGGCGCTGGCGAGAGCGGTGCGCGAGCACGTTCTCGATCTCGCTCAGCACTTCGCGAAAAAGAATTTCGAGACCTACATTCAGCACTCTCTTTTTCCGCCGCACACGCCCGTGTCGCAGGAGGCCTCGGGTCGCATTTCCGGACAGTTCCTGATAGCGGAACTCTCGCGTTCGGGCTCGGTGCTGGCGAGACTGGCGACGCTGGAGATCTCCGGCGAGGACGTGAAAAGCGTTCTCGCCAAGATCACCGAGCCGGACGTCATGGCGGCCCTGCAGACGGCGGAGCAGCGCGTCTTCTATCGCATGCTCGACAGTTCGGTGGGATACGTCATTCTGATAGACGCCGCGAACGCGGCGAGCGACGACTCGGTCTACTCCAGCTTCTTCATGATACTTCGCGGCGAACTACAGAAGCGTTTCTTCATCGAGTTACGCAGGCAGGTGGACAGGCGACTGGAAGAGATGGCGCGTCGCAGCGGAACGAAAGCCTTCAACATAGAGGAGTTGCTGAAGCAGGCGGAAGAGGACCAGGTGCAGCAGGAACGCGCGCGCGCGATCAGAGCGCAGGTCGAGGAGGAACTGAAAGAGGCGCTGAAGT
>CAYPNR010000088.1:2444-8434 GCA_964412125.1 uncultured Planctomycetota bacterium | reverse complement strand
ACACTCTCCGAAACAAATACCGGCGCGCCGTAGTGAACCGCCAGCGTCAATGCGTCGCTCGGACGCGCGTCCACCTCGATGTGCTTGCCGTCAACCTCGATGCTCAGTATCGCGTAAAAGGTGTTGTCGCGTAACTCGGAAACGGTGACGCGACGAACCTTCGCGCCGAGACCGTCGATCAGCCGGTAAACCAACTCGTGCGTCATCGGACGCGGCGGACGCTCCTTGTTCAGCGCTCTGTGCATCGCCAGCGCCTCCACCACGCCTATCACTATGGGAAACGTCCTCTGTCTGCCGCCGCGCTCGCGTAAATACACGAGTTGTCCGTCGGCGACCTGGTTTATCACAAGACGTACGACGTCCGCGCGCACCGAAGACTCCATCGACGCTCCTCCAGGTCCCCAGCGGGAACTCCCGCTCGAGCGACATCATATTCCCTTCCGCCGCGCACAATCAAGCCATTTCCGCCGTCCGCCGCGGCCGAAACGCCGGCTTCGCCTCTCCGCGCGGGGTTTTGGCTTGAACGGCGCCGCACGCGTCGGTATAATCCGCCCCGACAATGCGGTTTGGGAGGAAGTGTTTATGCTGACCCATCTGGCGCAGATGGTCGAGGACGGCGGCATAGGAACCGGCCTGATCATATTGATAATCCTGCTCGCGATAATAGCGCTCGTCTTTCTCGGCCTCTTCCTCAAGTTCTTTCCACTGTGGGTGCGCTCGATCATGACGCACGCCGGCATAGGCATCTTCGACCTGGTCGGAATGTGGCTGCGGAAGGTGGACCCGGCCACGATAGTCAACTCGAAGATCATGATGGTGCAGGCGGGACTGAAGATAAACACACGCGACCTGGAGGCGCACTACCTCGCCGGCGGAAGCGTGCCGAGAGTCACACGAGCGCTCATCGCGGCCGACCGCGCCAACATCACGCTCAATTTCAGAACCGCCGCGGGCATAGACCTCGCCGGTCGCGACGTGCTGGACGCGGTACGAACGTCGGTCAATCCGAAGGTGATAGACTGTCCCGATCCGCGACGCGGCAAGGAGACGGTGGACGCCGTGGCGAAGGACGGCATCCAGTTGAAGGCGAAGGCGCGGGTCACGGTGCGCACCAACATCGACCGACTGGTCGGCGGCGCCACCGAGGAGACGATCATCGCGCGCGTCGGCGAAGGAATCGTCACGACGATAGGCTCCGCCGCCAGTCACAAAGCGGTTCTCGAAAACCCGGACCTCATCAGCCAGAGCGTCCTGAAGAAGGGTCTCGACGCGGGAACGTCTTACGAGATCCTGTCGATCGACATAGCGGACGTGGACGTAGGCGCGAACATAGGAGCGCGACTGCAGGCGGACCAGGCCGAGGCGGACATGCGCGTCGCGCGCGCGAAGGCGGAGGAGCGCCGCGCGATGGCCATCGCGCAGGAGCAGGAAATGAAAGCGGTGACGCAGGAGAACCGCGCGAAAGTCGTTCTCGCCGAGGCGGAGATACCGAAGGCGATAGCGGAAGCGTTCCGGAGCGGCAATCTCGGCATCATGGACTACTACAACATCAAGAACATAATGGCCGACACGTCCATGCGCGAGTCGATAGCCGAAGGCGCCAGGCCCGGCGACGAAACCAGGCCCGGCACGACCGAGGAGGGATCGTAGTTTGGAAGCGATAATCGCCATCGCGATATTCGTCGTGTTCGGAATAGCGGGCAAGATTCTGGATAAGAGGACCCGGAGCGGCGCGCGACACCGCACGCGTCCCTACCGGTCCTGGTGGGCGAGACGCCTGCAGGTCGCGCCGGAGCGGCGGCCGGACGGGGAGCCTGTCGTCGAGGAGGGCGCGGACGTCGACGGAAAACCTCTGCCGGAGATCGTCAGCGGCGCGGGACCCGAAACCGCGGCCGCCCGCGGAAAAGGCGGATCGACCTCCGACGCGGCGGCGACGACGGAGATCGCGTCGCGACGGCCGTTTGCGTTCCTGCCCGGCAGGACGGAGATGGTCCGCATGATCGCCTTCGCCGAGATTATTCAGCGACCCGTTCCGGGCGGGTTCCGCAATCGTTCGCGGTTTTCCTTGACTGGAAGGGTCTTCGGCGTTTCATTACCCGCTGTGATGCGGACGCGGAGCCGTGTTGGAGAAGCGGCGGATGCTGACGAAGAAAGAAAAGGATAAGGTGATAGAGGGCTACTCGACCCGTCCCGGCGACACGGGCAGTCCCGAGGTGCAGGTGGCGCTTCTGACCGCCAGGATCAACGGCATAACAGAGCACCTGAAGACCCATCGCAAGGATCATTCCTCTCGTCGCGGCCTGTTGAGGCTCGTCGGCCGTCGCAGTTCGCTGTTGAGGTATCTGGAGAGGAAGGACCGGAACCGCTATCTCAGTCTCATCAAGCGCCTCGGCCTGCGCAAGTGAGTGAAACGAACAGGGTGTGTGCGAGTGAGTAAATCCCCATAACGGAGGTGGAAGATGGAACACGTGGAATTCCCGCTCGGCGGGAGAATGTTGCGTATCGAGACCGGACTGATGGCGGGCCAGGCGACCGGCTCGGTCACGCTCCGCTACGCCGACACGGTCGTACTGGTGTCGGTCGTCGACGGCGGCGCGCGCGCCGACGTCGATTTTCTTCCGCTGGCGGTCGACTATCGCGAGAAGATGTCCGCCGCCGGCAAGATTCCCGGCGGCTTCTGGAAGCGCGAAGGTCGTCCGACGCCGAAAGAGGTTCTTTCCATGCGCATGATAGACCGGCCCCTGCGTCCGCTCTTTCCGCAGGGCTACGTCAATCAGACGATCGTGACCGCGTGGGTGCTGTCGTGCGACCAGGAGAACGACGGCGACGTACTCGGCGTGAACGGCGCCTCATGCGCCATGACGCTCGGCGGAATACCGTTCGCCGGCCCCGTGGGCGCGGTGCGTATCGGGCGCATCGGCGAGGATTTCGTCCTCAATCCGACCATCTCTCAACTCGCCGAGTCGTCGCTCAACCTGGTGGTGTGCGGCACCCGCGACCGAATAGTGATGCTGGAGGGCGGCGCGGACGCGCTGCCGCCGGAGATCGTCATGGACGCGATTCGATACGCGCGTCCGGCCATAGAGCGCCTGGTCGACGCCCAGGAGGAACTCGCCGGGAAACTCGGCGTGGAGCGGATCGAGTACGAGCCGATCGTGGCCGACGCCGAACTGGTCGGCAGACTGGACGAGCGCTACCGTGAAGAAATCGAAAAGGCGCATTTCACACCGGACAAGACCGCGAGGAAGAGAGCCGTCGAGGCCGTACTCGAAAAGGTGCTCGCGGAGGAGGTGGACGAGAGCGCCGCCGACGCCGAGGAGACGGAGAAGGCGTACAAACGCGCGTTCTCGCAGGTGGAGAAGTCGGTGCTGCGCCGCGCGATTCTCGAGGAGGGACGCCGCCACGACGGACGCTCGCCCGCCGATCTGCGGCCCGTCTCCGTCCAGATAGGAGTGCTGCCGCGCACGCACGGCTCGGCGCTGTTCACGAAAGGGCGGACGCAGGCGCTGGTCACCGTGACGCTCGGCACCGTGACCGACGCGCAACTCATAGACGGGCTCGCTCCGGAGTTCTTCAAGAAGTTCATTCTCCACTACAACTTCCCCGCGTTCTCCGTCGGCGAGACCTGGCCGTCGACCGGTCCGAAACGTCGCGAGATCGGACACGGCTCCCTGGCGGAGCGCGCGCTGGAGACGGCGATACCGGAGGAGGAGAAGTTTCCGTACACGATCCGCATCGTCTCGGACATACTGGAGTCGGACGGCTCGTCGTCGATGGCGACGGTCTGCGGCGGCACACTCTCGATGATGGACGCCGGCGTTCCTCTCAAGCGGCTGGTCGCCGGAGTCTCCATAGGTCTGGTCTGGGAGGACGAGAACAACTGGAAGACGCTGACGGACATAGCCGGCGTCGAGGACGCGTTCGGCGACATGGACTTCAAAGTCGCCTCCGACCGGGACGGCATAACCGCCATTCAGGTGGACATAAAGACCGACGGTCTGACCGAGGAGGTGGTCGAGACCGCCGTCCATCAGGCGGTGGAGGCGAATCGGGAGATACTGGAGCAGATCAAGGAACTGTCCGGGATGAGCGAGCCGCGTGCGCACGTGAGCACCTACGCGCCGCAGATAACGCAGGTCTCCGTCAATCCGGAGAAGATCGGCCTCATCATAGGTCCGCAGGGCCGAACCATACGACAGATACAGAGCGAGACGGACACTCTGATAGAGATAGAGGACACCGGCAAGGTGACCATTTCGGGCACCTCACGCGAGGCGGTCGAGCGCGCCGAGAAGAAGATTCTCGGCATAGTGGAGGACATGGAACTCGGACAGATATGTCAGGGCAAGGTGGTGGCGCTGCGCTCCTTCGGCGTGGTGCTCGAACTGGGTCCGGGTCGGGAAGGACTCTGTCACATATCGGAGTTGAGCGACGGATACGTGACCGACGTACAGGACGTGGTAAAGGTCGGAGACGAGATGCCCGTGAAGGTGATAGGCTTCGACGACCAGAATCGACCGCGACTGAGCCGCCGCCACGCGCTCACCGATCTCGGCCTGGAGGACGAATGGGGCCTGGAGGAGCGACGTCCTCCGTCGCAGAAGAGTTCGTCGCGTTCCGGACACGATCGCGGCGGCGGTCGCGAGAGCCGCGGCGGTCGCGAGAGCCGCGGCGGCCGCGGCGGATCGCGGCACGAGCGTCGCGGCGAGGGCCGCTTCCGCGGCAGATAGACCGAAAGTCAGCCGAATTGGAGGAGTCAGACCGATGCCGTTCCACTCGATTCTGTCCCTGCCGGAGGACGAAGTGCTTCCCGGCGTGAAGGTGCGCAACGTCTATCTCAAGTCCACCATGTTCTCGGTGATAGACTACGAACCCGGCGCGCGGATACCGGAGCACCGCCACCTGCACGAGCAGATCGGCTTCGTTCTCGAAGGCGAGATCGAGATGACGGTCGACGGCGCGTCCAAGCGTATGGCGGCCGGCGACATCGTCACCGTGGGCTCCAACGTCCTCCACTCGTCGAAGGCCGTCGAGAAGACACGCGTTCTCTGCTCGTGTTCGCCGGTGATGCGGCCCTACAACTTCTCCTCCGAGGAGTGAGACGCGGCGGCGGAACGAAACGCCGCCCTCAGAGCGAGAAAACGGCCACAAGATAAGTGTGGTCGGACGGTCTTTCCATGAGGCGGTACTCGACGTCGATGAAAGAGTCGACGCACCTTGCGGCGAGCGGCTCCGTCGCGAGTATGTGATCCACGCGCCAGCCGATCCCCCGCTCCACCGCGCCCCGCACGCGGTAGTCGTAGTAGGTGTAGCGTCCGCCCTCCGGGTGGTGCTTGCGAAAGACGTCCACGAAGCCCCATTCCACGACTGAGGCGAACGCCTCGCGCACGTCGGGGTGGAAATCGACGTGGTCGATGAGGCGCTTCGGATCGTGAACGTCGAGCGGCGTCGGCGCGACGTTCAGGTCGCCGCACCATATCAGCGGCTCCTCCGGCGGGAAGTGCCGCTCGAAATACCCGCGCATCCGCCCGAGCCAGCGTAACTTGTAACGAAAATGCTCCGAGTCGATGCTCCTCCCCTGCGGCACGTACGTGTTCACGACGGGAACACCGTCGCAGGTCGCCCGGATCAGTCGCGCTTCGTCCGGCTCCTCCCCGTCGTCGAGTCCGAATGAGACGTCCTCGGGCGGGCGTCGGGCCGCTATCGCGACGCCGGCGTGCGCCTTGCGCCCGCGGAAGACCACGTGATAGCCGGCCTCCTCGAACGGCTCCCTCGGAAACTCGGCGTCCCGGACCTTCGTCTCCTGAAGACAGAGAACGTCCGGCGGGCGCTCCTCCAGGAAGCGCAGTATTATCGGCATTCGCGCGCGAACCGAGTTCGCGTTGAAGGTGGCCACAACGAAATCCATAATCGCTCCCCGAAGCGTCTCCTGCGCGGCGTCTCCGCGCGGCCGCCGCGCAGGACGATTATAACGAGTCGCCCGCGCGGAG
>CAYPNR010000088.1:0-2344 GCA_964412125.1 uncultured Planctomycetota bacterium | reverse complement strand
GGCGTCTCCGCGCGGCCGCCGCGCAGGACGATTATAACGAGTCGCCCGCGCGGAGTCCCGTTTCTCCGCGGCGCGGATTTCGAGGACGGCGGATTTTTTGCTGCAAACCGACGGAGGCGGCGTTATCATGTGCGCCGGGGAGTTTTTAAGGAGCCCGTGGGTGAAGTTCGTCGAAATGGTCGGTGACTACGTACAGATCCACTGCGTCGACCCGGACGAGCCGGGTATAGAGTGGTGGGAGTGGGGAATAGTGGACCACGCGACGGCAGACTATCTCGTCCTCAAAGACGAAGAAGACCTGACGCTGGTGGAGAGGCGCGACGTAAAAGAGATCTTCGCGGTGGAAGGACGCAGGCGTATCTACCGGAAAGCGGGAAGACCGAGGAAGAAGTCGAAGAAGAAGTAAGGGCGGAATCCCGATGGGCAGACCGGCTGTGAGACTCGCGCTCGACGCCGGCTGCGTGGCGGCGATCGTGTCGCTGGCCGCCTCGTCGGCCGGAGAGTCTCTATTGCGATGCGGCATACTTTTCGGAGTTCTCATTCTGACGGCCTGCCGGGCGTTCGACCTTTACAGCCACCGTAAAGACATGTCCTGCGGAACCGATCTGGCGCTGCTGTTTGCGGCGCACTGCGCGGCGCTGTCGATGAGCGCCGCGCTCATCTTCGCCTTCCGCATCGTCGATGTTCCACCGACCGCCACGCTCGCCTTCTTCGCGGCGTGCTTCGCGACCATGTCTCTGCCGCGTGTAGTCGCCTATCTCATGCGGCCGCGCTCCGCGACCGCGACGACCGCCGTGCCCCTGAAAAAAGGCGCTTACGTCGCGGTGAAGCGGGCGATGGACGTCGTCACGGCGGTCGCGGCGACGGCCGCTCTGTCGCCGCTGCTGTTCGCGATCGCGCTGGCGGTGCGGCTCACCAGCCGTGGTCCCGCCCTGTTCATGCAGAAACGCGTCGGCCGCGGCGGACGTGAGTTCTTCATCATCAAGTTCCGCTCCATGTTCGCCGACGCCGAGCAGCGACTGAAACGCGATCCGCGACTCGCCGCGGAGTTCGAAAAGAACCTGAAAATCAAAAACGATCCGCGTATCACGCCGCTCGGCCGCGTCCTCCGCAAAAGCAGTCTCGACGAACTGCCTCAACTGCTGAACGTCCTCAAGGGCGAGATGAGCCTCGTCGGTCCGCGGCCGGTTCCGTTGAAGGAGTTGCCGCTGCACGGCTTCCGCACGCCTTCGTACCTGGCGGTGCGTCCCGGCATCACCGGTATGTGGCAGGTCTCCGGAAGAAACGAGATCTCGATGCGGGAGCGTGTGGTCTACAACGCCTACTACACCCGGTATCTGTCTCTGTGGCTGGACGTGAAGATTCTCTTCAAGACGCTGCTGGTGGTCGCCGGCGGCAGAGGCGCGTACTGAGACGCGCCTGCGTATCGGTGAGAAAAGAGTTTCTGGAGGTGTATAAGATGATGATGGGAAGACTGTTGACGGCGGCGGCGGCGCTCGCGCTCGTGCTGGGCTGCGGCGGCCCCGTCAAGGAGAGCAAAAAGGGCAAGAAAGCGATGAAGGAAATGAAGAACGAGGCGAGGAAAAGCGTCGAAGACGCCCGTCAGTTCTGGGAAGGCGTCAACAAAGAGGACATCATGCAGGTGGAGGAGGGCTTCACCAAGTACCGCAACGCCGAGGGCGACGCGAGTTACCTGCTCAAGGGCGAAGAACTGGACAAGTTCATGGAGGAGGCGCACGCGGCCAACGAACTCTTCCGCAAACTCTGCTCCGACGTGTACGTCAAGACGATGAGCGAGGCGAGCATCAAGTTTCTCAAAGGTGACGCGGCCGGCGCGCTGGCGGCGTTCAACCGCGTGCCGGAGCGACTCCTGCAGTACCGCACGATAGACGTCTGGTCCAATCTCGCCAAGTACAAGTTCGTGGTCAAGGAGCAGGGACTGTGGAACGACGCGGTCAAGAAGATGTATCAGGAAGCGACCGAACTCGGCCGGAGCGGCGACTACGACGGTATCTATCGCAAGTCGCTCGACTGGACCAAGGCGATGAGCAAGGAATGGAAGCATCACTATCTCCCGCTCCACGAGAAATACAAGGCGGACGACCCGGAGAAAGCGGAGCACATAAAGATGCTGCCTCTGCACACGTTGATGTTCGTACTGATAGGCGCGGTCGAGGCGGAGTTGAAGGACATGGAACCGGAACGCGCGGAAGAACACCTGAGCAGCGTTCTGCAAATAGGCGCGATGCAGCAGATAGTGGGTTACATCAACCGCAGGAAGGAGCATTTGAAAAAAGCGTCCGACAACTAACCGGGGGCGCCACCGGGCAACGGCCCGGCACGG
>CAYPNR010000087.1:4842-8642 GCA_964412125.1 uncultured Planctomycetota bacterium | reverse complement strand
GCGGTCGCCTTCTTCATGCGCTTCTGCCAGATGTGCAGTTTGTCGTTGAACGCTATGATGTTGAACAGCGTGTGGGCGGGCAGGCGGTCGACCACCTTCGTCAACTCGCGCTTCACACGATCTATCCGCGGCGGCGTTCCCTCCAGCATGCTGCCGGAGACGTCGAGAACGAAGATCACGCGTTTGGAGAGTATCTCCTTGCCGAAGAACTTGGGGAGACTGGTGCGGAACTTGTGGAGTTTGTCGTCTTTCGTCCGCTCCTTATCGGGCTCGGACTTCTTCGCCTCCACCGGCTTTTTGCCGCGCGCCGTCCACCAGTTGCGCCAGTCTACAGCGTCGAGTATGTCCGTGTCGCAGTTGGTCAACCTCTTCAGCGCCAGCACCGTCGCCTCCCACGTCAGACCTCTGTCCTTCTCCTCCTTCTCCAGCAACTCTATCAGCGCGTCGACCGCCTTCGGATCGCCCCGCGTCCCGAGCGACTCGACCGCCTGGCGCACCACCGGATCGTGTCTGTCGGAGAGAAACGCGAGCAGCATCTTCAGCATGGGCTCGCCGGGAGTCTCGGCCACGGCCCGCGCCAGTGAGACCTTCAACTGCCATCTCGCCGATTTTCCTTTTCTCGCGATGATCTGCTGCGCCGCAGCGGAGGTCAGTCGCGAGACGCCTTCGAGCACGCCGTCGTAGACTGTAGCGGGCAGGTTTTTGTCCTCCGCCTCGCCGAGCAGGAACACGGCCGCGGGAGCCGTGTTCAGCGAGCCGATCTTACGCGCCGTCTCCGCGGCCGCCGGCAGGTCTCCTTCTCTCAGATTGGTTCTGTACTCTTTCTTGAGCGTGTGTAGTCGGTCCGCGAACAGGACGCCCGCCGCCGCCAGCGCCACCACCGCCGCAAAAACACGCACCGTCCGCACAGCCTCCATATTCCCTTCCTGATTATACTCACAACCCCTCCCATTATCTTGCGATTTTTGTCGCGTAACGACTCCGGGTCGTGACAGGTCGGTGACAACCACGTCGAGAATGTATCTCGACAGATGTACATGTAGGAGAGGTGGTCCATGAAGTGGATCCTTGCTGTGCTCGTGATGGCGGCGGCGCTCGTCTTCGGCTGCCGCAGCGCTCAGCCCACGACGCCGTCCGGAGAGCCGGCGGCCGGGCCGGCGGCCGGCGGAAATCCCGACGGCGAAAGCGGCGCGGCCGAGCCGGAGAAGGTACCGGAGCGCGCCCGCGGCGAAGGGCCCATCGTGCTTCCCGGACGCGGCGCGCCCATGCCGAAGGTCGCCGACAAGGACTCCGAAATAGGGAAGTTCGCGCTGTCGAAGTGGCACGAAGATCGCGCCGCGCGCGCGTTGAGCCTGCACTACCTCCACACCGGCATAGCCGCCTACAACAAGCACGACTATATCACGGCCGAGCACAACTTCCGCTTGGCGGTGAGGCTGTGGCCCACCAACAAAAGAGCGGTCGACTACCTGCTGATGACGCAGATGCTGTTGGACAAGCGTTCGGGCGAGGTGAAGTCGGTCGCGGAGTGGCTGAAGGACCTGCGTCGGGTGCTGATAGACCAGAAGAAGCGCGAACTCGAACGCGACTATCAGGCCGCGCGTCGGCTCTACAACGAAGGCGAGTACTCGCGGTCCGAGAAGACCGCGCTTCGGGTGCTCGAGCAGATAAGATGGTTTCCGTACAAGTTGGAAGAGCGACACGACCTCGAACAGAAGGCGCGGGCGCTGCGCGCGGACGCGCTCAAGCGCCTGAAAGAGACGCGCGAGCAGGAAGAGGAGCGGAAACTGGTTCGCGCGCAGAAACTGGCCACCGTCGAGGAGATGCGGAGAGTCGAGCAGGAGCGCGCCAAGATAAAGGAGATGCTGCAGAAGGCGCAGGAGGCGATCTACCTCGCACGGTTCAAACGCGCCAAGAAGATATGTGAGGAAATTCTGCTGAAGGATCCGGAAAACAGCATCGCCAGGCAACTGCTCAAGTTCGCGCGGCGCTTCAAACACGCGGTGCACGTCTCGCAGACCAATTACAACCTCAGACAGCAACTGAAGATGACCAAACTGCTCAACGACGCGGCGCAGATCCCGCAGGCCGAATACGTGATCTGGCCGAGCCGCGATTTCTGGCTCGACAGGGTCTGCAAGCGGGCGCCGGGTATCGCCGAGGAAGAGGAACAGGAGCCCGAAGAAATAAAGAGAATGCGTAAGAAGTTGGCAACCACACCCGTCAGCCTCCGCTTCCAGGACACCGCTCTGAGGGACGTCATTCAGTTCCTCCAGGACGTGACCGGCCTCAACATCGCCATCGACCCGAACGTCGACGCGACACAGACGGTCACGCTCCGAATCGACAAGGTGGTGCTCAAGAACGCCCTCGAGTTGATAATGAAGCAGGTGGACCTCGGCTACACCTTCCGGGAGGGCGTCATCTGGATAGGCGAGAAGCAGACGATGGTCGAGAAGTTGATTCTCGAAATATACAACGTCTCCGACGTCATCGCCCGCATTCCCAGTTTCACCGGCCCCGACATCCGCGTGCTCTCGCCCGAGGAGTCGGGCGGTCCCGGCGGAGGCCCCGGCGGTCTTCCGATAGACGAGGAAGAGGAGGAAGAAGACTGGGGACTCGATCCGCTCAAGGAACTGATCGAGATGGCTCTGGGAGAGGCGGCGCAAAGGGAAGGCTGCTCCATCGAAGGTCATCGAGGTCAGTTGATCGTCGTCAACACAAGAGAGGTTCACAAGCGGATCCGCGAGATCCTCAATCAACTGCGCCGGAACTTCGGTCTCTTCGTGTATATCGAGGTGCGCTTCATCACGGTCGAAGACACGCTGCTCGAAGACCTGGGCATCTGCTATCGCGGCCTCGGCAACGGCTCGCAATGGATACCGGTCACGCCGCCGCCGCCGCTGCTGCCGAACTTCACCGGCGGCACGGATCCCGGCATCGGCAGACGCGTGCCAGGCCGCGGACCGGAAGAGTGGGCGGGTCGTATCCAAAATGACTGGGCCGACGTCTTCGCCGGCGTCCCCGGCGTCGCCCGACCGCCGGACGCCGGCCTGTGGCTCCAGTCCACCTGGATCGAGCCGTTCCAGTTGAACGCCCTGCTCCACGCCCGTACCGAGGACATAAAGAGCCACACACTGACCGCGGCCTCCATAACCGCACACAATCGTCAGCGGGTCTACATCGCCGTCATCAACCAGCGCGCATATATCGCGGACTACGATACCTCCGGCGCGGGCGGTATGACTCCCGTCGAGGTCGCCGAGCCGGTCGTCAAGAACTTCCAGGAAGGCATCGTCATCGACGTCCAGCCGATAGTCTCCTCCGACAGGAGATATGTGACCGTAAACGTCCGCGCGACGTACTCGCACCTGCTGACGCCGACCCTGTCCACCATAGTCGTCAACCTCGGCACCACCGCGCAGACCGTCATACAGGGCACCATCGAGATACCGGAGGTCGGCATAGACCGTATATTCACCTCGGTGACGGTCCCCGACGGCGGCACGATTCTGCTCGGCGGCTTCCGCCAGGCGTTCAAGCGCAAGTACGTCTCCACGGTCCCGGTCTTCGGCTCCATACCCATCCTCGGATGGGCGTTCCGCAGCACAGGCTGGGTCAAGATCCGCCGCGACGTGCTGATGCTGCTGACGGCGCGTATCATCATCCTGCGGGACGAAGAAAAAGCGATGTTCGGCGAGCAGGCCGTCAAGACCAAGTGAGGCCGCCTGCGCGCCCGGCGTGAGAGACACAAAAAGCGCCTCTTTCCCGCAAGGGAAGGGGCGCTTTTACGTTCCGAC
>CAYPNR010000087.1:0-4742 GCA_964412125.1 uncultured Planctomycetota bacterium | reverse complement strand
TCTTCGGCCTGCTCCGGCGGACAGGCGGCGCGGGCCACCGTTCGTGACGAGCCTTCCTCGTAACGGCCGCCGTAGTCCTCGACAAGCGTCT
Source organism: uncultured Planctomycetota bacterium (assembly GCA_964412125.1). Classification (GTDB taxonomy): domain Bacteria; phylum Planctomycetota; class SKW154; order SKW154; family SKW154; genus CAYPNR01. The sequence goes on along the minus strand of CAYPNR010000087.1, from coordinate 4,651 downwards.
CGACGTGCGTCAGAGCGCCGTGGTCGTGCACCAGATACTGCGAGACGAGCAGGCCGCGTCCGTCGGCGGCCACCTCTTCTCTGCGAAGCAGAAACTGCCCCGTCTCCTCCCGCCGTCGCACGCGATACATGAGCGCCACGATCGCGAACAGCGTCGCGGTCAGCGCGCAGAGCATCACGCATACGACGCTCCTCGCCGTGAGAAGCGGAACGGCCGCCAGACCGCTGGCAAGCGTGAGCAGCCAGATGAACGCGACGGTCTGCTTGCGGGAGAAGCCCAGCAGGAGAAGTCGATGATGGATGTGATAGTTGTCGCGACCGAAGATGGAGGCGCCGCGCAGCGCTCGACTGCCCATGACGGTGAGCGCGTCGAACAGCGGCACGGCCATCAGCAGCACGGGCATCAGATACGGAAACAGCGGCGACGCTCCTTCCGTGGTGAGAGAGGCGTAAAGAACGGAAACCGCCAAAGCGTAGCCGATGAACAGACTGCCGGCCGAGCCCATGAAGATACGCGCCGGCGGCAGATTGTGCAGCAGAAAACCGGCCACGGCCCCCGCCAGCGCGATCGGCAGAAACGCCGCTATCGGCTGACCCGTCACTATCAGGATCGCCGCCAGAAGACCCGATATGATGAACGTCACGCCTCCGGCGAGTCCGTCCAGGCCGTCGAGCATGTTCAACGCGTTCGCGAGACCGACCAGCCAGAAGACGCTCACCACGGCCGAAAGCCACACAGGCAGAAACGGCAGGTCGAGACGTGCGTCGGCGAGGAGCACCACCGCCGCGGCCACGGCGGTCTGCGACAGGAAGCGAACGCGAACCGGAATCCCGCCCCGCAGGTCGTCCAGCAGGCCCATGAAGAAGAAACAGAGACCGCCCATGCAGATGACGAGCAACTGTGGAACCACGGCCTGAAAGCCCTCCACCGCCTTCACGACCTGCAAGGGCAGAAATCCCTGCAGCCAGGGGCTGTGCGGCACCAGCAGGCCGAGCACGGTGTGCAGCCACGTCGTCAGCACGAACGCGCCGTATATCGCCACCCCGCCCAGAAGGGGCTTCGCGTGGCGATGCAACTTCTGGAATCCCGGCCTGTCCACCACGCCCCAGCGCAACGCCATCCTGATCGCCACGCGCACCAGCACAGCGGAGGCGAGCGTGCCGAAAAGAAGCACGTAAGCGTAGAGAAGCGTCATTCGGGACCACAACACAACCCGGCCCGCCCAGACATTCACAAACAGTTAAAAATAATTCACCACGGCCGACGCGTCAAGCGTTTTTCCGGCCGCGACGCCGCGACCTGCGCCGCAAAACCGACGGAGACGCGGAAAAGAGATCGACGAAGACGTGAGCAACTGGGCAGGGGCGGACTCGAACCGCCGACACCGGGATTTTCAGTCCCGTGCTCTACCATCTGAGCTACCTGCCCGGACAGTTCCCTGATACGCTTTCGCGGACGTTCTGTCAAGAAAAACCCCCCGATGCGGTCGTTCCCGCTCTTCGAAGCGCGCCGTCGCGGGTCCGCGGACGACTTCCGCGGACGAACGGGCGGGAAGCGGTCGACGAGCCTTGACACGCCGCGTCGCGGAGCGATACTTGTGTGAAACCGCGGCGAAAAGGGGCGGAACCGCGGCGAAAGAGGGGGGAAATTAGGGGGAAAGAGGGGGAAAAGAGATGGAAATAGCGGAAAGTCTGCTGGAGACCGTGGGCGAGACGCCGCTTGTGGCCTTCAGGCGGATGTTCTCGCACTGCCGGGGGCGGGTGGCCGCCAAGGTGGAGGAGCGGAATCCGTCGGGCTCGGTCAAGGACCGCATAGCCGCCTACATGATCCGCCGGGCGGAGAAGGACGGACGTCTGCGGCCCGGCGGAACGATAGTGGAGAGCACCTCCGGCAACACGGGCGTCGCGCTCGCCATGGCGGGTCGCATACTCGGTTATCGGGTGATACTGGTGGTCACGACGAAGATCTCGCAGGAGAAACTGGACTATCTCAAGGCGCTCGGCGCGGAGGTGGTGGTCTGCCCGAGTGAAATACCGGTGGACGACCCGCGCAGTTACCACAGCACGGTACGCCGCATCGCCGCGGAGACGCCGGGCGCGTGTCATCTGAACCAGAACGAAAACGAAGCGAACCGCGCCGCGCACTACAACTCCACGGGCCCGGAGATATGGCGGCAGACCGACGGCGGAATAACGCATTTCGTGGCCGGCATCGGCACCGGCGGAACGCTTTCGGGCACCGGCGCGTTCCTGAAGGAGAAGAATCCGCGGATACGCGTGATCGGCGTCGAGCCGACGGACTCCATTTTCCGCGCGCGTCTGCTGCGGCAGGCGGCGGAGCGCCCCGCCGAGGCCGCCAGCAAGGTGGAAGGCATAGGCGGGACCGAAATCGTGCCGGAGAACGTCGACTTCTCGGTCATCGACGAGATCATTCAGGTGACGGACGAGGAATGTTTCACGACGGCGCGTCGGATGGCGCGCGAGGAGGGGATGATGGCCGGCGGCTCGGCGGGCGGCGCCGTCGCGGCCGCGCTCAAGATCGCTCCGGGCCTCGGCGACGACGACCTGATGGTCGTCATACTGCCGGACGGCGGCGATCGATACCTCTCCAAGTTCTACAACGACGACTGGATGCGCGAGAACGGCTTTCCGGTGGACTGAGACGACCCGCGTCGGCGGGGACACGTATGGAGGCGAGACCGCGATGGAATGGAAAACCCGGCGGAGCGAAGTGGTCTTCGACGGCAAGCGCGTGAAGGTGAGACGCGACGTACTGCTCTCGCCGGAGGGGCGCGAAGTGGTCCGCGAGGTGGTGAGTCTGGCGAAGGCGGCGACCGCGGCGGCGGCGCTCACGCTCAAGGACGACGGTCGCGTCGTTCTGGTGAGACAGTATCGCCATCCGGCGGGCCGCGAACTGCTGGAGATACCGGCCGGCGTCGTCGAGCCGGGAGAGACGCCGGAAGACTGCATAGCGCGCGAACTGGTGGAAGAGACAGGATACGAAGCGGCGGACATTCGACCGCTGCTGGAGTTCTATCCGAGTCCGGGAATAGTATCGGAGCGGATACACGTCTTCATCGCGCGCGCGCTCACGCACCGCGGAGACGCGCAGGAGGAGGACGAAGGCATCACGGTGGTGGAGACGGAGTTTGAGGAAGCGCTGCGGATGGTGCGCTACGGAGAGATAACGGACGCCAAGACGATCATCGCTCTTCTGGCGGCGCGGCGGTTCGGACTCGCCTGAAAACCACCCGCCGGATCGCCCGGAACCCCGGACGCGGTCGAGTGGTCTAATCTCTTCGGAGAGCATTTGGAGGAGACGGTATGCGTTGGATCGTTCTCGTTCTGTTCGCGCTCGCCGCCGGAGTGGTCGCGGCCGACCGCGGAGGAATACCTCTCAGGCCGGAGGTGAAGGTGTTCGAGCCGGGGCAGAAGGCGTTGATAGCGTTCAACGGCGAGGAGGAAGTGCTGTATTTGAGCACCGATCTGCGGGCGAGTGCGAAGACCAAGGTCGTGGAACTGGTGCCGTTTCCGTCGAAGCCGAAGGTGAGTGAGGCGGACGAAGGGGTTCTGCAGCGCGTACAGAGATGGCTGTGGCCGCACTACGTGAAGTGGTGGGGCGCGAAACGCGCCGTGGAGGACGGCGCGCACTTCGGCCGCGGCAACGGCGTGGTGGTGCTGGAGCACAAGCGGATAGGCGCGCACAACATCTCCATCCTGAAGGCGACCGAGGCGGACGAACTGATCGCCTGGATCGAAAAGAAGGTCGGGAAAGAGGTCTACGCCAAGGCGCGTTACCGTCAGCGTCTCGAAACCGTGGCAAAGCACTACATCGCGTGCAGTTTTCACTATTTCGCCTTCGACGAGGTGGACTTGGAGGCGGAGACGCGCTCGGTCGAGCCGCTGGAGTACCGCTTCAAGACGCCGTTTCCGTACTATCCGCTGGTCATCTCGTCGCTGATGGAGGGCGAGACGACGATAACGCTCGGCATATTCGTGCCCGACCTTGCGCCTTTCATCAAGACGATGCCGAAGGGCTTCGAGGACGTACTGGAGAAGGCGAACGGCAAGGCGGGCGCGTCTTCGCTGACGCTGATGGCGGTGCAACTGGAGGCTCTGTGGAAGAGCGGCGCTTCGCTTTTCGAGCGCTCGGCTTCCGTCGAGTTCTGCGTTTACCGCTACAAGGGCAAGGTCAAGTTCGAGAACGACATACCGGAGTTGGACGGAGCGCGCAAGCGCGGCAAGAAGATGGCGGAGACGCTGATCGCGATGGGCCGGCAAGCGCTCGAGGCGGGCGACGAGGAGTTGGCGGCGACGATACTGGCGGACGTTTCGCGTTTCGAGTGGTGCGCGGAAGAAGCGATGAAGAAGGCGTCCGGGATGCTCGAGGGGGTAAAAGCGAAGCCGACCGCGGCGCCTGAAAGCACCGTCTGCGCCTACTGGCGCGCGCTCGGTTATGCGGTCTGCGGCATGAACGAGGCCGCCGTAAAGTCGATGCGCGGCGTTTCAGCGCGCAAGATGCCGGAGGTCTGGATGAAGAAGATCACCGCGCTCATCACCAAACTCAAAGAGTTATAAGCGGACATCCCATACACACCCGCAGAAGCGCCCCCGGACGCGCCCGCGTCCGGGGGGCGGCAACGGCCGCAACG
>CAYPNR010000086.1:0-8687 GCA_964412125.1 uncultured Planctomycetota bacterium | reverse complement strand
TACGTCTACGCTTCCGGCGGCACCACTCCATACACGTGGTCCTGTTCGGGACTGCCCGCCGGTCTGAGTTGGCAGCAGACGGGCGACTCTCTTCACATAAGCGGTACGCCCTCTTCCGGAACCGGTGGAACCCACACGATCGGGCTGTCCGTCAGCGATTCCTCCACGCCTCAGGAGACCGACTCCAGGAATCTGAGCCTGAGCGTCGGCACTTCCGGCGGGGGAGTGAACGTTCCCTACGACCCGGCGGCCGGAGACGGCATGCCGTTGAAGTGGGCGATTTACGTGAGGATCTGTCCGGACGCCGACACCAATTTCATCAACTCCATAGCCGACCGCATCCGCACCGCCTCCCAGTGTTTCTGGAACATGTCCGGCGGCCAGTGCTACATCGCCAAGGCGCACATATCCGACAACTGGGGCCACGCCGCGGAGTACTCCACATACATTTCCTGGGCGCAGAACGACAGGGTCTCGGTCATCATAGAGAACCTGAACAGCGAGTTCGTGCAGCACCCCTACGGCGGACAGGTCTACGGCTACGCCACGGGCTGGGGCTACACGAAGGTTGCGGTGGTGACCGCCGGTCTGGGGAGCGTCGGCAATCTCGTTCACGAATGGGGCCACGCGAAGTTCAATCTTCTGGACGAGTACGGCGGCAGCCAGCCCGCCTGTCCCGTCTGCATAATGGGACTGCAGAACTGGCAGTGGAAGTGGTGCATTTCGTCCAACTGCACCCATCCGGACGGCGACTGTTGGGACAAGATGACGGCGCACTTCGTCAATCTGGTCGCCAGGCCGAACGCCTCGCACGACCAGACCGTGTCCGGCTGTCCTGAGACCGAGGTGGAGACGGTCAACCGTTGACGGTCGAGAAGGGGAAGCGGTCATGCGTTGCGCGGCGGTTCTGTTTTTTGTCGCGGCCGTGGCCTGCGCCGTGCTGCTGTTGCTGCTGAGTCCGACGACGACGATACGCAAAGCGGAAGCGACTCCGCCCTCCCGTTCCGCTACCGCGGTCGAGGCCCCGCTCGTCGGACCGGCCCCGCCGACTCCCGTTCCTTCCGCTCCGGCTCCGGTGGAGCGTCGCGCCGCGCCGGAGCACGCCTCCGTGGAGGGTGTGGTGCTCTCGCCGGAGGGCCGTCCCGTCGGAGGCGCCTCGGTCTGCTGCGGCCGCGTCGCCGGCGTGACGGACGCCGACGGCGCTTTCGCGCTCGACGGAATCCCGCCGGGGAGGGTCGACATAGTGGTGCGCTGCCGGGACTATCCGCCCGCGGTCGAACGCCTGAGACTCCGCGAAGGCGAGCGAAGAAAGGGACTGCTGCTGGTGCTCGCCGACGGCATGACGGTTCGCGGCCGGGTGGTCGACGAGGCCGGCGGGCCGGTGCCGGACGCGGCGGCGGTGGTGCTGTACCATCTTCCACCGGCCACCGGAGCCGCGGTCGCGCGCAGCGGAAAGGACGGCGGTTTTCTCGTGTCGCGTGTGCCGCCGCAGGGCGACGAAATGATGCTGACGGTTCGCCGCAACGGATATCTGCCGGCTTACGTCCACTTCAAGACGGCCGCCGGCGCCGAAGTGGACGTGGGCGTCGTGGTGCTCAGGTCCGGACTTTCCGTCTCCGGTCGCGTCACCGACACGGCGGCTCGTCCGATAGCCGGCGCGCGGGTCTCGGTCGTGGGACTCACCTGCGGCTCCAGCGCGCTGACCGATCGGGACGGCTTCTTCTCCGTCGGCGGACTCGCCGCCGGTCGCGTCCGCGTCGCCGCCTCGGCGGACGGCTTCCTGTACGCCTCGATCGAGGTGGAGGCGGGCTGCGCGGACGCCGATCTCGTCCTTCGACGCGCGGCGACGCTGCGGGTGAACGTTCGACTGGAGCGACCGGAGCGGTACGTCGTTCGTCTCGAGCCGCGCGACGGGACGATGACTTTCGAGAAGACGCCGGACGCCGCGGGACACGCGCGGATGGAGTCGGTTCCTCCGGGGCGATGGCGGCTGCTGCTTTTGCGTGACGGTCGCGTGGCGGCGGAACGCGAAACGACTCTTTCCGAGGGAGAGACGCTGAGTGTGGACCTGCCTTAGGCGCGGCGCGTGTCGCAGGCGCGACGCTTCGTCCGCGACCGACGCGCCGGGACGCCTAAAATTTCCGCGCCGGCGACTCCGTTCGAGAAGTGGGCAGTGACGACTTAAGGAGCGGTTCATGTCCAGGATGTGCGTGATCGCCGTTTTCGTTCTCGGGGTCGTGGGCTTCCGGCTCGTCGCCGACGAGGGATGCCCGTGCGAGCCGCCGAACGGCGAAGTGGAGGGGTTGGAGAGAGAGATAGGGAGAGCGGAAAGGGAAGGCGACCTCGGACGCGCGGCGGAGTTGAAAGCGCGACTGAAGGAGGTGCGTGAGGAGGCGGCCCGACGGGCGGAGTGCGCCGGACGGGCCATAAAGAACAAGAAAATCGAAGACGAATTGGAGTTCCTTCTCAGGAATCGCCAGACACGTGAGTTTCTGACGCACCAGGCGATGGGATATCTGATGAGCGTGAATCTCGTGAACGGATTGAATCTTTCCGACGAGCAGATGCGGACGATTCTGAAGTGCCTGCGCAAGAAGGAGCGGATCCTCAAGGCGGATCAGTGGCGACGCGTGATCAGGGGATATCTCGCCGTCAGGGACATGTTGGAGAGAGGCGGCCCGCTGACCGAAGAGGCGAGGGACGTTTTCATGTACACCGAGACCCTCTTTCTGTACCTCGATCGCGAGAAGGACCGCGTCGGCCGCGATCTCGAACGGCTCGTCGACGAGGTGCACAAATGTCTGACCGACGGCCAGAGGGAGGTGGTTCGGACGTTCATACCGTGCCATCTGCCGCCGCGCGAGATGACCGATCCCGTCAGGGCGGGACAGGCGAGGACGCCGGGCCACGAACTGAACATGCTGAAGACAGCGCGGGAGATGGTGGACTGGGAGTTCGAGCGGTGGTTCGCCAAGGAGATAGCGCCGATGGCGCGTCACAGGGCCGAGGTGCTGAAGACGAGGCCGGAGGACGAAGTGAGACGCGTCCGGCGTATATTCGAGAAGGCCCGGCGCATGTCCAGGGTGGACTTCGAGTTGAACAGGAACGAACTCGCCGGGAAGTTGGACATCGTCGATCCGCAGCCGGGAACGAAGGAGGTGACCCGTCCCGAGCGCGTCCGTGAGAAGATAAGAGACTTTCTTCTGAACGAGCGGCTGATCGATCTTCTCGAGAGGCGCTTGAAGGCGTCGGCCGAAGCCGGGCGCGGCGGGAAGGACGAGTGAGGCTCGGATCGTCGTTTCGGCTGCGGGCGGCGCGTCGCTTCTCGTCGTCCGTCCGGGTCGGCCTCACGCCGCGACGACGATGCGGTTGCGACCGGTGCGTTTGGCTTCGTAGAGCGCGGCGTCCGCCCGGTCCATCAGGCTCTTCGGATTCCATCCGTCTTCGGCGGTCGCCACGCCCATCGAGACGGTGACCGAGAGAACGCCGTCGTCGGTCTCCACCGGCTCCGCGGCGACCGCGGCGTGTATGCGACGCGCTATTTTGATCGCGGCGCTTGAGTCGGTGCGCGGCAGGACCACGCAGAACTCTTCTCCTCCGTAGCGGTAGGCGGCGTCGTACTCCCGCAGCGCGCGCCGGACGACGGCGGCGACGCTCTTGAGCACCGCGTCTCCGATGAGGTGGCCGTGTGTGTCGTTGACGCGTTTGAAATGATCTATGTCGAGCATGAGCACCGACAGGGCGGAACGGAGGCGGGCGGACTCGGTACAGATCGCGGGAAGTTGAGAGTCGAGATGGCGACGGGTGAAGAGACGCGTCAGTCCGTCGTAGACGGCGCGCTCGTACAGCGTGGGCACGCGCAGGGCGATGGAGATGGGGCGGATGAGATGGCGGAGCGTGTCGAGCGTCCGGGCCGGATCCGAGCGCGGCGGCAGAAGAGCGACGACGGCGCCGGACGCGCCGTCCCGTCCGCCGAAGGGATACACAAGAAGATGTCCGCCGCGCACGCGGCGGGTTATGACACGACGGTCGCGTCGCGCTTCCTTCAAAGCGTCCTCTTCGGCGGGTCTCAGACGCGCTTTCCGGCCGGTGTGGACCTTGCTCGTCAGCCCCAGCGCCAGCACTTCTCCGGGACGGTCGGCGGTCCGCTCGATACAGAGAGCGAGTCTGCGCGTGCCGAAGAACGTCGACAGGACGCGTACTATCTCCACGGCCGCTTCGCGCCGGTCGGCCTCGGTGGCGGCCAGGAGAGCCACCTCACGCAGGACGCTCAGCAGTTCGAGTTGCTGGCGGACCGCCTCCGACATCGGCCGTGCGAGGAGTGCGTCCACGCGACGGGTGTAACGTTTTATGGAGAGCGCGCACTCCAACAGCGTCAGCAGAAGCAGACCGCAGACGATGGAGGTGAGCATGAACGCCAGCGCGGCCGAGACGGTTCCGTCGGCGTACGCCCAGACGACGGCGGCGAGGGCGGCGGCGCAGAGCACGGCCATCGCCAGCGCCGGCGGACGCGGCTCAGTCGAAGCGGACATAGGGCGCGATCCTACCGATGCGTTCGGGTCCGAGTCCCTCTATACTTTCGAGCGCATCGAGGTTCGGAATACGCCCCATCCGGCGCCGGGCCGCCACTATCTTCCCGGCCGTCTTCGGCCCTATGCCCGGCAGAAGCGTGAGCATGGCGGCGCTCGCGCGGTTGATCGGCACACGCAGATCGGGCGTCGCACACTTTGCGGAGATCACCTCCGCCGCCGGCGCGGGAGGCGTCCACCATCCTCCCCAGGCCGCCGCGCAGCAGAGCACGAGAACGCCCAGCGCCGCCGCTTCCGCCCACGCGCCGGTCGCCCGCGTCCTCATTTCACCCTGGGCTCCTCGTTCGGGGCCTTCGACGGCTCCTCTTTCCCGCCGGCGCCGTCGGGCTTCTCGTCCTTTCCGTTCTCTTTCTTCCCGCCGCCGGAGGCTTTTTCGCGCCTCGCCAGATCCTTCAGGGTCTTTACGTACGGCGCGTCCTTCACCTCACTGTAGTCGGCGGGCAGAGAGAGAGCCTTTTCGTCGAATTTCTCTTCCTTGACGGAGCGGACGGAGAACTTCTTGGTCTCGACCGTGGTGCCGACGACCGTCTTCTGACTGTAGCGGAGGGGAAGACCGCCGAGCGCGGCGATGGCGGCCTGCACTTTCCGCGGCGCGTTCGACATGGCGGCCAGCGCCTTGCAGAACTTCTCCGGCACCTTGACGTCCTTCGCCACCAGCGCTTCTATCACCTTCCTGCCGTCGGCCGTGATGGAGACCTTCTCCACTTCGTGGCCGTCGATCTTGCCGTCCACCTTCTCGCGTTTGGTTTCGACCTTCTTCGGCTCGGACGACTTGAGAAACTTCTCGATCTTCTTCCAGCGTTCGGCCCATTTCGCTTCCTCGTTGAGCCGCCTGCCCGGATCCGGTATGCGCATGACGAACGCTTTTTCCTGCTCCAGTTTCTTCCGCCACCATTCCACACGTCGCGTCCACATGTACTTCAGCAGGTCCATCTCGAAGACGAAGTATTCCTTCGAGAAAGACAGGGCGGTGTACACCTTTCCGTTTTCGAAGTCGAAGACGAACTCGTTGCCGGGAAAGTAATTGTCGCCGCGACGCACCAGGTTCTTCACGTATACGCGTTTCTCCGTGGCGAGGATCTCCTGCCGGACCTCCTCCTTCTTGGTGTTTTTGCCGTCCCGCACCACGACCGTCGCGTCGGTTTCGATACGCCAGTCGCCGGTGAAGAGTCCCATGCATACGATCAGAAACGCCATCTTCGATCCTCCGAACGGTTTCTGGTTTTGTTCGTCCGGCGCTCGAGACGAGCCGCGCCTTTCACGTTCTGTCCAGTTTCGCGAGGTCGTCGTCCCGTCCGACCACCACCAGGACGTCTTCGGCCTGGATGACGTAGTCCGGACTGGGCACGTCGTTGACCTCTTCATGTGTGCGGCCGTCGTCGAGTTGGCGGACGCGTTTGACCGCGACCAGGTTCACGTGGAACCTGCGTCGGATGTCGAGATCGCGGATGCTTTTGCCGACGAAGCCGCGGGGCGGCCGCAACTCGACCAGCGAATGCTTGTCCGCGAGTTCGAGATGCGCCATGACGTGCGGATGAGTGAGTCGCTGCGCCAGTCTTCTGGCCGTCTCCTCCTCCGGACATATCACCTCGTCGGCGCCGATGAGGCTCATTATCTGCGCCTGAAGCGCCGTTCTCACACGCGCTATCACCTTCGGCACACCGTGCTTCTTCGCTATCAGCGTCACCAGTTGATTGGCTTCGAAGTTCTCGCCCATCGCCGCGACCAGTACGTCCACGTTGTGAACGCCCTGTTCCTTCAACGCCTCCTCGTCGGTGGCGTCCATCACCACCGCCAGCGCCACTTTGTCCTTCATGTCCTCCACCGGGTCGCCGGCGCGGTCTATGACGATGACTTCCTCGCCGCCGGCCGCCAGGAGTTCGGCCAGCGTCCTTCCGAAGCGTCCGATGCCGACGACGGCGTATCGCGCCATTTTCGTCCTCCCCTTCCGTCAGCCGACTATTATACCCTCTTCGGGATAGCGGTAACGCGCTTTTCCGGCCTGCCTGCTCATCGCCAGAAGCAACGTGAACGGTCCTATGCGGCCGATGAACATGGCGAGCGTCACCGCCATCTTCGCGCCCGTCGAGAGATATTTCGTTATGCCGGTGGAGTAGCCGACGGTCGCGAAAGCGCTGGTCACCTCGAACAGGATGCACTCGAAATGTCGTCCTTCGACGTTCGCCAGCGTCGCCGCGTCCATTCTGTCCCAGTGAACTCCGAAGAGCGAGACGGCGAAGGCGGACGCGGTCACCACCAGCGCCGCCGCGATGATGATCACCAGAGCCGTCTCTATCAGCGCCCGCGGTATCGTGCGCTTGAAAGACTCCACCCGCTCCCTGTTGCGGAGCCTGCTTATTATCGCCAGCCAGAACAGCGCGAAAGTGGTCGTTTTGACGCCGCCGCCGGTGCCGCCGGGACTCGCGCCGACGAACATCAGCAGTATGATCAGAAGCAGCGTCGCGGACGACAGCGCACCCACCTCGGTCGTGTTGAAGCCGGCGGTGCGGGCGGAGACGCTCTGGAACAGCGACGCCAGCACACGCTCCTTCTGTCCGCCGGGCGCCGTTTCTCCCGCGGCCGTCTCGACCGCGCCGAAGGCGTCGTTGTTCAACTCCAGCGTGTATATGGCGGCGGCGCCGACGACGACCAGAATCAGGCTGACCACCAGCGCGATACGTGTGTGCACGCGGAACGGCGGTCCGGGACGCCTGCCGCGGCCGAACAGTCTGCCCGCGTGCCACGCTATACGCTGGTTGACCGCGAAGCCGAAGCCGCCCAGCAGGATGAGCGACATGAATATCAGGTTCACCGGCACCGAGCCTACGGCGCAGGTTATCGAGCGCGTCAGCAGCGAGAAGCCCGCGTTGCAGAACGCGCTTATCGCGTGGAAGACGCTGAAGTAGACGCTGTAGCCGGCCGACCAGTTCGCCGGGAACGGAAACGAAAGATATATTATGACGGCGCCGAGCGCCTCCAGCAGGAAAGTGGAGACGACGATGAAGCGGAGCACGTTGCCGAGATGCGAAAGCGAACGTAGGCTGAGCGCCTCGCGCATCATCGCCTGCTCGCGCAGCGGCAGACCGGCGCCGGCCGCGAACGAGAAGAACGCCACGAACGTCATCAGCCCCAGTCCGCCTATCTGGATCAGTATCAGGATGACCAGTTGACCGAAGGTGCTGAAGTCGCCGCCGGTGTCGAGCACCACCAGTCCCGTGACGCAGGTGGCGCTCGTCGCGGTGAAGAGGGCGTCCACGGAGCCGACCGGGGGTCTGTCCGGCGCGGCGGCCGCCGGCAGCATCAGCATCAGCCAGCCGGCGGTGATGATGAGCAGGAAACTGGCCGCGATGACCAGAGGCGTGGTGAGATTGAGTTTTGAGGGCACCGCCAGCGCCAGTCTGAAGCCGAGTATCAGCGCCGCAACCGATTTGACGCCGAGCACCACCAAGCGGAACGCCTCTCCGCGGGCCGCGAACAGTGCGAGAACGCCGACGAGCGCCGCCACCAAGAGAAACCGGTTACGCCTCATCCAGTCCTCTCGTCGCTCGACCGCCAGAAGCAGCACCACGTAGCCGGCCAGCAGCAGGACGAACGCCGCGTCCAGACCGGCGTGCAACGCGGCGTGCGCTTCGGACGGTTTTTCGCCCGCGCGCACGAATCCGTGTTCGGCCACTATCGAGCCGACGGCCCAGACGAGGATCGCCAGCGCCGCTATCCGCGAGAGGGTTTTCATCCTCCGCCTCGAAACGATTGTCCACAATTATGCGTTGCGCGGCGCCTTTAGTCAACGTAACGCGCGCGGCTCCGCATCGCGGACGACGACGCGCGGGCGGCAGGACGATTTCATGAGCGCCTGCGGCTTGACGCTGTATTGCAGCGCGGAGGAAGCGGCCATACGATGATGTTCCGGCGTCGGTGGCGGAGGGCGGAGCCTGTAATCGCGCCGGGCCTGCGCCGCACCACCGCCGGCGACGCGCGAACGCCTTGATTTCACACCCACTTAACGCGACAATGGCCTGCAGGGACGCAGGTCCGGTGAGAATCGGGAGATTTCGACGATGGGGGTCGGGAAAAGGCTCGTGTGGCCGGTGTCGGTTG
>CAYPNR010000085.1:3015-8688 GCA_964412125.1 uncultured Planctomycetota bacterium | reverse complement strand
GGCCGAGCAGAAGAAAATCGTCGGTCGACTCGACGCCTGCGCGCGGCGCCGCGCGGCGCTGGAGCGGGAGTTGTCGACTCTGCGGGACAGACTCAAAGCGGCCGCGGAGGCGCGTCGCGGGAGCGAGGAGAGCCTCGCCCGTCTCGACGCCGACGCCGGAAGACTGAAAGAGGAGTTGACGCGACTCGACGGCCGTCTCGACGCGTGTCTGGACGGAGTGAAAGCGTTGCTCTCCGGCGGGCCGGAGCCCGCCTGTCGCTCCGCTGTGGAAGGCGCGATCGCCGGGGGCCTCGCGGCGGAGGACGGGGCCGGCAAGGCCGGGGCTTTGTTTGCGGCGCTCGACCTTCTCGGCAGGGCGGCGCGGACGTTCTGTCGCGAGAAAGGCGAGGTGGTCTGCGACGACGGCAAGGTGCGCGGCGCGCGATTTCTTGTGCTGGGCTTGCTGGCGCGACTCTATCTGACCGAGGACGGCTCACGTGCGGGGCTGATGGCGGTGGAGCCGCGGGCCGCGGGCGGCTGGGAGTACGTGGAGGCGCGCGCGGCGCTCGAGGAGCGGGTGCGACGCGCGTTCTCCGACGCGGAGACGGAAGCCGCGACGGTGACGCTGCCGGTGGACGCGTCGCGACGGGTGCCGCGGGAGGCGCTGGCCGGCGGAGAAGGACTCTGGGAGCATCTCAGCCGCGGCGGTGTGGTCATGGTGCCCATCGGACTGGTGGCGCTGCTCGGCTTCATACTGGTGGTGGTCCGCGTGGCGGAACTCGGCAGGCGACTGGTCGGAGGAGCCTCGGCGGAAGCCGCCGCGAAACGTGTGCTCGCCGATCGGGCCGAGGCCGCGGAGCGACTGCGGCGCGGCACGTCCGCCGAGCGCGTGATGGCGGCCGTCGCGGAGCGCTGGCCGGCGGCCCGCGACGCGCTCGAGGAGGCCGCGGCCGACGCGGTCGGAATAGAAGCGACGCGCATGGAACGTTTTCTGGGCGCGATCGCGGTCTGCGCGACGGTCTCGCCGCTGCTCGGCCTGCTCGGCACGGTCACCGGCATGATCCGGACGTTCGAGTCGATAACGGCGTACGGCGCCGGTGACGTGCGTCTTCTGGCCGGCGGTATTCGTGAGGCGCTCGTCACGACCGAGGCGGGTCTGTTCGTCGCCATTCCGCTGCTTCTGGCGCACGCCTTCCTCAGCGGCCGTGTCGAGCGTCTGACCGCCGAACTGGAGCACCGCGCCGCGGAGTTCATCGTGTCTCTCACCGCAGGGCGCGGATCCGCGTGAGGGGAGCCTGATGCTTCTGGCGATGCTGATACTGGTGCTGCTCGACGTGACGGCGGACTTCGAAGACGGCGTACGTCTGTTTCGCGAGGGGCGCTACGCCGAGGCGCTCGAGCGGTTCGAACGGGTGCTGGCCGAGCGGGACGAGCCGGAGGCCCACGCCAACGCGGCCGCCTGTCTCTACAGGTTGGGCCGCCACGCGGAGGCCGTCGCGCACCTGCGCGCCGCTCTGAAAAAGAAACCCGACAGGCAGGCGTATCGCCTCCAACTCGTACGCGCGCTCGCCGCTTCCGGAAAACTGGACGCGGCTCGTAAGGAACTGGCCTCCTGTCCCCTCGTGAAGGACCTGCGGGAGTTGCTCCGCACCGTGGCGATGCTCGAGGGACTGGAAGGCGCCGCAGGCGAAGCGCTGGTGCTGTCGGTGTTGTACGCGCTCGGCGAGCGCGACCGTCCGCTCGTTCTGCGACTCGCCGGCCTGCTGCTGGCGTGCGGCCGCGGTCGCGAAGCGGCGACCCTGCTGCGTCGGCGTCTCGCGGAG
Organism: uncultured Planctomycetota bacterium; assembly: GCA_964412125.1. Taxonomy (GTDB): domain Bacteria; phylum Planctomycetota; class SKW154; order SKW154; family SKW154; genus CAYPNR01. The sequence continues at coordinate 6,886 of CAYPNR010000085.1, read as the reverse complement.
GACCCTGCGGACGCGCGCGCGCGTCTGCTGCTCGCCCACGCCCTGCTTGCCGAGGACCGTTTGAGGGCGGCGGCGACGCAGGCGGAGGTCGCTTCGGCTCTCGGCTCGAAGGACGCCGGGCGCCTGCTCGCGCATCTCTGGCGGAGACTCGACTGTCCGAGACTCGCGGCGGAGGCCTTGCTCGCCGCGTCGCCCACCGGGCAGGAGCGTCTCGACGCGGCGGCCATGTATCTTGCGGCCGCCGACCCGGACGGCGCCCTGAAGGCGCTCGCCGGAGCGCGACCCTCTGTGCGCGTCCATCTGTTGCGCGCGCGCGCCTGCCTCGCCAAAGGCGGGACGGCGGCGGCGAAAGAGGCGGCGGAGGCGGCTCTCGCCGCAGAAGAGAGCGCGGAGGCGCACGTCCTGCTCGCCCGCGCGCTCGCGGCCGCGGGCGACGAGGCGGCGGCGAAAAAGCACCTCGAACGCGCCCTGGAGATGGAGCCCGGCAACGCGGAGGCGAAATCCGAACTCGACGCGCTTGGGGGGAAATGAAACGCCTGTCGCCCGGAATAGTCCCGCGCGGGCGACGTATGGATTCGTGAGGCTCGAAAAGACCGTTCTGGAGGACGGATGAGTGAGGTTTGCTCTGCCGGTGTTTTTCGTTGCGATCGCGGCGTTGCTCGTGGCGCAGGACGACGGAAAGGCGAAGATCGAGTGGAAGGCGAGTTGGAAGGCGGCGCAGGAGGTCGCGAAAAAGGAGAAGCGGCTCGTCGCGGTCTACTTCAGCGGCTCGCGTTGTCCGTGGTGCCGCAGGTTCGAGCACGGGACGCTCTCCGACGGGGAAGTCGCCGGGATCATGAACGAGACCTTCGTGCCGTGCAGACCCTCGGGAGAGGAGGCGCGCGGGATGGCGAAGAAGTATCACGTGCGCGGCGTGCCGCACACCCTGTTTCTGACGGCGGCCGGCGAGGAGGTGATGCGGATAAGAGGATACGTGGACGTGCCGCTGTTCAAGTTGATGGCCGCGCGCGCCGAGAAGGCCGGCGCGGCGCTGACGGCCGTGGCGGAGGCGCCGGAGGACGCGTCGAAGAGAGTCGCGCTCGGCGAGGCGATGCGCGTGGCGCGACAGTACGAGCGGGCCGAAAAGGAGTTCAAGAAAGCCGCGGAACTGGACGCCGACAACGAAAAGGGGGCGAAGGCCAGGGCGCTCTTCGACCTGGCGGAACTCTACGCGCTCTTCATGCCGGCAAAGGACGCCGAGGTGAAGGAGAGAGCCGAAAAGGTGCTCGAGACGCTGAAGGAGTTGGAAAAACTGGACCCGAAGTTTCTGGGTCTGGAGACGGAAGTCTCGTTGATGCGGCTGATGGCGGGTCTGATGGCGAAGATGGAGGAGAAGGATCCGAAGGAGCGGGCCGGCGAACTGCGTAAGGAACTGGGAGCCTACCTCGAGAAGTATCCGAAGACCAGGTACGGAGCGCTGCTCAAACTCCATCTCGCGCAGGCGAACTACACTCTGGGCGACAAGAACAAGGCGATCGAGTGGCTCGAGCGCATCGTGAAGGAGCATCCGGGCACGGAGGAGGCGTACATCTCCAAGAGAGCGCTGGCCCGTCTGAAGCGATAGTCGGCGGCTCCGATCGACGCGTCTTTCGTCGCTTACTTCGACTCGCCGCTGCGCTTTCCGGCGTCGGGCGGCTCGTCGGGATCGATCCGGTAGCGGAGCGTCCGCAGCGCGTTTTCGAGATCGGCTCTCGAAAGCGTTCCCTTTTCGTACTCCGTTATCGCGTCGATCTTGTCGCAGAAACGCGTCAACTCCTTCGGCAGCATGCCGTCGTGGAGAGTGTCTCTCATGGACTCCGAGAGGGTCTCCAGTCTCGGCCAGGCCGGATGCTCGGGCGTCAGCGAGATACGCGTCTTCGCCGGGTCCCCGGAGGCGGGCGGGAACGCGGCGAGCAGGTCTTCGGCCTGCTTGCGTATCTTCCTGAGGCGTTTCTCTATCTCGGGGCGCTGCTCCAGATACTGCTCGAGGGCGTCCCACATCACGAACTCGTCGTTGCTCTGGTACGGTTTGTGAAGTATGTAGACTGTGGTGACTCCGGAGCGGACGAGCGCGTGGATGTGGGGCAGCAGAACTCCGAACGGAACGTTGTGTCGGGGCACGTAACGGACCAGCAGGAGCGGCTCGCCTCCTTTGAGGTTGTCGGTGCGTCGGGCCAGCACCTCGGGCGAAGGCGTCTCTCTGTCGTCGAAGTACACCACGCCGTCTCCGCTCAGAAGCAGTTTGTGCGGATACTCGGCCGGCAGGGAGCGCTCCTCGGGCTTCCGCAGCATCTCCGTGGACAGCCACGCCGTCCGGCCGGAGAGCGGATCCAGACAGCCGTAGAGGATGAAATGCACAAACGGCGGACAAACGGTCTGAAGCAGGCGCAGCACCGTGAACCAGTTGGCGTGTCGGTCGGCCAGGATGAGCAGATGCGTTCCTTTCGGTCTGGCGGGAACGAAGACGACCGGCGCTTTCCCACTTTCGCCTGCGGCGCCGACGACGAGAAGACCGGCGACCTGGGAGGGATCGAAGATGCGACCGCTTGCGGCGGCGCCCTCCACGCGGACGCAACGCACCGACAACTGTCGCGCCAGTTCGGCCGCCAGGCGATGGACCGCTTCCATGCGCGTCTGCTGGTCCACTATGAGAAGCGATCTTTCCAGTCGACGGGTCAACGCGTCGGGGCCGTCGGCCGCGGCGATCCGCGCGACGGGCGCCACGCGCCTGAGACGGCCCGCCGTCGCGACGCCCGCGACGGCCACCGACAACACCAGCACCACACGCACGACGTTTCCGAGCACGACGTCGACCTCCCCTGTTCGTCGCTCCAATAGATTCTACCGCGGCGACGGCGGTTGCGCTTCAAGTTCCACGAGAAAACGACGCGCTTCCGCCGCTTCCGGAACGCCCGCGACGAAGCGGCGCAGCAGCGCGACGGCCTGACTGCGCTGTCCCGTTCCGAGCAGGAGTCGCGCCGCGGCCGCCGCCCAGCGCTCCTGTCGGGGCTGAATGGCCATCAACAGACGTAGATGTCTGTACGCTCGCTCCTTGTTGCCGAGCGCCTCGTCCACGCGCCACGCAAGGCTCAGCAACTCCGGCGTCTTCAGCGGCTCCAGCGGTTTGAGCCGCGCCGCCGCCCGCCCGGCGCGACCGCTCCGCAGCAGCGCCTCGAGTTCGTAGATCAGCGCCTGCGTCGGATGTCGTTCCTCCCGCCACGCTCCCCAGAAGAGAGTCGCGACGTCCCAGCGACGCGCGCTCGCGAAGGCGGACTGCACGCGCCGGAGCGCGTCGAAACGGTTCGGCGCCTCGTCGAGATACGCTTTCAGAGTCAGCAGCGCCGTCTCTTCGTGTCCGCTGCGCAACTCCGCTTCTCCGAGAAGCAGGAGTCGCTCCGCGTCCGACGTCGATCGGCCTTGCGCCGGAAGCGGCTCGGCCGCTTCCTTGCGGAGCGCTATCCACAGTCCGCGGGCCCGCAGCGAGCGCAGGAAGGCTATGCGCGCGCGCGCGTCCACGCACGTGGCGCGCTCGACGAGTCGACGGTCGTCGGTCAGTCGCCACATGCGTGAGAGGACGCCTGCGGGGTCCTGCGCGGCGGCGCGTCGCAAAAGAAGCAGCGCGTCGTCGAGCAGGCGGCGATCGCCGTCGCGTCGCCAGAGTCTGAAAAGCACCGCGCCCGTCCGCTCGAACAGGTCGGTGAGCGTCGGATCGAGAGCCACGCCCAGAAAAAGATGCCTGACGGCGCTCTCGTCGTCGCCTCTCCTGCCCAGAAGCAGGCCGAGATGGTGATGGTAGCGGGCCTCGGCCGGACAGAGGCGTAACGCCTCTCGATACAGAGCCTCGGCCTCTTCG